>NZ_LFDT01000013.1:0-83979 GCF_001037925.1 Vogesella sp. EB | reverse complement strand
GGGAAAGCCAGTACAGTGCGGCGTCGGGGTTGGAGCCACGCACCGATTTATGCAGCGCGGAGATCTGGTCGTAGAAGGCGTCGCCACCCTTGTCGAAGCGGCGCGCGTTGACGCTGAGCACCTCGCCGAGAAAGGCGCTGTCGATGCGGCCAACCTTGCGTGCCAGTGCCGCGGTGCGGGTCTGTTCCAGCAGGTTGAGGAAGCGGCGCGCGTCACCGTCGGCGTAGCCGGCCAGTGCGTCGCGGGCGTCGTCGTCAAACTGCAGTCCGTCCAGCGCGCCCTGCGCCGAGGCGCGACGGAACAGCGCCAGCAGCTCGTCCCGGCTCAACGATTGCAGCACGTACACCTGCGCCCGCGACAGCAGCGCGGCGTTGACCTCGAACGACGGGTTTTCGGTGGTGGCGCCGATGAAGGTCAGCAGCCCGGATTCGACGAAGGGCAGGAAGGCATCCTGCTGGCTCTTGTTGAAGCGGTGCACCTCGTCAACAAACAGGATGGTGCGGCGGTCGCTGCGCTGTAGTGTGGCATGGGCGCGTTCCACCGCCTCGCGGATGTCCTTGACGCCGGACAGCACCGCCGACAGCGGGATGAAGTCGGCGTCGAAGGCGCCGGCGAGGATGCGCGCCAGCGTGGTCTTGCCGACGCCGGGCGGCCCCCACAGGATCATCGAATGCGGCACTTGCGCCTCGATCGCCATGCGCAGCGGCTTGCCGCTGCCGATCAGGTGTTGCTGGCCGATGACGTCGTCGAGCGAGCTTGGGCGCAGCGCTTCGGCCAGCGGCTTGTGGGGTTCTTTGGCAAACAGGTCGTTCATACGCTGATTTTACGTGCAAACCGCTATTTGTGCCGCGCTGATCGCGTGGTCATGCACGCCGCTGGCATGGCGGTGGGCAAGCAATGCTAGAATCCGGCGACTGTACCCCCACCCTGCGAGTTTTCCGGCCATGACCCCGATGTTGTCCCTGTTTGTGAGCAAATACCTGTTTGTGCTGGCGGCGCTGCTGCCGATCATCAATCCGCCCGGTCTGGTGCCGTTTTTCATCTCGCTGACCTCGCACAACAGCAATGCGCAGCGCGCATTCTTGGCGCGGCGGATTGCGATCTACTGCTTCCTGCTGCTGCTGGGCAGCATGTATATCGGTGGCGTGGTGCTGGAATTCTTCGGCGTGTCGCTGCCGGTGGTGCAGGTGTCCGGCGGCCTGCTGATCACCATCGCCGCCTGGCGCATGCTCAACGACGCGCCGGCGGAGGCATCGCCGCAGCTGGCGCAGGGCGAGCATCGCGAGGCGCTGAAGCAGCGCGCGTTCTATCCGCTGACCTTCCCGCTGACGGTGGGGCCGGGCTCGATTTCGGTGGCGATCACCATTGGCGCCTCGCTGACCGGCACCGGTTCCGCGCTGGCGCGCTACACCATCGCGCCGGTGGCCAGCCTGGCGGCGGTAGCCACCATTTGCCTCGCGATCTGGGTGTGCCTGCGCAATGCCGACAAGCTGTTCCGCTATCTGGGGCAGACCGGCTCGGTGGTGTTCCTGCGCCTGACCGCCTTCATCCTGCTGTGTCTGGGGGTGCAGATCATCTGGATGGGGCTCAGCGGCCTGCTGGAGCCATTGCTGGCGGTGCGGCGCTAAAGCTTGGCCGCACGGTGACGACAAGGCGCGCTACGGCGCGCTTTTTGCTGTGCGGGTGCGCACTACCTCGTGCAGCTTCATGACCAGAATCACCGACGACAGCAGCATCGACAGCGCGTTGGCGAGCACCACCGGCAGCGCCGCGATGGAGAGCCCGTACAGCAGCCAAGTGCCGGTGCCGCACACCAACATCAGGTACATCGACAATGAAATACTGCGCGTGTCGCGGGTGCGCAGGGTGTGCAGTACCTGCGGCAAAAAGCTGCCGGTGGTGAGAAGGGCGGCGAGGTAGCCCAGTTGCGTGGTATCCATGGCGTGCTACCGGAGAGATCGGGAGGTGAGTGAAGGCTTGCCGTCCATTCTGCGGCAGTGGGCGTTGGAAGCGAAGCACTATATCGCCACGGCATATCCGGAACAGGCTGTTCTGTTGCGGCGCCGGCAGCAAGGCGTACAATGCGCGGCTTGCCTCGTCCGGAATGCTATTGATGTTGACTTTGTCGTTTTTGTGCGCGTTTGCGTTTCTTGCCGGCCTGATCGACGCCGCCGTCGGCGGTGGCGGCCTGATCCAGATCCCGGCGCTGTTCAATGCGCTGCCGAATGCCTCGGTGCCGGCGCTGTTCGGTACCAACAAGATGGCCTCGGCGATGGGCACGCTGTCGGCGGCCCGTTCCTACCTGCGCCAGGTCACCATTCCGTGGCGGCTGGTGCTGCCGGCGGCGGCGGCGGCGTTCGTGATGTCGTTTGCTGGTGCGGCGGCGGTGAGCCTGATCCCGGCTTCGGTGATGCGGCCGCTGGTGCTGGTGTTGCTGATCGTGATGGCGGTGTACACCTTCCGTAAGAAGACCCTAGGCGCGGTGCACGCGCCGGTGGCGATCGGTCGTCGCGAGCTGGTGGTCGGTGTGCTGATCGGCGCCGCCATCGGCTTTTACGACGGTCTGTTCGGGCCGGGTACCGGCAGCTTCCTGATGTTCCTGTTCGTGCGCTTTTTCGCGTTTGATTTCCTGCACGCGTCAGCCTCGGCCAAGGTGGTCAACCTGTCGACCAATATCGCGGCGCTGAGCTTCTTCATCCCGACCGGCAACGTGCTGTTCGGCTATGCGCTGCCGATGGCGGTGTGCAATGTCGCCGGCGCCATGGTCGGTTCGCACATCGCGATGCGCAAAGGCGCCGGCTTCGTGCGCATCCTGTTCCTGCTGCTGGTCAGCGTGCTGATCCTAAAACTGGCCTACGACATGCTGAAGTAAGCGGTTAGCGCGGGGCGGCCAACTGCTGCAGGCAGGTCGGGCACAGGCAGTCGCCGCCGCCGTCGGCGCTGGCAAGCGGCGGCAGGGTCATGCACCAGCAGCCGCCGTTGTCGCCGCCGCTGCCGCACTGGAAAGGTTGGCCGCAACGGCGGCAGTTCAGCTCGCGCAGCGGCAAGGGCTGGCGCAGGCTGGCGATGCGCTGCAAGGCCGCCTGTTTCTGTGCGTTGCTGGCCGCTGCCCAGCCGCTGATCTCCGCCAGCGTGCGCAGGCAGCCGGTGCAGTAGCGGCCGCTGGCATCTAGCTGGCATTGCTTGACGCAGGGCGAGGCGATGTCGTCAGGCATCGCCGTTGCTCCTCTCTCCAGCAAACACGACATGCGCCAGCAACAGCTGGCAGGCGCTGTCGCTGTGCAGTTGCAGCGTGCCGGCGTGCTCCAGCCACAGCAGGTCGAACTGCTGCAGCGTGTCGCTGGCCCCGTCGCTACTCACCGTCACCGCGTCCCCCTGTGCCACGAACAGCAGCAGCGGGCCGGCGTGCGCCAGTGTCAGGCTGCCGTCGAGTGACAGCCGTTCGGCACGGTGGTGGCACTGGCTGCGACGGGTCATGATGTTGAAATCACGCACCTTGCCGGCCAGGCGCTGGCTGCTGATCGGCCATTCGCCGGCAAAATGCAGTAGCGGGCTGTCCGCTTGCAGTGTGGCCAGTGGCGCACCGTCGCGCTGCAATTGCAGGCCGCCGCCTTCCAGCAGCGTCAGGGAGCGGTCGATGCCGTCAAAGCGCGAGAACGGGCCGTCGCTGTCGACATCGGCGACGCTGACGCGCAGCGCAAAGTCGTCAAGGTTGGCCGCAGCGGGGCGGATCAGCAGCTGGCGGGTGACGCCGCCGCCGTTCTTCCACGGGCTGGGCTGGCAGGCGGCAAAGCGTACGATGTGCATGAGGGTCGGGGCCGGACAGGGAAAGGCGCGATGGTAGCACGCGTTCACCGCCGGCCGCAGCGGGCAGGGTGCCGCCGCGCAAGGTTGGCCGCAACGGTCGCCGCGCCGGCTGGCATCGCCCCGACCGGGCGGAATTGACACAATGCTGCCCCGCTGTGGCTATCGGCTGCGCGCGGCCGGCCGGCATCGCCGCCATCATGGCAGGATGTGCCGCCATGACGCGTATCGGCGCAAGCCTGCCGCACAAACGTCAAGCTGCTTGCCGCAGCGCGGCGCGATGCCTCGTGATAGACTTCTGCATCCGGATTTTGTCACCCTGTCTGCCGGCCGGTGGCTACCCGTACACCGCCGGCAGCAAGCAATTCAACACTTTGGAGCCCCGCATGTCCTCTTCGATCTTCGCCGCCGTGGAAATGGCGCCGCGCGACCCGATTCTTGGCCTGAACGAAGCCTTCAACGCCGATACCCGTCCGACGAAAGTCAACCTGGGTGTCGGCGTTTATTACGACGACAACGGCAAGATCCCGCTGCTGGCTGCCGTGAAGGCCGCCGAAAAGGTGCGCCTGGAAGCGATGCCGCCGCGCGGCTACCAGCCGATCGAAGGCCCGGCCACGTATACCTCCGCGGTACAGAACCTGCTGTTCGGCGCCGACAGCGCGCTGACCGCCGCCGGCCGCGTGGTGACTGCCGAAGCGCTGGGTGGTACCGGTGCGCTGAAGATCGGTGCCGACTTCCTCAAGCGCCTGAATGCCGATGCCAAGGTCTACATCAGCGACCCGTCGTGGGAAAACCACCGCGCGCTGTTCGAATCCGCCGGCTTCATCGTGGAAAACTATCCGTACTACGATGCCGCCACCCGTGGTGTGAACTTCGAGGCGATGAAAGCCTTCTTGCTGGGCCTGGACGCCGGTTCCGTGATCGTGCTGCACGCCTGCTGCCACAACCCGACCGGTGCCGACATGTCCGACGCCCAGTGGGCGGAAGTGGTGGAAGCCTGCCGCAGCCGCGGTCTGGTGCCGTTCCTCGACATGGCCTACCAGGGCTTTGCCGACGGCATCGAGCCTGATGCCGTCGCGGTACGCCTGTTCTCCGCCTCCGGCCTGCAGTTCTTCGTGTCCAGCTCCTTCTCCAAGAGCTTCTCGCTGTACGGCGAACGCGTCGGCGCGCTGTCGATCGTGACCGACAGCAAGGAAGAGTCGGCCCGCGTGCTGTCGCAGCTGAAGCGCGTGATCCGTACCAACTACTCCAACCCGCCTATCCACGGTGGTGCGGTAGTGGCGGCGGTGCTGTCCAGCCCGGAACTGCGCCAGCAGTGGGAAGACGAACTGGCCGGCATGCGCGAGCGCATCCGCGCCATGCGCGTGGCACTGGTGGAAGCGATCCAGGCCCAGGGCGTGGAGCAGGACTTCAGCTTCGTGATCAAGCAGCGCGGCATGTTCTCCTACACCGGCCTGACCGTGGCCCAGGTCGAGCGCCTGAAGGAAGAGTTCGGCATCTACGCCGTCTCCACCGGCCGTATCTGCCTGGCGGCACTGAACAGCAAGAACATCGGCTACGTCGCCGAAGCGATTGCCAAGGTGGTCAAGGCCTGATCACGCCGGCCGGCATCGCCACAAAAAACCCCGCGGTCTGACCGCGGGGTTTTTTCATGGCTGTTGCGTGGCGGGCCTACGGTTCCAGCCCGACACGCAGCACCTCCAGTGGCGGTGCGCTGAGCGGGAACCAGCGCTTGTGGATGGCCTGGAAGCTGCCGTCACGCTTCATGTCGCGCAGCGCCTGCTCCCATGCCAGCACCTGCTGCCGCGATGTGCCCTTGGAGAAGGCGAGGTACAGCGCCAGCGATTCCAGCGTGGCGATGCGCTCCACCGCGCTGTCGGCCACTCCCAGCCGCTGCAGCACCTGCGGCACCACGATATTGCCCTCCGCCCACAGCCGCACGCGGCCGGCCAGCAGCATCTTGGCCGAATGCTGCGGGTCGGTGGTGGCGGTGACGTTGTAGCCGTGCGCCCGCGCGGTGCTCTCGAAAATGCTGCCGCGATAGGCCGCGGTCGGCAGCCGCCGCCTGACGTCGCCCATGTCACGCAGCTGCTGCGCCTGTTCGCGCAGCGCAAACACGTCGGTGCTGGAGATCGCTACCGGCCCTAGCAGCGTCATCTTTCCTTCGCGCTCGGCATTGCGGCCCACGGTGAACAGCAGCACGTCTGGTTCGCTCAGCAGGTGGTGATAGGCGCGCGCCCATGGCTGCACCTGGATGACGCTGCGGTTGCCGGTGCGCTTTTGCAGCGCCTGCACCACTTCCACCGCCATGCCGGCGGCACCGTCCTGGCTGTTGCGGAAGCTGAGCGGCGGCCAGTCTTCGGTGTAGATCGCCAGCGCGCGGCTCAGCTGGCTGCAGCCTGCCAGCAGCAGGAACAGCACAAGGAGGGGGTATCGCATATGAATATCCTGACGGGCTGGAGCGCCAGTTTACTACAGCCGGTGCCGGGGATGGCGCTACGGCTTGTGCCGGAAACAAGGTTGGCCGCAGTGTTGCGGCCAAGCTTGGACGGCAGGGGGCTGCTGCTGTTACAGCGCGTGGGTGTGCTGCTGCAGCCAGGCCAGTGCCGCGCCGTCCAGCTGTGGTGCCAGCTGTTCGCGCACGCGGCGGTGGTAGTCGTTGAGCCAGTCGATTTCTTCCTGATTCAGCAGCGTGCGCTCGATGCAGCGCAGGTCGATCGGGCACAGGGTCAGCGTTTCGAAGCAGAGGAAGTCGCCGAATTCGTTGCTGGTGGCGGCCACGTTCAGCAGCAGGTTCTCGATGCGCACCCCCCACTGTCCGGGGCGGTAGATGCCCGGCTCGTTGGAGGTGATCATGCCGGGCAGCATCGCCATGGTCGCGTCCGGCTGCGAGCGCGAGATGCTTTGCGGGCCTTCGTGCACGTTGAGGAAATAGCCGACGCCGTGGCCGACGCCGTGGCCGAAGTCGATGCCGTGCTGCCAGATCGGCGCCCGTGCCAGCGCGTCCAGCATCGGCGACAGCGTGCCCTGCGGAAACTGCGCGCGCGACAGCGCGATCATGCCCTTCAGCACCAGCGTGAAGTCGCGTTTCTGTTCGGCGCTGGGCTGGCCCACCGCCACCACGCGGGTGATGTCGGTGGTGCCGCCCAGGTACTGGCCGCCGGAGTCGATCAGCAGCAGGCCGTCGCCCTCGATCGCGGCGTGGTGCGCCTCGGTGGCGCGGTAGTGCGGCAGCGCGCCGTTGGCGTTGAAACCGGCGATGGTGGCAAAGCTGGGCGACACGAAGCCGGGGCGGCGCGCGCGTGCGGCGGTGATCTGCTCGTCGATGGTCAGCTCGGTGATGGTTTCGCGGTTGACCGCGCCCTCGAACCAGGCAAAGAACTCGGCCAGCGCCACCCCGTCCTGCACCATGGTGTCGCGCACGTGCTGCGCCTCGGCCTCGCTCTTGCGCGACTTGAGCAGGGTGCTGGGGTTGATGGTCTCGAGCACGGCAACGTTGGCCGCGACCGCGGCGCGCAGGCCGAGAGTGACGCGGCGCGGGTCCAGCAGCAGGCGGCTGTCTGCCGGCAGCGCCGTCAGCGCGGCCTTGGCCTGCTCGTAGCCGGCGACGGCGATGCCGTCTGCGGCCAACCTTTGCACCAGCGCGGCGTCGACCTTGCCGTCACCGACGAACAGGGTGCCGCCGCTGCCGTTCAGCAGCAGGTGGCTGATGAACACCGGGTTGTAGTTGACGTCGCCGCCGCGCAGGTTCAGCAGCCAGGCGATGTCGTCCAGTGTGGAGATGAAATGGTGGCTGGCGCCGTGCTGCTGCATCGCGTGGCGCACCGCGGCCAGCTTGTCGGCGCGGGGAGTGGCGGCGAATGGCGGCAGGTGCTCGTACACCGGCTGGCTCGGCAGCGGCGGGCGCTCAGGCCACACCGCCTGCAGCAGGTCGAGGTTGCTGCGCAGCGTGATGCCGGCGGCGAGGAGCTTGTCCTGCAGCGCGCGGGCGCTGGCCAGGCCGAGCACGTCGCCATCCACCGCCAGTACGTCGCCGGCGCTAAGGTTGGCCGCAAGCCAGTCCAGATGCAGCGGCTGCGCCACGGTCTGGATCTTCATCAGCGCGATGCCACTGCCGGCCAGCTCCTGTTCCGCCTGCACC
Source organism: Vogesella sp. EB (assembly GCF_001037925.1). Lineage (NCBI taxonomy): Bacteria > Pseudomonadati > Pseudomonadota > Betaproteobacteria > Neisseriales > Chromobacteriaceae > Vogesella > Vogesella sp. EB. The sequence goes on along the minus strand of NZ_LFDT01000013.1, from coordinate 76,034 downwards.
CAGTAGCGGCTGTCGGCCCACAGGCCGGCAAAATCGGCGGTGACGATCAGGGTGCCGACCGAGCCGTGAAAGCCGGACAGCCAGCGCCGGCCCTGCCAGTAGGATGGCAGGTACTCGGACAGGTGCGGATCGGAGGACGGAATCAGGCAGGCGGCGATGCCTTGCTGTTGCATGTGGCGGCGTAGTGCGGCCAGGCGGGTAGGGATGGAGTGCGTCATCGTGCTTCTCGGTGGGAGATTGTATGCATTCTGCGATGGCGGGGTTTTTTGTGCAAATTATTTTGCCAATTGGCGCAATAGTCTGTCTTTTTGTAAATGAATAGGGCATGAAAAAAGCCGGAGCAGGCTCCGGCTTGGTTTTGCGTGCGGCAGGCTTACTTGCGTTCTACCGCCAGCGCCACGCCCATGCCGCCACCGATGCACAGTGTCGCCAGGCCTTTCTTGGCATCGCGACGCTGCATTTCGTGCAGCAGGGTGACCAGCACGCGGCAGCCGGAAGCGCCGATCGGGTGACCCAGCGCAATGGCGCCGCCGTTGACGTTGACCTTGTCGGCACCCCAGCCCAGCTCTTTTGCCACGCCCAGTGCCTGTGCGGCGAAGGCTTCATTGGCTTCCACCAGGTCGAGGTCTTCCACTTTCCAGCCGGCCTTGTCCAGCGCCTTGCGGGTGGCGGCTACCGGGCCGATGCCCATGATTTCCGGCGCGCAGCCGGTCAGTGCGTAGGACTTGATGGTCGCCAGTGGCGTCAGGCCTAGTTCGGCGGCCTTGGCGGCGGTCATCAGCATCACCGCGGCGGCGCCGTCGTTGATGCCGGAGGCGTTACCGGCGGTCACGGAACCGTCTTTCTTGAACGCCGGGCGCAGCTTGGCCAGCGATTCGGCGGTGGTGCCAACCTTGATGTATTCGTCGCTGGCGAAGGCAACCGGATCGCCCTTGCGCTGCGGTACCAGCACCGGCACGATTTCGTCGGCAAACTTGCCGGCTTTTTGTGCTGCTTCGGCGCGGTTCTGCGACGCCAGTGCCAGCGCATCCTGCTCGTCACGACTGATCTCGTACTTGGCTGCCACGTTTTCGGCGGTGATGCCCATGTGGTACTGGTTGTAGACGTCGGTGAGGCCGTCGGCGACCATGGTGTCCACCAGTTGGGCGTTGCCCATGCGGAAACCGTCACGCGAGCCCGGCAGGATGTGCGGCGACAGCGACATGCTTTCCTGGCCACCGGCGATCACGATTTCGGCATCGCCGTTGGCAATGGCCTGGGTACCCAGGTGCACGGCGCGCAGGCCGGAGCCGCACACCACGTTGAGGGTGGAGGCCGGGGTCGACACCGGCAGGCCGGCCTTGATCAGTGCCTGGCGCGCCGGGTTCTGGCCGGCGCCGGCGGTCAGCACCTGACCGAGGATCACTTCGCTCACTGCTTCCGGCTGCACGCCGGTCTTTGCCAGCAAACCCTTGATAACGGTTGCACCCAGCTCCGGCGCCGGGATTTTGGACAGCGAACCACCAAAGCTGCCGACAGCGGTACGCAGGGCGGCAACGATCACGATATCTTGCATGAGAGTTTCTCCACGAGTGTGTTTGCTTATTATTGGCTACAGTGCTGTTGTGCGACGCACAAGAAACACTGTAGCACAATCATGAACCGGGTTGATTACTGCATGGCCGCCAGTTGCGGCATGGCTTTGGCCTGCACGTACAGACCCGGTGCCGGGCACAGCGGCGGCAATTCCTTGCTGCCCATTGCCTTCGGTGCGGCCACCTTCTTGCCGGACTGCGGTGCCAGCCAGCCGTCCCAGTCTTTCCACCAGCTGCCGGGCATGCTCTGCGCGGTTTCCAGCCAGGTATCGGCATCGGCGGCCAGGGTTTCATTGACCCAGTAGTTGCGCTTGTCCTTGGTCACCGGGTTGATGGAGCCGGCGATGTGGCCGGAAGCGCCGAGGATGAAGCGGCGCGAGGCGGCGCCTTCCAGGAACTTGACGCCGTCGAAGGCCGATTTCCACGGCACGATGTGGTCTTCACGCGCGGCGAAGATGTACACCGGCACCTTGATCTTGCGCACGTCGATGCTGACGCCGCACAGCGTGATGCTGTCCGGCTTGGTCAGCGCGTTGCGGTCGTAGAACTCGCGCAGGAAGAAGGTGTGCATCGGCATCGGCAGATCCACCGCGTCGTTGTTCCAGTACAAGAGGTCGAACGGTGGCGGCGTCTTGCCCAGCAGGTAGTTGTTGACCACGTAGTTCCACACCAGGTCGTTGGCGCGCAGGCTGGCAAAGGTACGGCCCAGCTCCTTGCCGCTGACGATGCCGCCGTTGCCGGCGGCCAGTTTGGCGGCGCGGCCCTTGAAGAAGTTGTCATCGAGGAACACCTTGATCTCGCCCGGATCGGTGTGGTCGATCAGCGAGGTCATGAAGGTGGCGGAATCGATGTAGTTCAGACCGCGCGCTTCCATCACGCACAGCGCGGTGGTGAGAATCACGCCACCGATGCAGAAGCCCAGCGCGTTCATGCTGCTCTGCTTGGTGATTTTGCGCACCGCTTCGGCCGCGGCGATCACGCCTTCCTCGATGTAGTTGTCCCACTGGTACTGCCGCATCTCCGGCGTCGCGGATTTCCAGCTGACCAGGAACACGCGGTAACCCTGGGCCACGAAGTGGCGCACCATGGAGTTGTCCGGCTGCAGGTCCATCAGGTAGTACTTGTTGACGCACGGCGGCACGATCAGCAGCGGCTTTTCGTACACTTCGCCGGTGGTCGGCGTGTACTGGATCAGCTCCATCAGGTCGTTGCGGAACACCACTTCGCCCGGGGTGCAGGCGATGTTCTTGCCGATCTCGAACTTGGTTTCGTCCGACATCGAGATGTGACCCTTCTGGATGTCTTCCATCATGTTCTTCATGCCTTCGACCAGGCTCTCGCCCTTGGTCTCGATGGCCTGCTTGATCACTTCCGGATTGGTCAGCATGAAGTTGGTCGGCGCCATGGCGTCGACGTACTGGCGGGTAATGAACGCCAGCCGTTCCTTGTCTTCGCCTTCCAGATGGGTCTGGTCGGCGAGGTCGGTCATCCATTTCGAGGTCAGCAGGTAGCTTTGCTTGATGAAGCTGTAGAACGGATGCTCGTTCCATTCCGGTGCCGAGAAACGGCGGTCAGTGCTCGCCGCCGGGGCAGCGGCAGCACCGTTCTGGCCCAGGAACTGCATCCACAGGTTCATCTGCTGCTGGTACAGGTTGTTCTGCATCGCGATGAACTGGGTGGCGTTGTTGACCATCTGGTTCCAGGCGCCGGCCATCGGGTTGGCGGCATCTTGCGGCGTCAGGCCGCTGCTCATGGAGTTGACGAACTGCTGCATCCACTTTTGATTGGCCTCGGACAGATTGGCAAAAAAGCTGTCCAGCGGGTTGGGGGTTTCCTGGCTCATTGGTTCTCCTTCGAAAGTGGAAAGACGATCAAGCACCATCCCGCCCTGCATGCAGGCTGTTTTCTTGCTGGCACTGTCGGTAGATGGTTACGACTGTACCACCGCTTTATGACAAAACACAGCGCCTTATTGTTGCAGCGCAGGAATATCGTTGCGGGCTCGCAAACGCCATGCCAGCAGCGGCAAGGGCAGCCGTCTGGGCGGGTGGTGCGGATGATGGCAGCAGTATAACTTGTCTCATGCTTTTGGTATGTTGCGATGCATCAATCGCTGGCCCAAGGCGAGCTGGCGAGGTTGGCCGCAGTGGCGGCAAGGTTGCCCTGTGGCGACAGGAAAATCATACTGCAACCGTGGCTGTGCTTTGCCTGTCGCTGGCCCGTTCTGCATGGCGGCATTACCGCTGCCGGCAGGCCACCCATACCCATTTCAGAAAAGGAAACATTCATGCACGTGCAGCTGTCGGGGACCGCGCAGCGGGTGAATACGGTGTTCTGCATCGGGCGCAATTACGCCGCCCATGCCGCCGAGCTTGGCAATGCGGTGGAAAGCGAACCGGTGGTGTTCCTGAAGCCGAACGCGGCGCTGCTGCACGAGGGCAGCCCCATCGTGCTGCCGGACTACTCGCAGGAGGTGCACTACGAGTGCGAGCTGGTGCTGCTGATCGGCAAGGACGCCGACCACGTCGACGAAGCCGACGCGCTGTCCTGCATCGCCGGCTACGGCCTCGGCCTGGACCTGACCGCGCGCGACGTGCAGTCGGAGGTGAAGGCCAAGGGACTGCCGTGGACCAAGGCCAAGGGCTTTCGCGGCGCCGCCTGTGTGTCGGATTTCGTTGCGGCCAACCTGGTTGCCGATCCGGCGCGGCTGCAGTTCAGCCTCCACATCAACGGCGAGTTGCGCCAGCACGGCGATAGCGCGCTGATGCAGTTCCCGGTGGCAACCATCGTCAGCTACCTGTCGCGCATCTACGGCCTGCGTGCCGGTGATCTGGTGTTTACCGGTACGCCGGAAGGGGTGGGTCGGTTGCAGGGCGGTGATCGGCTGCAGCTGGAACTGCCGGGGCTGCTGCAGGCGGCGTGGCAGGTGGCGCCATGAGCAAGGCAAGGTTGGCCGCAGGTGCGGATGACGACAAGGTGCGGCTGGACAAGTGGCTGTGGGCGGCGCGCTTTTACAAGACGCGGCAGCTGGCGCACGAGGCGCTGGAGCTGGGGCGGGTGCTGGTCGGCGGCGAGCGGGTCAAGGGCTCGCGGGTGGCGAAGGAGGGCGACCAGCTGCTGATCCGCATCGAGCGGCTGGAGTACAAGGTCACCATCTTGGCCTTGGCGACGCAGCGACGGCCGGCCAGGGAGGCGCAGCTGCTGTACAGCGAGAGCGCAGAGTCGGTGACCGCGCGCGAACACCAGATCGCGCTGCAAAAGGCCGAACACGCCAGCTACCCGCACGGCGACGGCCGGCCGACGAAAAAGGCGCGCCGCGACATCTCCCGTTTCAAGGACAGCTGGTGAGCGATAGGCGGGGGCCGGCAATGGCGCTATCATGCCGCCCCGCGCCTGTTTTTGCCCTTGCCTGAAAGAAAATCCGCCATGCCCGCCGTTGCCGACCTGCGTCCTTTCGCCGCGTTCTACTTCAGCTATTTCGCCTTCCAGGGGCTGTTCGGCCCGTTCTGGGGGCTGTACCTCGAATCGCTGTCGTTCAGCACTGTGCAGATCTCGGTGCTGATGGCGCTGTCGACGCTGGCACGCATCGTGGCGCCGGGGCTGTGGGGCTGGCTGGCCGACAGGCGTGGCCGGCGGCGCAGTATCATCCTGTCGACCTCGCTGCTGTCGGCGCTGGCGTTTGCCTTTGTCGGGCTGGACAACGGCTTCTGGTGGGTGTTCGTCAGCCTGGCGGTGTCGCACTTCTTCTGGGCGGCGGCGCTGCCACTGGTGGAGGCCAGCACCGCGCACCTGACGCGCGCCACACCGGGGCGCTACAGCCGGGTGCGGGTGTGGGGCTCGATCGGTTTTGTCACGCTGTCGCTGGTCGGTGGTGCCTTGCTGGAGCTGCTCGGGCTGGCCAACCTGCCGTGGGCGGTACTGACGCTGCTGCTGCTGATCGCGCTGGCGGCCTGGTTCGTGCCGGAGGTGCACGCCGCGCCGCGCAGTACATCGCGACAGTCGATTGCCGGCACCCTGCGGCGGCCGCAGGTGCTGGCGCTGTTTGCCTGCTGCTTCCTGCTCGCCTTCGGCATGGGGCCGTACTACACCTTCTATTCGATCGGCCTGCAGCAGGCTGGCTACGGCAAGAGTGCCATCGGCTGGCTGTGGTCGGTGGGGGTGATCTGCGAGATCGGCGTCTTCCTGCTGATGCCGCGGCTGATGGCGCGCTTCACGCTGGAGCAGCTGATGCTGGCATCCTTGCTGGTGACCGCGCTGCGCTTCGTGCTGATTGCGCTGCTGCTGGCGCAGCCGGCGGTGGCGGTGTTCGCGCAGACGCTGCACGCCTTCACCTTCGGCGTGCACCACGCGGCGGCGGTGGGGCTGATCCACCGCTACTTTGCCGAGCAGCACCAGGCGCGCGGCCAGGGGCTGTACGTGATTGCCTCCTTCGGCATCGGCGGCAGCGCCGGCGGCCTGCTCGGCGGCGTGCTGTGGCCGTATGGCGGGGTGACGCTGACCTTTGCCGTGTCCGCGGTGGTGACCTTCATCGGCGTGCTGGTGAGCTGGCGCTGGCTGCGCACGCCGTCTGCAATGGCGCATGGCTGAGCAAGGTTGGCCGCAGTCGCCGTGCGGCGTGCTTACGCCGACAGCAGCATCACCAGCTTCAGTCCCGGCGCGTTGGCCAGCCGCAGCGTCAGCTGCTGGTAACTGACCCGTCCCAGCTGTGCGTGGTTGAACGCGCGCTCGCCGCCTTCGCGGCCCTGAACGTCCTGCTGCCGCCACAGGCTGTCGAAGTCGCCGCTCTGCCGGCGCAGGCCGTCGAGCAGGGCGCCGACTTCGCCGTCATCACGACGGGCGCTGATCTCGGCGCGGAATTCCGCCACCATGCGGCGCGCCCGCGTCGGCCAGTCGTCGACTAGCTGCGGCGCCAGCGGGTGCAGGAACATGAAGTGCAGCAGGTTGTGGCGCGGCTCCGGCTGGTCCAGCCAGCCGCGGAACAGGGTAGCGGCCTGCGCGTTCCATGCCGGCACGAACCATAGCCCGTCCAGCACATAGGCCGGGCCGTCGATTTTTCCGACCGCCAGCGCCAGTGCCTGCTGTGCCTCCGGATCGCTGGCGAGGTGGGCGTCGTCCGGGTTCTTCTGCCCGGCGAGGTTGAACAGGTAGTCGCGTTCGGCGCGGCTCAGCAACAGCGCGTCGGCCAGCCGTGCCAGCGTGGCGGCCGATACCGACTGGGTGCGACCCTGCTCGATCCAGGTCAGCCAGGTGGGGCTGATGCCGCACAGCGCGGCGACTTCCTCGCGGCGCAGGCCCTTGGCGCGGCGGCGGCTGCCGGCGGGCAGGCCGGCCTGCTGCGGAGAGACGCGCTCGCGGTGGCTGCGGATGAATTCGCCCAGCGGGCTGGTGTTGCGCTCGTCGTTCATGGTGCGATCGGCTTATCTTGGTAGTGTCACTACTAGTATAAATGCTTATCTTGTACTAGGAACCGGCTTGGTCAATGATAGGGCCACTATTCACGGTCGGCGGCCTGTCCAAGGTTGGCCGCAACGGCTTGTTCCGCCCCCGGCGGACGTGACAGAATGACCGGATCCACTGCCGGAATGTTGTCGGCAAACTCATCGGGAAAACAGAACCATGACCGCACAGACCCTCTACGACAAGCTGTGGAGCAGCCACGTGGTGCACGAAGAAGCAGACGGCACCGTATTGCTCTATATTGACCGTCACCTGGTCCACGAAGTGACCAGCCCGCAAGCCTTCGAAGGCCTGAAGCTGGCCAATCGTCCGCTGTGGCGCGTCGATTCGGTGGTGTCGACCGCCGACCACAATACGCCGACCGACCACTGGGACGAGGGCATCAAGGACCCGATCTCGCGCCAGCAGGTGGAAACGCTGGACGCCAATATCAAGGCCTTCGGCGCGCTGGCCTACTTCCCGTTCAAGGACAAGGGCCAGGGCATCGTGCACGTGATGGGGCCGGAGCAGGGCGCCACCCTGCCTGGCATGACCGTGGTCTGTGGTGACAGCCATACCTCCACCCACGGTGCTTTCGGCGCACTGGCACACGGCATCGGCACCTCTGAGGTCGAGCACGTGATGGCGACCCAGACGCTGGTGGCGAAGAAATCCAAGAACATGCTGGTGCGTGTCGACGGCAAGCTGCCGGCCGGCATTACCGGCAAGGACGTGGCGCTGGCGATCATCGGCAAGATCGGCACCGCCGGCGGCACCGGCTACGCCATCGAGTTCGGCGGCGAAGCGATCCGCGAGCTGTCGATGGAAGGCCGCATGAGCCTGTGCAATATGGCGATCGAAGCCGGTGCCCGCTCCGGCCTGGTGGCGGTGGACCAGAAAACCATCGACTACGTGAAGGGTCGTCCGTTCGCGCCGAAGGCCGAGCAGTGGGACGCCGCCGTGGCGTACTGGAACACCTTGCACAGCGACGACGGCGCGCAGTTTGACGAAGTGGTGGTGCTCGATGCCGCCGCCATCCAGCCGCAGGTGACCTGGGGCACCTCGCCGGAAATGGTAACCGACATCAACGGCCGCGTGCCGGACCCGGCGCAGGAAAGCGATCCGGTGAAGAAGGGCTCCATGGAGCGCGCGCTGGCCTATATGGGCCTGCAGGCCAATACCCCGATCAACGAGATTCCGGTGGACATCGTGTTCATCGGCTCCTGTACCAACAGCCGTATCGAAGACCTGCGCGAAGCCGCCGCGGTGGCCAAGGGCCGCAGCAAGGCGGCCAACGTCAAGCAGGTGTTGGTGGTGCCGGGCTCTGGTCTGGTCAAGGCGCAGGCCGAGGCCGAGGGGCTGGACAAGGTATTTGTCGCCGCCGGTTTCGAATGGCGCGAGCCGGGCTGCTCGATGTGTCTGGCGATGAACGCCGACCGCCTGCAGCCGGGCGAACGTTGCGCGTCCACCTCCAACCGCAACTTCGAAGGCCGTCAGGGCCAGGGCGGCCGTACCCACCTGGTCAGCCCGGCGATGGCCGCGGCCGCCGCGGTGGCCGGCCACTTCGTCGACATTCGCGCGCTGTAAGCGGGCCAGAGCTAGGAGAACAGACATGACAATGCGACTTCTGACTGCGCTGGCCTTGCTGGCGGCAGTCACCGGATGCAATACCGTGGCCGGTGTCGGCCAGGATCTCAGAAACGCAGGTTCCGCCATCGAAAGGGCAGCACAATGAAGGCATTTACCACCCTTGACGGCCTCGTGTGCCCGCTGGACCGCGCCAACGTCGATACCGACGCCATCATTCCCAAGCAATTCCTGAAGTCGATCAAGCGTTCCGGCTTCGGTCCCAACCTGTTCGACGAATGGCGCTACCTCGATCACGGCGAGCCGGGCATGGACAACAGCCAGCGGCCGCTGAACCCGGACTTCGTGCTCAACTTCCCACGCTACGCCGGTGCGCAAGTACTGCTGGCGCGGGAGAACTTCGGTTGCGGCTCTTCGCGTGAGCACGCGCCGTGGGCACTGGAAGACCAGGGCTTCCGCGTGGTGATTGCGCCGTCGTTTGCCGACATCTTCTTCAACAACTGCTACAAGAACGGCCTGTTGCCCATCGTGCAGCCGGCGGAAGTGGTCGACCAGCTGTTCCGCGAGTGCGAAGCGGCCGAAGGCTATACGCTGCAGGTGGATCTGCCGACGCAGACCATCACCACGCCGTCCGGCAAGGTGTTTGCCTTCGACATCACCGAGCATCGCAAGCATTGCCTGCTCGGCGGTCTGGACGAGATCGGCCTGACGTTGAAGCACGAAGCCGAGATCAAGGCTTTTGAAAGCAAGCACCGCGCGGCGCAGCCGTGGCTGTTTGCCTGAACCCACTATCCAAGGTTGGCCGCAATGCGGCCAACCTTGTCCTCCACGCTACGGGATAAAGATCATGAAAATTGCAGTCTTGCCAGGTGACGGCATCGGTCCGGAAATCATTGCCCAGGCGCAGCGCGTGCTGGAAGTGTTGCGCAGCGACGGCCTGCCGATCGAGATGGAGCAGGCGCCGCTGGGTGGCGCCGCCTACGACGAGTTCGGCCATCCCTACCCGTCGTTCACGCAGAACCTGTGTCGCGATGCCGACGCGGTGCTGCTCGGCGCCGTCGGCGGTCCGCAGTACGACAACCTGGAGCGCGCGCTGCGTCCGGAACGTGGCCTGCTGGCGATCCGCAAGGATCTCAACCTGTTCGCCAACCTGCGTCCGGCGATCCTGTACCCGGAGCTGGCCAACGCGTCGACGCTGAAGCCGGAAGTGGTGTCCGGCCTCGACATCATGATCGTGCGCGAACTGACCGGTGACATCTACTTCGGCCAGCCGCGCGGCATCGCCGTCAACGAGCTGGGCGAGCGCGAGGCGTACAACACCATGCGCTACAGCGAGGGCGAAATCCGCCGCATCGCCCACGTCGCCTTCGGCATCGCGATGAAGCGCGGCAAGAAGCTGTGCTCGGTGGACAAGGCCAACGTGCTGGAGACCACCGAGTTCTGGAAAGAAATCATGATCGACGTGGCGCGCGAGTACCCGCAGGTGGAGTTGTCGCACATGTACGTCGACAACGCCGCGATGCAGCTGGTGCGCAACCCGAAGCAGTTCGACGTGATGGTGACCGGCAACATCTTCGGCGACATCCTGTCCGACGAGGCCTCGATGCTCACCGGCTCCATCGGCATGCTGCCGTCGGCGTCGCTGGACCAGAACAACAAGGGCCTGTACGAGCCTAGCCACGGCTCGGCGCCGGACATCGCTGGCAAGGACCTGGCCAACCCGCTGGCCACCATCCTGTCGGCGGCGATGATGCTGCGCTACACCTTCAACCAGGAAGCCGCCGCCCAGCGCGTGGAAAACGCGGTGAAAACGGTGCTGGCGCAGGGCTATCGCACCGCCGATATCTTCGAGACCGGTTGCGAGAAAGTCAGCTGCTCCGGCATGGGCAATGCGGTGGTTGCGGCCTTGTAATTTGCATCTTTAATGTTGTTTGAATAAAAAACGTCAGCCCCATTGTGCGTGCCGCTGTTGCCCTGCACAATGGGGCTGATCACTACATAAAGCCGGTCTGTCAAGAGATGGCTGGCGAGACAGTTTCAAACACCCAAGACATTCAGGAGAATTATCGTGCGAGTAGGTTTTGTTGGCTGGCGCGGCATGGTCGGTTCCGTGCTGATGCAGCGCATGCTGGAAGAGAATGATTTTGCCGTTATCGACGAACCGGTGTTTTTCACGACCTCCAATGTCGGTGGTACCGCCCCCAACGTTGGCCGCGACGTACCGCCGCTGAAAGACGCGCGCAATATCGACGAGCTGAAGGCGATGGACGCCATCGTCACCTGCCAGGGCGGTGACTACACCACCGAGGTGTACGCCAAGCTGCGCGCCGCCGGCTGGAACGGCTACTGGATCGACGCCGCCTCCACGCTGCGCATGGAAGACAACGCCATCATCGTGCTCGACCCGGTCAACAACAACGTGATCGAAGCCGGCCTCGCCAATGGCGTCAAGGATTTCATCGGCGGCAACTGCACCAACTCCATCATGCTGATGGGTATGGGCGGGCTGTTCCGCGAAGGCTTGGTAGAGTGGGTGTCCTCGATGACCTACCAGGCGGCCTCCGGCGGCGGTGCCAACCACATGCGCGAACTGCTGAAGGGCATGGGCGTGGTGCACGCCGCGGTGGCCGACGAGCTGGCCACGCCATCGTCCGCCATCCTCGACATCGACCGCAAGGTTGCCGCCACCATCCGTGAAGACGTACCGACCGAGTTCTTCGGCGCGCCACTCGCCGGCGGCCTGATCCCGTGGATCGACAAGCAGCTCGACAACGGCCAGTCCAAGGAAGAGTGGAAGGGCCAGGCCGAGGTCAACAAGATCCTCGGCAATACGGAGATCATCCCGGTCGACGGCCTGTGCGTGCGCATCGGCGCCATGCGCTGCCATAGCCTGGCGCTGACCGTGAAGCTGAAAAAAGACCTGCCGCTGGAAGAGATCGAGGCCATCATCAAGTCCGGCAACGACTGGGTGAAGTGGGTGCCGAACGACCGCGACATCACCGTCAAGGAATTGACACCAGCCGCCATCACCGGCGGTCTGCAGATCGGCGTCGGTCGCGTGCGCAAGCTGAACATGGGCGGCGAGTACCTGTCGGCCTTCGTGATCGGCGATCAGCTGCTGTGGGGTGCGGCCGAACCGCTGCGCCGTATGTTGCGGATCCTGATTGAACGCTAAAATAGTGCGATACTGTTAGCCAAGGGCGCCAACGGCGCCCTTTTCGTTTTCTAGAACTGGATAAAGAATGTCTGAAACCCTGCGTATTGCTGTTGTTGGTGCCACCTCGCTGGTTGGCGAGGCCGTGCTTGAATTGCTGGCCGAACGTGCATTGCCGATCGGCCGCGTGTTTGCGCTGGATGTGGCGGAAAAGGACGGCGAAACCGTGTCGCTGGGCAATCTCGAGCTGGATGTGGCCACGGTGGATGACTTTGACTTTGCCAATGCCTCGCTGGCGATCTTTGTCGGCGGCAGTGAACTGTCGCGCCGCTTCGTGCCGGAAGCACGCAACGCCGGTTGTGCCGTGATCGACTTCAGTTCGGTATACCGGCTGTCCGAGGACGTGCCGCTGGTGGTGCCCGGCATCAACGACGCCGCGCTGGATGATCTCGGCGAAGGCCTGCTGCTGGCGGTGCCGAACTGTACTGTGACACCGGTCGCCAAGGCGTTGGCCGCACTGCAGGCCAGCGGTCTGGAGCGGGTCACCATCGCCAGCTACCAGTCGGTCTCCGGTACCGGCCGCGCCGCACTGGAAGAGCTGGCCAACCAGACCACCGCGCTGTTTGGCGCCCGTGACATCGAGCTGGAGGTCTACCAGAAGCGCATCTCCTTCAACGTGCTGCCGCTGATCGGCGACGTCGACGAGCAGGGCAGCAGCGAAGAAGAACAGTCGCTGGTCGACGAGCTGCACAAGGTGCTGGCCGAGCCACAGCTGCGGGTCGAAGCCAGCTGCGTGCGGGTGCCGGTCTTCTTCGGTCACGGCTGGGCGGTGACACTGCAGACCCGCGACCCGTTGAATGCGGACAAGGCGCGCGAACTGCTGGCCGCCGGCGGTCTGCAAATCGTTGACGATCCGCGTGGCGAACTGCCATATGTCACACCACTGGAAGCGTCCGGCAACGAGGCGGTCTGGGTCAGCCGCGTGCGGCAGACGGCGGGTGGTACCGTGTCGTTCTGGCTGGCGGCCGACAATGTCCGCGCCGGTGCCGCAGAGCCTTGCGTGGCGCTGGCCGCAGCCCTGATGAAGCGTGGCTATTTTGCCTGAGCCGGAATCTCAAGGTACTATGTCGCTATACTGATTTGGCTATTCGCTTGCAAGATTTATCAGACCGGTTTAAAAATCGGCCGTCACCACGCTTATGCAAATGGTGGATAAATGAGCGGCAACGGCGCTAGAGCAAAACAACACACCGAAAGGTAGCAAAAAAGAATGCTGGCCAAGAAAAAACTGAGCGTATTAATGCTGTCAGTGGCATTTTCTTCTGCAGCCTGGGCGGGTTTGGGGGGGGTCGTCGTCAAGTCCAATCTTGGCGAACCGTTGCGTGCCGAAATCGAGCTGAGCAGCTCGGATGGCGATGTGCAGCGGGTTGGCCTGGCCACCCTGGATACCTTTCGCGAGTTGAAAGTCGATTACGCGCCGCTGCTGAGCAGCTTGCGCTTCACGCTGGCCCAGCGTGCCAACGGCCGGCCGTATATCCGGGTCACGTCGCTGGCGCCGATCAGCGAGCCTTATCTGCGCTTTGTGGTGGAAGCGAAAATGCCGAGCAGCCGTTCGGTGCGCGAATATACCGTGCTGCTGGATCCGGTCGATTATGCGTTGCCGGCCAATCCGGCACCGGCACCGGTTGCGGCCCGTCCGCCGAGCGAGCGGCTGGCACCGGCGCCAAGGCTACCGTCTCCGCCGCGTGCCGCGCGCGAAATCGTCAATCGTGCGCCGCCGGACCGTATCAGCGTGCGCTCGGGGCAGACCCTGCACCAGCTGGCGGCGTCATTGGCGCTGCCCAATGTTTCGCTGCGCCAGGTGATGGCTGCACTGCTGGAGGCCAATCCGCAAGCCTTCGTCGCCGGCAATCCCGACCAGTTGCGTGCCGGTGCCCGCCTGAAGGTGCCGCCACTGTCACAAATCCGTGCCCTCGGGCGTGAGCGCAGCAACAGCCTTCTCGCCGCCGATCGTGCCCCGCAGCTTACTGCGGCAGCACCCGTTGCCGCCGCAGCGGCTGTGGCGCCGGCAGTGGCACCCGCCAAACCGGCTGCCCCTACGGAACAGCTGGTGAAGCTGGAGCCTGTGACCGCTCCCGCCTCGGCGCCAGCGGTTGACGCCTCCGCCGTGGTCTCCGAACAGGCGCTGCAACTGCAGCAGGCGCAACAAAAAATCACCGAACTGGAAAAACGCCTCAATGCGCTGCAGGCGGCGGCGTCGCCGCAACCGGCACCGGCCGCCGAGGAGCGCGGCGAGCCGTTGCTGGACCAGATCATGGCCTATCTGCCGCTGATTGGCGGTGCGCTGGCCGCGGTCTTGCTGGGGTTGGCGGCCATCATCATGCTGCGCCGCCGTCGTGCCGCGGGTTCGGGCCACGCTGGCGTGGCCAGCACCCTGCGCAAGCAGTCGCTGCACCAGCCCAATACCGAGCCGATGACCGCCGGCAATACCTTCCTCACCGACTTCACCCGTAGCGGTACCGGCGGCGCCGAGGCCGGCGATGTCGACCCGATCGCCGAAGCCGAGGTCTACCTCGCCTACGGCCGCGACCAGCAGGCCGAGGAAATCCTGAAAGAAGCACTGGCGAAAGACCCGACCCTGCACGAGGTGCGCGCCAAGCTGCTGGAAATCTACGCGTCACGCCAGGATCGGGTCGCCTTCGAACCGCACGCCAGAGCGCTGCACGACGCGCTGGACGGGCAGGGCACGCTGTGGGACAAGATCGCCAAACTGGGTCGCGGCATCGATCCCGCCAATGCCCTGTATGGCGGTGTTGCCGTCGCCGGCGAGGCGGTGGCCGACAGTGCCTTCACTGCGTCACCTATGGACATCGACCTCGACAACGAACTGATGGGTAGTATACCGGCCGCCGCTGCGGCAGTGGCAGAACCGGTCGCGCCGGCCGTGGATGATGATCCACTGCGTGCGGCCCTGCTCGGCGACGATCCGTTCGCCGTGGATGCGCCACCCAAGGCGCTGGCGCCGGAGCTGGATATCGAAAGCCTGCTGGCCAGCGCCGAGCAGGTGGTGGCGGAACCGGCACCGCCCGAACCGGAGCCGGAGGAGAACAAGCACATGCTGGACTTCGATTTCCAGCTGGACGAGCCGGTGAACACCGCGAGTCCGCTGGAAACGTTGGCCGCAGCCGAGCCGGATGCCAATAGCGTCGATTTCGACTTCGGTCTGGACAGCCTGGGCGCGGAAACGCCGGCAGTCAGCACCGAAGGCATGTCGGTGTCGGACGATCCGCTGTCGACCAAGCTGGATCTGGCACGTGTCTATCTGGACATGGGGGACAAGGATGGCGCGCGCGAAGTGCTGGAAGAGCTGGTGGCCGAGGCTGGCGGTTCGCTGAAGCAGGAAGCCGCCAACCTGCTGTCCTCGCTTTGATGCCAGCGCTGGCCTTCGCCGATGAAAACCAACGCTAGTCACCCACGTTTTGCCCTGCGCCCGGTGCTGGCCGGCCTGCTGACCGCCTGCGCGGTGTTGCCGGCCTGGGCCGGCCTCGGCGCGCTGCGGGTGCTGTCGGTAGCCGACGAGGCGTTTTATGCCGAGGTGGCGGTCGAGCCGGAGGCCGGGCTCAGCGCGCCGACGGCGTCGCTGGCGTCGCTGGAGCGTTATCCGATGCTGGGGCCTTACGCCGAAGCGGTGCGCCAGCTGGCGATCCGCACCAGCGAGGTGTCGCCCGGCCGCTACCTGATTACCTTGTCCGGGCCGGTGCTGCCCCGTGAACAGGGCCTGCATTTTGCCCTTGAGCTGTCATGGCCTTCCGGCCGTGCCATTCGCGAATACCACCTGCCGGCGTCCGGGCAGTGGCCGGTGACGCCCGACAAGAAACCTTCGCCGCACAGTGCCTTGCCGGCGGAAAAACCGAGTTTCATCACTGGTGCTGCCACGCCCGCCTTCGGTGCTGGGCGTTTGCTGTCGGTACGCGGGCTGCCGCTGCGCATGGAAGTCGAGCTGCTGGGCGACTGGCCGGCGGCCGATCACGCCAGCCAGTTCCAGCTGGCGGCGCTGCACGGGCTGGGCGATGCGCAAGCGGTACGCTTTGCGCTGCGCAGCCGTGGCGGGCGTCAGTTCTTGCGGTTGCATCATCCTCAGTTGGTGACCAGCAGCCGCATCGGTTTTGAATTACAGGCCCGGCTGGGCGAGGCCGAGGTGGTGCGCCGTTTCAGTGTTGCCGTGCCGAAGGCCGGCCAGCGCTATCGCAAGCACGTAGCCCCGTCGGCGCAGGCGCTGCCGGTGGACGGCTATCGCGTCAAGGCGGGGGACAGCCTTAATCGGCTGGCGCAGCGCTACGCCCCGGCGGCGCGGCAGTCCTGGATGGCTGCGGTGCTGGCACGCAACCCGCAGGCCTTTGCCGGCGGTGACCGCGACCTGTTGTTTGCCGGTGCCTGGCTGGTGTTCCCGGAACACAAGTCGGCGCCCACTGCCAGCACGCACGACTCGTCGGTGACCGCCCCGGCCAAGGCTGCGGCGACACCTCCGGCTTCAGTCGCGCCGCCGGTCCCGGGCGCCTCTGCGCCGTCAGTCGCAGCGGCGGTGCCGTCCGAGCAGATCGGCCAGCAGTTGAAGGCGGCGCAGCAGCGAATGAAATGGCTGGAAGCGGAAATCAGCCGGCTGGAGGCCAGCCCGGCGCCCGCGGTGGCGGTCAGTGCCGCACCGGCCATGCCGCCGTTGTCGGACAGCGAAGCGGCGTTTCTTGATGGCCGCTTGACGGAATGGGTGCTGACCGGTGTCGGCGGTATTTCCGTGGCCAGCCTGCTGGCGTGGATGCTGCTACGGCGCCGCAAGCAGAAACCGGCGGACAGCGCTGCGGAAACCGGCCAGACACCGGCCGCGACGCCGCCCGTGGTGGCGGTAGCGTCCGCGCTCGTGCCGCCGCCCGCGCCGGCCGAGGAGATCCGGCTCGATACGGTCGACGTACTGGCCGAGGCGGACGTGCTGCTGGCTTATGGCCGCAGCGAGGCGGCCGAGAGTTTGCTGCGCAATGCCCTGCGCGCCGAGCCGGAGCGCGAGGATCTGCGCATCAAATTGCTCGATCTGATCGCCGCGCAGGGCAATCGCGGCGAGTTCGAGGCGGTGGCGCTGGATGTGCTGGCGGTGTTCGGTCCGCTGAGTGGGCTGTGGACGCGGGTGCAGCAGCTGGGCGCCACGCTGGACGCGGACAACCCGCTGTATCGCGCCATCGAACGCCCGATGAGCGAGCCCGTGGTGCTGGCATCCGCGCCGGCCGAGGTCGAGGCGCCCGAGGTGCCGTTGCCGGCGGCCGCTGCGGCGATTGCAGAGCCTCTGCCGCCGTCGGCGCCAGTGGCGCCGGAGCCGGAGTTTCCTGAGTTCGCGGCGCCTGAGCCGGTGGTAGCGCGCCGTGTCACCGACTTCGCCGCCAATGACCGGCAGCCGGTATCGGTGGCCGGTGAGCTGTCGGAGCAGGCGGCGATTGCCGAGCTGGCGCAGCTGTATCGCGAGATGGGTGACAGCGAGATGGCCGATACCCTGCTGCGTGATGCCGGGCTGCTGGAAGCGCCCAAAGAAGCGGTGGACGGTTCCTGATCGTGCGCGGCCATCCCGCGCTGGCGCTGGTAGCGTGGTTGCTGCTGGCGCTGGTGCTGCAAACCTGGTCCTGGCCGGCGCTTTCCCTGTTGTTCCTGTTCTGCCTCCCCCTGTTATGGCGCCAGCTGTGCCTGGCGTTGCGGCGCATGCGCTGGCTGCTGCTGACCCTGCTGCTGGTTACCGCCTGGTCGGTGCCGGGTGATGCGCTGCTCGCCGCCACGTGGTCGCCGTCGCGGCAGGGGCTGACCCTGGCACTGCAGCAGCAGTTGCGGCTGCTGTTGCTGATGGCGAGCCTGCGCTGCGTCTGGCTGCAATTGGGGCAGCAGGGCATGCTGCAGGCGCTGGCGTGGCTGCTGCAGCCGTTGGCGCGGCTCGGCCTGCCGCTGGAGCGCGTGCTGCTGCGGCTGGGGCTGACGCTGTTTTATGCCGAGCACTGGTTGCAGCATCCACCGGCGCTGAGCCTGGCGGCGTGGCGTACGGCGCTGGCGGCGCAACTGACACAAGCCCCGACGGATGAGGTAAAGTTAGGCTTTTCGCCGTGGACCATGCGTGACACGTTGGCCTTGTTGCTGCTGTTGCTGTTGTCCGGCTTACTCGTGAAAGTGGGACAATGAGAGTTGCGTTGGGTGTGGAGTATGACGGCCGTGCGTTTTCCGGCTGGCAGACGCAACCCGGTGGTAACACCGTGCAGGACAAACTGAACCAGGCGCTGTCGCGCATTGCCGGCCATCCGGTGACGACCCTCGCCGCCGGCCGTACCGATGCCGGCGTGCATGCGCTGATGCAGGTAGTGCACTTTGACAGTGATGCCATCCGCCCGCTCAATGCCTGGGTGCGAGGCGTCAATGCCCACCTGCCACCCGAGATCGCCGTGGTGTGGGCGCGGGAAGTCAGTGACGAATTTCATGCGCGCTTTTCCGCGTTTTCCCGCTCTTACCGTTATTTCCTGCTGACGCACCCGGTGCGCCCCGGGCTGACCGCCGGCCGCGTCGGCTGGTACCACCAGCCGCTGGACGTGGCCGCGATGCGCGCGGCGGCGGCGGTACTGCTGGGGCGACACGATTTTTCCAGCTTCCGCGCGGCGGAGTGCCAGGCCAAGTCGCCGCTGAAAGACCTGCAGCAGCTGGACATCAGCGAAGTCGACGGCCTGCTGCGCTTCGACCTCACCGCCGACGCCTTCCTGCACCACATGGTGCGCAATATCGTCGGCGCGCTGCTGTATGTCGGCAGGGGCAAGCTCGATACTGCCGGCATGGCGGCCTTGCTGGCGGCGACGGACCGTACCAAGGCGCCGCCGACCTTCATGCCCGATGGCCTGTACCTGACCGGTGTCGGCTACCCGGCGCAGTTCGAACTGCCGTCGCAGGCCCAGGCCGCGCGCCTGACCCTGTGGAGATAAGATGAGCGTTCGTATCAAAGTCTGTGGCTTTACCCGTGTCGAGGATGCGGTAGCTGCGGCCAACCTTGGCATCGACGCCATCGGCTTGGTGTTCTACGACAAAAGCCCGCGCCACGTCGGCATCGCGCAGGCGCAGGCCATCATCGCCGCGCTGCCGCCGTTCGTGACCGTGGTGGCGCTGTTCGTCAACGCCACGCGCGAGGAAATCGAAGCCGTGCTGGCGCAGTGTGCCATCGACGTGCTGCAGTTCCACGGTGAAGAATCGCCGGCGTTCTGCCGCAGCTTCCACCGTCCGTACCTGAAAGCGGTGCGGGTGCAGCCGGGTACCGATCTGCAAACGTTGGCCGCACAGTACCATGACGCGCGCGGCCTGCTGACCGATGCCTTTGTCGAGGGCGCGCACGGCGGCACCGGCAAGACCTTCGACTGGACGCTGATCCCGGCGCAGCTGCCCTTGCCGCTGATCCTGTCCGGTGGCCTGGACGAGCACAATGTTGCCGATGCCGTGCGTCGCGTACGCCCGGCGGCGGTCGATGTCTCCAGCGGTGTCGAGGCCGGCAAGGGCATCAAGAGCCCGCAGCGGGTGGCGGATTTCGTCGCCGCGGTGCGGGCGGCACAGAATTAACACGGCGCGCCACCGCGTGCCGCTACCATCATCAAACCATCAGGAGCATTCCATGAGCAGTTATGACTTCCCCGATGCACGCGGTCACTTCGGCCCGTACGGCGGTGTCTATGTAGCGGAAACATTGATGGCAGCACTGGACGAGCTGAATGCCGAGTATGCCCGTGCCAAGGCTGATCCGGCGTTCTGGCAGGAATATCACTACGAACTGAAACACTTTGTCGGCCGCCCGAGCCCGATCTACCACGCCAAGCGCTGGTCGGAGCAGCTCGGCGGCGCGCAGATCTACTTCAAGCGCGAAGACCTCAATCACACCGGTGCGCACAAGGTCAACAACACCATCGGCCAGGCGCTGCTGGCGCGGCGCATGGGCAAGAAGCGCGTGATCGCCGAGACCGGCGCCGGCCAGCACGGCGTGGCCTCGGCCACCGTCGCCGCCCGCTACGGCATGGAGTGCGTGGTGTACATGGGCTCGGAAGACGTGAAGCGCCAGGCGCCGAACGTGTTCCGCATGAAGCTGCTCGGCGCCACCGTGGTGCCGGTGGAGTCCGGCTCCAAGACGCTGAAGGATGCGCTCAACGAGGCGATGCGCGACTGGGTGACCAATATCGACAGCACCTTCTACATCCTCGGCACCGCCGCCGGCCCGCATCCGTACCCGATGCTGGTGCGCGACTTCCAGCGCATCATCGGCATCGAGGCCAAGGAGCAGATGCAGGAGATGGTTGGTCGCCAGCCGGACATGGTGGTGGCCTGCGTCGGTGGCGGCTCCAACGCCATCGGCATTTTCCATCCCTATGTCGAGGTGGACGGCGTGCGCCTGGTCGGCGTGGAAGCCGGTGGTGACGGGGTGGCCACCGGCCGCCACGCGGCACCGTTGTCGGCAGGCAAGCCGGGCGTGCTGCACGGCTTCCGCAGCTACCTGATGCAGGACGAGAACGGCCAGATCATCGAGACCCACTCGGTGTCCGCCGGCCTCGACTACCCGGGCGTCGGCCCGGAGCACAGCCTGCTGAAGGACATCGGTCGCGCCGAATACGTGGCCATCAACGACGACGAGGCACTGAAGGCGTTCGAGGACTGCTGCCACCTGGAAGGCATCATCCCGGCGCTGGAATCCAGCCACGCGCTGGCCTATGCTGCCAAGATCGCGCCGACCATGGCCAAGGATCAGATCATTCTGGTCAACCTGTCCGGCCGTGGTGACAAGGACATCAACACTGTCGCCGGTCTGATGGGCCTGACCCTGTAAGGTGGCCAGGGTTGGCCGCACTGCGGCCAACCTTTGCCGCTCCCCGATGATACCGGCCTGACTGATTGTCAGGCCGGCTGCAAGGAAACGCGTGATGAGCCGTATTGCTGAAACCTTTACCCGCCTGCAAGCCGCCGGCGAAAAAGCCCTGATCCCGTTCATCACCGCCGGCGATCCCGATCCCGGCCTGACCGTCAGCCTGATGCACGGTCTGGTGGAGGGTGGTGCCGACGTGATCGAACTGGGCATCCCGTTCTCCGATCCGATGGCCGACGGCCCGGTGATCCAGCGTGCCAGCGAGCGCGCGCTGCTGCACAAGGTCGGCCTGCGCAACGTGCTGGACATGGTGCGCGAATTCCGCCGCAGCAACCAGCAGACCCCGGTGGTGCTGATGGGCTACCTCAACCCGGTACACGTGCTGGGCTACGAGGTGTTTGCGCAGGAAGCCGCCGTCGCCGGTGTCGACGGCGTGCTGACCGTGGACTGCCCGCCGGAAGAAGCGGCCGAGCTGTCGGCAGCGCTGATCGCCGCCAAACTGGATCCGGTATTCCTGATTGCACCGACCACGCCGATGGCGCGGGTCAAGCAAATCGCCGCGCTGGCACGTGGTTATGTCTACTATGTGTCACTTAAAGGCGTGACCGGTGCCGGAAATCTGGACATTGACGACGTAGCGCGTAAAATTGCCGCCCTTAGAGAATTTATTGATGTGCCGATCGGTGTCGGCTTCGGAATCCGCGATGCCGAAACGGCGCGCGCCATCTCCACCGCCGCGGATGCGGTAGTGGTCGGTAGCCGTCTGGTGCAGGAAATCGAAGCGGCGACCCCCGAAACTGCCAAAGAGCAGCTTACCCGTCTGGTGGCATCGCTGAAGGATGCCATCCGTTAGAACAATGCTGGTCACCCGTGCCAGCACCCTGCGGCCAACGTTACCGTTGGCCGCAACGTATTGATTCAAGGAGTCAGCAATGAGCTGGTTGAATAAACTCCTGCCGCCGAAGATCAAGCGCGATCCGCGCACGAGCAAGGCGTCGGCGGTACCGGAAGGTTTGTGGAGCAAGTGCCCCGCTTGTGAGGCGGTGCTGTACCACACTGACCTGCAGGCCAATTTGCAGGTATGTCCCAAGTGTGACCATCACCACTCGCTGAATGCCCGCGAGCGGCTGGACATGCTGCTGGATGCGGAAGGCCGTCGCGAGATCGGCGCCGAGGTCAAGCCGATTGACATCCTGAAGTTCAAGGACAGCAAGAAGTACCCTGACCGTCTGGTTGCCGCGGCGGAAAGCACCGGCGAGGACGACGCGCTGGTAGTGATGCAGGGCAGTATCCACAATATGCCGGCGGTGGTCGCCGCCTTCGAGTTCCGCTTCATCGGCGGCTCGATGGGTTCGGTGGTCGGCGAGCGCTTCGTGCGCGGCGTGCAGGCTGCGGTCGAAGCGCGTGCGCCGTTCATCTGTGTCGCCGCCTCCGGTGGTGCGCGGATGCAGGAAGGCCTCAACTCGCTGATGCAGATGGCGAAGACCTCCGCCGCGCTGCAGCTGCTGTCCGACTACCAGCTGCCGTTCATCTCCATCCTCACCGACCCGACCATGGGCGGCGTGTCCGCCTCGTTCGCCTTCCTCGGCGACGTGGTGATCGGTGAGCCGGGTGCGCTGATCGGCTTTGCCGGCCCGCGCGTGATCGAGCAGACCGTGCGCGAGACACTGCCGGAGGGCTTCCAGCGCTCCGAGTTCCTGATCGAGAAGGGCGCACTGGACATGATCGTCGACCGCCGCGAGCTGAAGCTGCGCGTGGCGACGCTGGTGGCGCTGCTGATGAAGGAAGCGCAGCCGGTCAGCGCCTGACCTTCGCTGCGGCCAAACAAAACGCCACGGCTAGCCGTGGCGTTTTTGCGTTTGCGGCCAACGTTGGCCGCAGCGGGTGGTCCTAGTACAACACGCGGCAGCGCAGGGTGCCGGGAATCTGCTGCAGTGCCTCCAGCGCCGGCTGGCTGGCGGCGCTGTCGGTCTCGATCACCACGTAGCCGATCTCGTCGCTGGTCTGCAGGTACTGTGCGGCGATGTTGATGCCGAGCTTGGAGAAGGCGTCGTTGATACGCGCCAGCACACCGGGCTGGTTCTTGTGGATGTGCAGCAGGCGGCACTTGCCGGGGTGGGCCGGCAGCGAGGCCTCGGGGAAGTTGACCGCGGTCAGCGTCGAGCCGTTGTCGCTGTACTTCACCAGCTTGGCGGCGACTTCACCGCCGATATTGGCCTGCGCCTCCAGCGTGCTGCCGCCGATGTGCGGCGTCAGGATCACGTTGTCGAATTCGCGTAGCGGCGAGAGGAATTCCTCGCCGTTGCCCTCCGGCTCCACCGGGAACACGTCGATGGCGGCACCGGCCAGGTGCTTGCTGGCCAGCGCGGCGGCCAGCGCCTCGATCACCACCACCGTGCCGCGCGACGCGTTGATCAGGTGGCTGCCGGCCTTCATCGCCGCCAGCTCGGCGGCGCCGAACATGTCCTTGGTCTGCGCCGTTTCCGGCACGTGCAGGGTGACCACGTCGGATTCGGCCAGCAGATCGTGCAGCTTGCCGATCTGGCGCGCGTTGCCCAGCGGCAGCTTGTTCTCGATGTCGTAGAACACCACCTTCAGGCCCAGGCTTTCCGCCAGCACGCCGACCTGGGTGCCGATGTGGCCGTAGCCGACGATGCCCAGCGTCTTGCCGCGCACTTCGAAGCTACCTTCTGCCGATTTCAGCCAGCCGCCGCGATGGGCGAGGGCGTTTTTTTCCGGAATGCCGCGCAACAGCATGATGGTCTCGGCGATTACCAGCTCGGCCACCGAGCGGGTGTTGGAGAACGGCGCGTTGAAGACCGGGATGCCGCGGCGGGTGGCGGCGGCGAGGTCGACCTGGTTGGTGCCGATGCAGAAGCAGCCGACGGTGATCAGCTTTTTCGCCGCCTCCAGCACGTCATCGGTGAGCTGGCTGCGCGAACGGATGCCGACGATGTGGGCATCGGCAATGCGCTCCTTCAGCTCGCTATCGGCCAGCGCCTTCTTGTGATACTCGATGTTGTGGTAACCATTGTCACGGAAGGTGTCGAGTGCACTCTGGTGCACACCTTCCAGCAGCAATACCTTGATCTTGTCCTTGGCGAGCGATACGGTTTGCATGATACGAATGGCCCTTTGTTGACTAAATTTATCGGGTATTATGACTCCGATTGCCGTTTTTTGACTAGAGAGAGCGCACATGCTTGCACCGCAACAGCTGGCCGAACTGGGCCGCCTGCTGGCCGCCGACCGCGTGGCCACCGATACCGATACCCTGACGCGCTATGGCCTAGACTGGACGCGCTATTTCACGCCCGATGCCGCCGCGGTGCTGTTCCCGAAAACGGTGGAGGAGGTGGTGGCGCTGGTGCGCTGGGCGCAGCGCGAGCAGTTTGCGCTGGTGCCGTCCGGCGGCCGTACCGGCCTGTCTGGCGGCGCGGTAGCGCGCAACGGCGAGCTGGTGGTGTCGTTCGAGCGCATGAACGCGATCCTGGAGCTGGACAAGGTTGGCCGCACCGTGCGCTGCCAGGCGGGGGTGATCACCAAGACGCTGCAGGAGTTCGCGTTGGCCAACGGCCTGTACTACCCGGTGGATTTTGCCTCCAGCGGCAGCAGCCAGATCGGCGGCAATATCGCCACCAACGCCGGCGGCATCAAGGTCGTGCGCTACGGCATGACCCGCGAATGGGTGGTCGGGCTGAAGGTGGTCACCGGCGAGGGCGAGGTGCTGGAGCTGAACCACGGTCTGGCCAAGAACAATACCGGCTATGACTTCCGCCACCTGTTCATCGGCTCGGAGGGTACGCTCGGCTTCATCGTCGAGGCCACGCTGCGGCTGGCGCGGCCGCCGGCGGAGCTGGCGGTGATGGTGCTGGCGGTGCCGAATCTTGCCGACATCATGAATATTTTCAACGCCTACCGCGACAAGCTGGACCTGACCGCATTCGAGTTCTTCTCCGAGCAGGCGCTGCGCCACGTGCTGGCACGCGGCACGGTGCAGCGGCCGTTTGACGAGGCCGCCGACTACTACGTGCTGCTGGAGTTCGAGAAGATCGCGCCGGACACCGAGACGCAGGCGCTGGCGCTGTTCGAATACTGCGCCGAGCAGGGCTGGCTGGTCGACGGCGTGCTGTCGCAGTCGCAGCAGCAGGCGGCGGAGCTGTGGCGCCTGCGCGAGGACATCAGCGAGTCGATTACCCCGTACAAGCCGTACAAGAACGACATCGCGGTGGTGGTCAGCAAGGTACCGGCTTTTGTCGCGCAGCTGGACGAGATCCTGGCGCGCGAGTACCCGCAGTTCGAGGTGGTATGGTTCGGCCACATCGGCGACGGCAACCTGCACATCAACGTGCTGAAGCCGGAGGCGCTGGCCATCGACGACTTCCGCCGCGCCTGCGAGCAGGTCAACAAGCACGTGTTCGAGCTGGTGCGCGACTTCAACGGCAGCATGTCGGCGGAGCACGGCGTCGGCCTGCTCAAGCATGACTATCTTGACGTAAGCCGCAGTCATGCCGAAATCCGGCTGATGAAAGCGGTGAAATCACTTTTTGACCCGGATGGCATTATGAACCCGGGCAAGCTGGTGTAAGCGGCAGACGATGCCCGAAAAATGCGCGGCGTCAGCAAACTGCTGACGCCGCGCTGTTTTTTTTGGCTTTCAACAGCTTATCCACAGCTTTTTCCCTGTTTTGCTGTGGATAAGCGTCTAATCCAGTTGGCAGGGGCTGATCACGATGCCGGCGCGCAGGCCGATGCCGACCTTGGGGTTGGGGAACAGGATGCGTTCTTCGCCACCGTCGGCGACATAACGGATATCGCCATCTTCGGCAATTGTCATGCCATGCGGAAGGGCGGTGAAGTTCTCCACGCTATCGGCCAGGTGCAGCTTGAACTGCTCGCTGTGCTTCACCAGATCGTACTTGGCGTGGAACACCGCGAAGCGGCTGGCGTCGTAGGCCGGCAGCGGCGGGGTGCTGCCGGAGACCAGGCGTCGCAGCGCGCGGTCGATGCCGGCGAAGCGGGCGAGGTCGTTGTCGCCGAACGGCCGCGCCTTGCCCAGCTCCAGCGTCAGCGCGTCGGCGTGGAAATGGTGGCTGGTGTAGTAGCTGAAGGTGGCTGCCGGCTTGCTGTGCAGCAGCAGGGTGCTGACGTCGGCGCTTTCCAGCCACAGCAGCTGTTCGCGCTTGTGCGGCCGGCCGTCGGTGTACGGGTAGATGGCGAACTTCTCGAACACCGAGCCGCGGATGGCGGTGTGCAGGTCGTAGTGCAGACGCTGCACGCCGGCCGGCGCGGCGCGGAAGAAGTCGGCGGCCAGCTGTTCCAGCTCGGCGGCGCGGCGCGCCTCCTGTGCCTGCGGCTGGCTGATGTGGGTGCCGTTGAACAGCCGGTTCATGTCGTAATCGGTAAAGCGCGCGCCGCTGCGCATCGCCACCGGGTTGCCCAGCATCACCAGCAGCCGGCAGCGCAGCGGCATGGCGCCGGCGAGCAGGTCGTTGACAATGCTGTTGACCACCTCGATCGGGGCGGTCTCGTTGCCGTGGATGCCGGTGGACAGCAGCACGTGGTCCAGCGTGTCGGTGGCGTCCAGCGGCGCCAGCGCCAGCACGCCTTCGGCCAGCCACTGCAGGCTCAGGGTCGCGGTCTGCCAGTGGCGGGGGCCGGCAAAGCGGCCTTCCAGCGTGGCGTGCAGAAAATCACGGGCGGGAGCAAACGGCGTCATGGGGTGTCCTGTGCTTGTGGTGTTGCCCCATTCTAATCAAATGCCAGTCAGCGCCAACGCGGCTGTCACCGCCCTGTCCGAATGTGGCGCAAACCGGACATTCTCCACCTTAGAACCTGTTCACGATCTGCTGCGACTGATATCAATCGGGCGATGCCGCGTTAAACACGGCTTCGGCATGCTTGTTTATGTCTGGATAAACGTCGCTTCCTCAGCCGTTTTCGCCTTGTCTCGCGTGAGCGTGCGAGATCGTGAACACGTGCTCAGGCGTCGGCGAAGCGGCTGATCTGCTGCGCGAAGGCGGCCGGCGCCTCGAGGTGGATGGCGTGGCCGGCGCCGGGCAGAACCGTCAGCGTCGAGCCGGCGATGCCCTGGTGCAGCAGTTCCGACTGGTACAGCGGGGTGAGGCGGTCTTCGCTGCCGACGATGATGTGGCTCGGTACCCTGATCTCATCCAGCCAGCTGCGCGCGTCGTGTTCACGGATGCCGGCCAGAATGCGTTCCACCCCCGGCCAGTCCACGGTGGCGGCGATGGTGCGCAGGTCCGGCAGCATCTGCGCGCTGCTGACGAAGAAGCGGCTGGAAAACAGCCACGGCAGGCTGATGTCGAAGCGCAGTCCGGGGCCGCCGGCCTGTTGTGCCGCGCTCCAGCTCTGCGCGATGTAAACGTTGGCCGCATCCGACCACGCCAGCGTCGAGGCCAGCAGTAGCCGCGACAGCCGCGCCGGATGGCGGCGGGCGAAGTGCTGCGCCACCATGCCGCCATAGGACAGGCCGGCGAGGTAGCACTGCTCGATGCCGAGGTGGTCGAGCAACGCGGCGGCGTCGTCGGCCTGCTGCGTCAGCGGGTAGCTGTCCTGCACCCGCCGCTCGCTCTGGCCCTGGCCCTGGAAATCGAGGCGGATCAGCTTGAAGCGCGGCTCCAGCAAGGGCGCCATCAGCGTCCAGGCGGCGGTGCTCATGGTCAGGCCATTGAACAGCAGTAGCGGCTGTTCGCCGTGGCCACTGACTTCGTAATACAGCTGGCGTCCGTCGTGTTGCAGCATGGGCATGGCGTCTTCCTTGTCGGATACGGTTAATGTCAGTGTGGTGCAGGAAGCGGCGGCCCGCAATAGCGGCCACCGCCGTCATCGCCGATTTGTCATATTGTTGCGCTAGCCTTTCCGCTCTTGGAAACGGACTTGTGCAATGGAAACCATGCTGGAAACCGTCACGATCAGCGTCGCGCCGGGCTTGGCGCATCAGGCGCTGCTGGAACAGATCATTCGTCAGGGCCAGGTGCAGGTGGTGTTCCAGCCCATCGTGCAGCTGGCCGACGGCGAGCTGTACGGCTACGAGGCCCTGGTGCGTGGGCCGTCCGATTCCATCCTGCATTCGCCGGTGATGCTGTTCGAGCAGGCGGCGCGCGCCGGCCTGTCCGGGGTGCTGGACCAGGTCTGCATCGCCGCAATCCTGCGCCAGTTTGCGCTGCGCCAGCTGCCCGGCATCCTGTTCATCAATGTCATTCCCGATACCCTGCTCAGTGCCGATGTCTCGGTCGAGGCGCTGCTCGGCCTGTTGCAGCTGAACGGGCTGCCGCCGCAGCGGGTGGTGCTGGAACTGACCGAAACCCGCCCCAATGCCGGCTACCCGGTGCTGCGCCAGTTGGTGGACGAGCTGCGCCGCACCGGCCTGCGGCTGGCACTGGATGACCTCGGCGAGGGTTTTTCCAATCTGCGGCTGTGGTCGGAGCTGCGTCCGGACGTGGTCAAGCTGGACAAGTATTTCGTGCAGAACATCCACGCTGACCCGCTGAAGGCGCAGTTCGTGCGTTCGCTGGTGGACATGGCGCGCGCCTCGGGCGCGCTACTGGTGGCGGAAGGGGTGGAACAGGCGGAAGAGTTGCGCGTGCTGCGCGAGCTGGGGGTGGCGATGGGGCAGGGCTACCTGATCGCACGGCCGCAGGCCGATCCGGCGCTCGTGCACCACTACCCGTTGCCGCGCGCGCCGCAGCACGCCGGAAACCGGTGCCGGCCAGTGGCGCGCGACCTGTTGCAGGAGGTGCCGTACCTGACGACCGCGCACAGCTGCGAGCAGGCCTACCAGATGTTTGCCGCCTCGCTGCAGCGTTTTGCCATTCCGGTGTTGCACGAGCGGCGTCCGGTGGGGCTGCTGACCCGGCACCATGTGCTGGAAACCTTCGCCAAGCCGTTCAACCGCGAGCTGTTTGCCAAGAAGCCGTGCATGGCGCTGGCCGATGCCAGGCCGCTGCTGGTGTCGGCGGAGATGGACATCCAGTCGCTGTCCGGGCGGGTGGTGGAAGCGGAGCAGCGCTACCTGGTCGACGGTTTCATCATCGTCGAGGAGGGTGCCTATCTCGGCATGGGCACCGGCTACGACCTGATGCGCCTG
Organism: Vogesella sp. EB; assembly: GCF_001037925.1. NCBI lineage: Bacteria > Pseudomonadati > Pseudomonadota > Betaproteobacteria > Neisseriales > Chromobacteriaceae > Vogesella > Vogesella sp. EB. The sequence goes on along the minus strand of NZ_LFDT01000013.1, from coordinate 47,268 downwards.
ATCAGCGAGATGCAGCTGTCGGCGGCGCGCTACGCCAACCCGCTGACCGGGCTGCCGGGCAATGTGCCGATCGGCGAGGAGGTGCAGCGGCTGCTGGAGGGCGAGCGCCCGTTCGTGGTGGCCTATGTCGATCTCGACCACTTCAAGCCGTTCAACGACCACTACGGCTATGGCGCCGGCGACGACCTGATCCGCGAACTGGGGCGGATTCTGCTGTCGCAGCTGGACATGACGCTGGATTTTGTCGGTCACATCGGCGGCGATGACTTCGTGTTGTTGTTGCAGAGTTGCAACTGGCGGCGTCAGCTGCAGGCCATCATCCAGTTGTTCGATCAGCGGGTGCAGGCGTTCTTTTGTGCCGCAGCGCGCCATGCCGGTGGCTATCACATCGCCGATCGTGGCGGGCAGATGCAGTTCTTCCCGCTGACCAGCGTGTCCATCGGGGTGCTGCCGGTGTTGCCGGGGCGCTTCCGTTCGCACTACGAAGTGGCAGCGGCGGCGACGCAGGCCAAAAAAATGGCGAAAAAACAGGAGGGTAGCAGCCTGTTTGTCGAAGCGCGCGAATTCCCCGTTTTGGTGCGGCCAACGGCGCTGGCCGTTTGAGGAATTAAACAGTTTTTGCCGTTATTGCTGCCGGCGCCGACGTTCATGCTGCAGGGCAGCATGAGCGTGATAGCTAAGTACATGATTCACGTCCGTTTTTTATTTCGCCGCTTTTCTTGCCGTGCTCCCGTTTTTCCTTGTCAATTTTATTAAACGTGCGCTACTCTTTTTTCGACGGGTGGCGGCGTTTGTGCGTACAACGTGGCGGGCGACGGTCGTCTGTGGCGTTCCGTGTTGCGGCGGGTAGGGCACTTGCCGCGGCAGCTGGCGGTGTCTGCCATGCCGTGAACGGCGCCGCCGCGGGCGCAAAAAATCCCGTTTTGGCGGTGCTTGCCGGCAAATGCCAGTGGCTGCGGATATTGCCTGCAAGGTTGGCCACAAGTAGGGTGTCGGTTTATGTTGAACGGCGCTACGTCCACCGCGTCATGATGACGAAGACGTACGAAAATATCACAGGGACGAACCACGTCCTTCAGGGGAAACAATCATGGTTGATGCTGCAAAGCAGTCTGCTAGCGAAAAGCCTTATTTGTCGATTGCCAATATCGTCAAGAAATTCGGGGACACCACCGCCGTCGACGGCGTGACACTGGACATCCAGCGCAAGGAAATTTTTGCCCTGCTCGGCAGCTCCGGCTGCGGCAAATCCACCCTGCTGCGCATGCTGGCGGGCATGGAGCGGCCTTCTTCCGGCCAGATCATTCTCGATGGCCAGGACATCACCAAGCTGGCGCCGTACGACCGCCCGATCAACATGATGTTCCAGAGCTACGCGCTGTTCCCGCACATGTCGGTGGCGGACAACATCGCCTTCGGCCTGAAGCAGGACAAGATGCCCAAGGGCGAGATCGACGCCCGCGTGGCGGAGATGCTGGATCTGGTGCAGATGCGCAAGTACGCCAACCGCAAGCCGTACCAGCTGTCCGGTGGCCAGCAGCAGCGTGTCGCGCTGGCACGCAGCCTGGCCAAGCGCCCGAAGCTGCTGCTGCTGGACGAGCCGCTGGGCGCACTGGACAAGAAGCTGCGCCAGCAGACGCAGCTGGAGCTGGTCAACACCCTGGAGAGCGTCGGCGTGACCTGCATCATGGTGACCCATGACCAGGAAGAAGCGATGACCATGGCCACCCGCATCGGCATCATGAGCGAGGGCCAGCTGCTGCAGGTGGGTACCCCGGCAGAAATCTACGACTACCCCAACTGCCGCTTCACCGCCGAATTCATCGGCGACACCAACCTGTTCACCGGCCCGGTGGTGGTCGACGAGCCGGACCGTGTCGAGATCGAGGCCGCCGAGCTGGGCGGACGCATCTGGATCGACCACGGCATCACCGGCCCGAAAGGCATGCAGGTGTGGGCCAGCATCCGGCCGGAAGACGTGCGCGTCGACCGTGACCCGGTGGCCGCCGGCCCCAACGCCGCCAAGGGCTCGGTGGCGGAAATCGCCTACTTCGGCAGCTATTCCGTCTATCACGTCAAGCTCGGCAGCGGCAAGGTGCTGAAGGCAATGGTGCCGGTCAACCGCTGGCACGAGGCCAATCTGGAGCCGCCGACCTGGGGTGATCAGGTTTACGTCAGCTGGCGCGCCGACATGCCGGTTGTGCTCACCCGTTAAGGAGCTGTGACATGAATATCCAGCGCCTCTTCAAGCGCCTCAAGCCCGGTCGCGGTGCGGTGATCTCGATCCCGTACTTCTGGCTGCTGCTGTTTTTCCTGGTGCCGTTCTTCATCGTGCTGAAGATCAGCTTCGCCGAGCAGGATCTCGCCATTCCACCGTTCACCAGCCTGATGAACCTGGAGGAGGGCGGGCTGCTGCACCTCACGCTCAACCTCGGCAACTTCGACTTCATCCTCAGCGATGACTTCTACGCCAAAACCTACCTGTCCTCGCTGCAAACCGCGCTGTTCACCACGCTGATGTGCCTGCTGCTGGGCTACCCGATCGCCTACGCCATTGCGCGTACCGATCCGGCGCGCCGCAACGTGCTGCTGATGCTGGTGATGCTGCCGTTCTGGACCTCGTTCCTGCTGCGCGTCTACGCCTGGATGGGCCTGCTCAACGAAAACGGCCTCATCAACAGCTTCCTGCTGGGGATCGGCCTCATCGACGAGCCGCTGCAGCTGTTCCACAACGATTTCTCGCTGTATCTGGTGATGGTGTACGCCTACCTGCCATTCATGATCCTGCCGCTGTTCTCGCACCTGGTGAAAATGGACGGCCGCCTGCTGGAAGCGGCCAGCGATCTTGGTGCCGGCCCGATCAAGGCCTTCTTCACCATCACGCTGCCGCTGTCCAAGAACGGCATCATCGCCGGTTCGATGATGGTATTCATCCCGGCGGTCGGCGAGTTCGTGATTCCGGAGCTGGTCGGTGGCCCGGATACGCTGATGATCGGCAAGGTGCTGTGGAACGAGTTCTTCGACAACAACAACTGGCCGATGGCCGCCGCGGTGGCGACGGTGATGGTGCTGTTGCTGATCGTGCCGATCGCGTTCCTGCACCGCTTCGAAACCCGCCAGCTGGAAGGAAAAGGCAATGAATAATCAAAAACTGTCCCCCTTCCTCAAGGGCATGCTGCTGCTGGGGCTGCTGTTCCTGTACATCCCCATCGTCAGCCTGGTGGTGTACTCGTTCAACGACTCCAAGCTGGTGACGGTGTGGGGCGGCTTCTCCACCAAGTGGTACGCGTCGCTGTTCCAGAACGAGCAGATCATCTCGGCGGTGGAACTGTCGGTGCAGATCGCATTGGCCAGCGCCACCGCGGCGGTGACGCTGGGCACCATCGCCGGCTTCGTGCTGGCACGTTTCAAGCGCTTTCCGGGCAGTTCGCTGTTCGCCGGCATGATGACGGCGCCGATGGTGATGCCGGAGGTGATTACCGGCCTGTCGATGCTGCTGCTGTTCATCTCGATGCAGCAGCTGATCGGCGTGCCGGCCGAGCGCGGCTTCTTCACCATCTGGGTCGGCCATACCACGCTGTGCATGGCCTACGTGTCGGTGGTGGTACGCTCGCGGCTGCTGGAAATCGACCAGTCGCTGGAAGACGCGGCGATGGATCTGGGCGCGCGTCCGCTGAAGATCTTCTTCGTGATCACGCTGCCGCTGGTGGCGCAGGCGATTGCCTCCGGCTTCCTGCTGTCGGTGACGCTGTCGCTGGACGACCTGGTGATGACCGCCTTCCTGTCCGGCCCCGGCTCCACCACGCTGCCGCAGGTGATCTTCTCCAAGGTGCGTCTCGGCCTCAATCCGGAGATCAACGCGCTGGCGTCGATTACCGTGCTGGTGGTCGGCGTGCTGGTGATCGTGGCCAACTACCTGATGCTGAATTCGCAGCGCAAGCGCGAACGTGCGCTGGCGGCGGCGATGCGCGAAAGCAGCGCCAGCTGACCATGACGGGTGCCGCCCGGCGCCCCCGGACGGCGGAGTTGCCCGACTCCGCCGTTTTTCTTGCCTGTCACGGGTGATTTTTTGCCAAAAAGGGATGGATCTTGCCGTTTGCCCTGCCGTTTTCCTGACCACCAACGAGGACTTTATGCTCAATTACGCCCACCAGCCGCATGCCCCATCCTATTACGCCGCCACCGCCGTGCCGTGGGAGCCCGGGGCCGCGCTGCAAGGGCGAGTGGACTGCGACGTGTGCGTGATTGGCGGCGGCCTGACCGGGGTCTCCACCGCGCTCAATCTGGCCGAACGCGGCCTGCGCGTGGTGCTGCTGGAAGGCTCGCAGATCGGCTTTGGCGCCTCCGGCCGCAACGGCGGCCAGGTCATCGCCGGTTACGCCTGCGAAATGGACACCATCCGCCAGCAGCTGGGCGACGAGCTGGCCAAGGCGTTCTGGCAGATGTCGCTGGAAGCGATCGACATCATCGAGCAGCGGGTGCAGCGGCACGGCATCGCCTGCGACTGGACGCGCGGCTACTGCACCGCCGCGGTGAAGCCGGCACACCTCGACGACCTGCTGGCGTGGCAGCACGAGGCGGAAAGCTTCTACGGCTATCGCCACTACACGCTGTGGGACAAGGAAACGTTGGCCGCCAACCTCGCCTCCGATCGCTACCAGGGCGGCCTGTTCGATCCGCTGGCCGGGCATATCCATCCGCTGAACTACCTGCTGGGACTGGCCGCCGCCGCGCGCGCCGCCGGGGTGACGCTGCATGAAAACTCGCCGGTCACCAGCATCGATACAGGTATCGGCACTGGCGGCCGGCCGCTGGTGCGTACCGCGCAGGGCGAGGTGCACTGCCGGCAGCTGGTGCTGGCCTGCAATGCCTTCGTCGGCCAGCTGGTGCCGGCGCTTAATCGCCGCATCATGCCGGTCGGCACCTATGTCATCGCCACCCAGCCGCTAGGCGAGGAGCGCGCGCGCGGCCTGATCGCCAACAATATGGCGGTGTGCGACACCAATTTCGTGCTCGACTACTACCGCCTGTCCGCCGACCAGCGCCTGCTGTTCGGCGGCAAGGTCAGCTACTCCGGGCGCGAGCCGCGCGATCTGGCCGGCAGCATGCGCGCCGACATGCTGCGGGTGTTCCCGCAACTGGCTGACGTGCAGATCGACTACGCCTGGGGCGGCTTCTGCGACATCACCATGAACCGGGCGCCGGACTTCGGCCGCATTGCGGCCAACGTTTACTACGCGCAGGGCTTCTCCGGCCACGGCGTGGCCATTACCGGGCTGGCCGGCAAGGTGCTGGCCGAGGCGATCAGCGGCGACGACAGCCGCCTGAAACTGTTCGAGCGGCTGCGCCATCGTCGCTTCCCTGGCGGCGAGCTGCTGCGTACCCCGGCGCTGGTGCTGGGCATGGCCTGGTACCGGCTGCAGGATCATTTCTGAGCCGGTCGCCGGCGCGCTGACCAGGGCGGGTTTCGCGCTGGCCAGCCGTCATTGCGCCGGTATTCGCGGGGCGCCCCGACTATATTGAGGCAACGGTGCCTCGTCCTCGCGTGGCGCGCCCCGCAACGGTGCGCCGGCCTTGCCATTTTTCATCATGTTGCGGTGCGACATCAGGCTGTAGCCGTGGTGTTGAATATCATGGACGCGCCGCGTGCTGAATGTCGTCGCTGCATGGTGGCGGAACGGTTAAAAAACATTCACATGACGCCGCTACACTGGGCTGTCGGCAACAGGGGTGGCCGGTGTCGTGTTGATTAAAATGGACGGCCCAAAATTGTGCTTGTCACAGCGCGTGATGTTGCTAAAATCCGCGCTCATTTTGCGGCGATCAGCCGTTTATTGCGCGCTCCGACATCCCAGGCCCACATGAAGCTTTCTTAGCCCGAAAGCCGCGCACTAAGGAGCAGTTTTTCCAAATTTTTAGCAGGAAATCCTTTCATGGCTTGGACTGTGGCAGATAGCCGGAGCCTTTACGGCATTCGGCATTGGGGGGCTGGCTATTTCAACGTCGGCGAGAGCGGTTGCGTCAAGGTACGTCCTAACGCCAACCATCAGCGCGAAATCAATCTGTACGAACTGGCACACACGCTGTCGGACAAGGGTCTCGACATGCCGCTGCTGGTACGTTTTCCGGACATCCTGCAAGACCGCGTCACCCGCCTGTGCCGCGCGTTCGACAACGCCATCGCCGGCATCGGCTACGACAACCAGTACACCGCGATCTACCCGATCAAGGTCAACCAGCAGGAGGCGGTGGTCAAAAGCATCATCGCCACCCCGGACGTGTCCATCGGCCTGGAAGCCGGCTCCAAGCCGGAGCTGATGGCGGTACTGGCGCTGGCGCCCAAGGGTTGCACCATCATCTGCAACGGCTACAAGGATCGCGACTACATCCGTCTGGCGCTGATCGGCCAGCGGCTGGGGCACCAGGTATTCCTGGTGATCGAGAAGGAATCCGAAGTCGACCTGCTGATCGAGGAAAGCCACAAGCTGGGCGTGAAGGCCAATATCGGCCTGCGCGTGCGACTGTCGTCGCTGGCATCCAGCAAGTGGGCGGACACCGGTGGCGACAAGGGCAAGTTCGGTCTCTCCGCCGGCCAGCTGATCTCGGCGGTGGACAAGCTGGTGGCCGCCGGCCACGGTGACACCGTGCGCCTGATGCACTTCCACATGGGCTCGCAGATTGCCAACATCGCCGACTACCGTGCCGGCTTCCGCGAGGCGATCCGCTATTTCTCCGAGCTGCGCGCACTGGGCCTGCCGGTCGATCACGTCGATGTCGGTGGCGGTCTGGGCGTCGATTACGACGGCACCCACTCGCGCAACGCCAGCTCCATCAACTACGACATGGACGAATACGCGCAGGTCATCGTGTCGATGCTGCACGAATTCTGCGCCGAGAACGACATCCCGCATCCGCGCATCCTGTCCGAATCCGGCCGCGCGATGACCGCGCACCACGCGGTGCTGATGATGAACGTCACCGACGTCGAGCGCCTGCCGGACACCATGCCGCAGATCGACGACGCCAGCCTGCTGGCCAAGCCGGTGGCCAAGCTGTTCGAGCTGATGAGCCTCACCGATGCCGAAATGGTGACCGAGACCTACTACCGCGCCAGCCATCTGGCGTCGGAAGTGTCGGACATGTACGCCGAAGGCCGCCTGACGCTGAAGGAAAAAGCCGTCGCCGAGCAGCTGCACGCCGCGCTGTGCCGCCGCCTGCTGTCGCAGCTGACCGCCAGCCAGCGCTCGCAGCGCCAGGTGTTCGACGACCTGACCGACCGTCTGGCCGACAAGTACTTCTGCAACTTCTCGGTGTTCCAGAGCCTGCCGGATACCTGGGCCATCGACCAGGTGCTGCCCATCATGCCGATTCACCGCCTCAACGAGCAGCCAACGCGCCGCGCCGTGCTGCAGGACCTGACCTGCGATTCCGACGGCAAGGTCAAGCAGTACGTGGACGAGCAGAGTATCGAGTCCAGCATGCCGGTGCACGAGGTGAAGCCGGGCGAGGAGTACCTGATCGCGGTGTTCCTGGTCGGCGCCTACCAGGAAATCCTGGGCGACATGCACAACCTGTTCGGCGATACCGACTCGGTCAACGTCTACGTGCGCGAAGGCGGCCGCCTGTCGTACGAGGGCGTGGAAGAGCACGACACCATCGAGGACATGCTGCGCTACGTGCACCTGTCACCGGAGGAAATCCTCAACTGCTACGAAGCCAAGGCGCGTACCGCCGGGCTGAGTGCGGAAGAGCGCTCCAGCTACTTCGCCGAGTTCTGCCGCGGCCTGAAGCAGTCGTCGTATCTGAACGTGTGAGCGCGGGCATGAGCCGCGTCGCCTGACGCGGCACGGCCGCACACAAAAGGTTGGCAGCAAGCCTTGTGCTTGCGGCCAACCTTTTTTCATTCAGGCGTGCTGCGGTTCAGCCCTGCTTGGCTGCTTCAGCCCGGCTTGCCGTCGGCACGCTTTTTCGCCAGCAACGGCAGGCCGAACCATGCCCAGCCGAGCAGGCCCAGCAGCAGGCTCAGCGCCGCCAGCACATAGCCGCGCAGCGCGAACGCCGGCAGCAGATCGGCGCTGACGCGCAGCAGCGCCACGCCGTGCAGCAGCAGGTACAGCCACCACAGGCCGCGGCTGGCCTGCAGCGGATGGCCGGCATGGCCCAGCATCACCCGCGAGGCGAAGCCGACCAGCATGGTGATGAAGAAGCCGACCGTTACCGCGTGCAGCCCAGCCAGCGACGACACCAGGCCGAAATCCGCCAGCGTCAGCAGCAGGAAGGCCAGCGGCAGCCAGGCGAAGGCGAGGTGCAGCATGGCCAGCAGGGGCACGCTGCGGCTACACCACGACTGCCAGCGATAGAGGCAGGTGGCGCTGAGGCCGCACAGCAGCAGGCTGGCCGGCCACAGCGGCAACTGGGCAATGGCGAGCGCGCCGTACAGCCAGCTGCCGCCCAGCAACGCCAGCAGCAGCCAGCGCGGCCGCCACACCTGGTAGGGCGCAATCACGCTCTGGGTGAAGAACGGCAGCATGCGGTGGCTGACGGCGAGGAAAACCGGCAGCAAGAAGCCCCACAGCGCCAGATTGCGCATCCACCACCACGCTGTCGCCACGTCGGCCAGCAGCCAGTACAGCATCGCCAGCAGTCCGCCGCAGCCGGCCAGCAGCGCAGCCAGCACCGCCTGCGCGTGCAGGCGGTCGGTCACCGTGCTTTGACTCAGCAGTTGCTGCATGGTCTGCGCCAGCAGCGCCAGCGCCGCCAGCCACAGCAGTGCGGCGGCCGCCAGCCAGTAGTGCGAGCCCGGCAGTGCCGCCAGTGCGCAGAGCAGGGCGGTAAATAACAGCAGCGGGATCAGTACGCAGCGCCAGCGTGCCGGCGAGGTGGCGTTCAGCCAGCGCGGCGCGGCGGTCAGGATGAAGCCGGTCATGAAAAACGGAAACAGGCCGTACAGCATCAGCGCCGCGTGCGCCTGCAGCGGGCTGAGCTCGCGGTGCAGGCTGGCGCCTTGCTGGCGCAGCAGCAATTCGCTGCTCCATACCGCCAGCAGCAGCAGGGCGGCAAGCAGGCCGGGCAAGAATGCCGCGCGATGGGGTGTGGCGGCCAACCTTTGTAGTAGGGGGTGGGTGGTCATGTTGGCAATCCTGGCTTGGTGCAAAGCACAAGTGTCGGTAATCTTGACGCCCCTGCCAATGACGCGAATCAAGCGCACAGGCCACGCCGGCAGATCGGCGCCGGCGGCGGGAAGCGGCGAAATTCCGGACAAATCCGGCGCCTATCTATAAAAATATTTCTAACCATCTGATTTTAGAGGGATTTATTGCGTTTGCACATTGTTGGACATTTCAGGGAAATGTGTAAGCGGATGTCGCAAAGAGGATATGGTCTGTTTCCATGATTGGATTAGAATCGGTAACAGACGCTGTTCACACAATAAATCCAGTACAGATTGCAATAAGGAACTATCAATGAGCACCAACGTTACCCGCGATACCTTTGATCAGGTCATGGTCCCGAACTACGCGCCGGCCGGTTTCATCCCGGTCAAGGCTGCCGGCTCCCGCGTGTGGGATCAACAAGGTCGTGAATTCATCGATTTTGCTGGCGGTATTGCGGTTAACTCGCTGGGGCATTGCCATCCGGAGCTGGTCGCCACACTGACTGAGCAGGCCAACAAGGTCTGGCACCTGTCCAACGTGTTCACCAACGAGCCGGCGCTGGAACTGGCCTCGCTGCTGACCGAAACCACCTTTGCCGAGCGCGTGTTCCTGTGCAACTCCGGCGCCGAGGCCAACGAGGCCGCGTTCAAGCTGGCGCGCAAATACGCCGCCGACCACTACAGCGCCGACAAGCACGAGATCATCTCCTGCACCAATTCCTTCCACGGCCGTACCGTGTTCACTGTCAACGTCGGTGGCCAGCCGAAGTACACCGAAGGCTTCGGCCCGAACCCGGCCGGCATCACCCACGTGCCGTTCAACGACATCGACGCGCTGAAGGCCGCCATTTCCGACAAGACCTGCGCGGTGGTGATCGAGCCGGTACAGGGTGAGGGCGGCGTACTGCCGGCAACCCAGGCCTACCTGGATGCGGCGCGCGAACTGTGCAACCAGCACAATGCGCTGCTGGTGTTCGATGAAGTGCAGACCGGCGTCGGCCGTACCGGCTCGCTGTACGCTTACCAGGAATACAACGTTACTCCGGACATCCTGTCCTCGGCCAAGGGCCTGGGCGGTGGCTTCCCGGTGGGCGCGATCCTGACCACCAGCGCGATCGCCAAGAGCTTTGGCGTCGGCACCCACGGCACCACCTACGGCGGCAACCCGCTGGCATCGGCGGTGGCCAAGAAAGTGGTCGAGATCGTCAGCCGTCCGGAAGTGCTGGCCGGCGTGCGCGCCAAGCACCAGCGTTTCGTTGACGGCCTGAACGCGATCAACGCCAAGTACAACGTGTTCAAGGAAATCCGCGGCATGGGCCTGCTGATCGGCGCCGTGGTCTCCGACGAATTTGCCGGCCGCGCCCGTGAATTCCTGAAAGCCGCCGAAGCCAAACAGCTGATGGTGCTGGTCGCCGGCCTGTCGGTGGTGCGTTTTGCACCGTCGCTGGTGATCGAAGACAAAGACATCGACGAAGGTCTGGCACGTTTCGATGCCGCCATCGCCGAACTGGTTGCTGCCAACCGCGCCTGATTTCCGTTTCCGGAACCTAATCAAATCCGCATTCTGGGGAACTCCGCTGCCGCCACGGCAGCGGAGCGGGGCTTGCTGCGCCCGGTTCCGGAACGCCACGAGGGAGAAATAACCATGTTGATCGTGCGTCCAGTACGCATTTCCGATCTGCCAGTCATTGAAACAATGGCGGTGGACAGCGGGATTGGCGTCACCAGCTTGCCGAACAATCGGGAAAAGCTCTACGAAAAAATCCAGACCTCGCTCGGTGCCTTCGAGCACGAGGCGGTAGCCGGCACCGGCCGCGAATACTATATGTTCGTGCTGGAAGACGACGGCCAGGTGGTCGGCACCGCGTCGATCAGCGCCTCCGCCGGCTTTGAAGAGCCGTTCTACAGCTACCGCAGTGAAACCATGGTGCACGCCTCGCGCGCACTGAAGGTGAACAACCGCATCCACGTGCTGAACATGTGCCATGACCTGACCGGCATGGTGCAGCTGTGCGGCTTCTACTGCATGCCGAACCTGTCGCTGCGCGCGCTGGAACTGCTGTCGCGTGCCCGACTCCTCTATATGGCCGCCGCGCGCGAACGTTTCGGTCGCCGCATCCTGGTCGAGATGCAGGGCATTCTCGACGCCAACGCGCAGTCGCCGTTCTGGGACGCTATTGGTCGCCGTTTCTTCAATATGGACTTCCCGCAGGTGGAGCAGGCCTTCGCCCAACGCAGCAAGACCTTTATTGCCGAGCTGATGCCGACCTACCCGATCTACGTGCCGCTGCTGCCGGATCAGGCGCAAAACGCCATCGGCCAGATTCACCCCGATTTCGAGCGTCCGTTCAACATCCTCAGTCGCGAAGGCTTCGAGGCCGACAACTACATCGACATCTTTGACGGTGGCGCGGTGCTGACCGCCGAGGTCGACCAGTTGTTCAGCATGCGCCAGCAGCTGCGGGCGCAGGTTGAAGTGGCGCCGGTGCTGCCGGAAGGCGCCGAAGAGATGGTGATTTCCAACCATCGCAGCGACCAGTTCGCCCTGGCGCAGGCGCATGCCAGCCTGGTGGACGACGTGCTGTTCATCACACCGGATACCGCGCGCGCGCTGTCGCTCGCCAGTGGCCAGATCGCCTGTGTCGCGCCGCTATTGCAAGCAGAACAAGGGAGGGTTGCAGCATGATGGTGATTCGCCCGGTCAAGGCGTCCGACCTGGACGGCCTGATGGAGCTGGCGCGCAGCGCCGGCGTGGGTTTGACCTCGTTGCCGGTGAACGAAGAGCGCCTCAGCGCCCGTATTGCCCGCTCCGAGAAAAGCTTCAGCGGCGAGGCCGATCTGGCCGAGCGCGGCTACGTGTTCGTGCTGGAAGACACCGCCAGCGGCCGTGTCGGCGGCATCTGCGCGCTGGAAGCGGCGGTCGGCCTGAAAGAGCCTTGGTACAACTACCGTGTCGGCACCATCGTCCACGCCTCGGAAGAGCTGGACGTCTACACCCGTCACGAAACGCTGTTCCTGTCCAACGACCACACCGGCTACTCCGAGCTGTGCACGCTGTTCCTGCACCCGGATTTCCGCGTCAACAAGAACGGTGGCCTGCTGTCCAAGAGCCGCTTCCTGTTCCTGGCGCAGTTCCCGGAAATGTTCGGCAAGGTGGTGGTGGCGGAGATGCGCGGCGTGTCCGACGCCGCCGGCAACTCGCCATTCTGGGAGGCGCTCGGCCGCCACTTCTTCTCGATGGAGTTCGCGCAGGCCGACTACCTGACCGGCGTCGGCCAGAAGGCTTTCGTCGCCGAGCTGATGCCGAAATTCCCGGTCTACATCGACTTCCTGCCGCAGGACGCGCAGGCGGTGATCGGCCAGACCCACGACAACACCCGCCCGGCGGTGGCAATGCTGCACAGCGAAGGCTTCCGCTATGAAGGCTACGTCGACATTTTCGACGCTGGCCCGACGGTACAGGCCTACACCCGCGACATCCGCGCGGTGCGCGACAGCCGCCTGCTTGCGGCCAACGTTGGCGACAGTGCAGACGGCACGGCAACCGGCTTCTATCTGGTGTCCAACACCGGCTTTGACGGCTTCCGCGTGCTGCTGGCCGAGCTGGCGCCGGGCGCGGACAGCGTCAAGCTGAGCGCGGAACAGGCGGCAACACTGAATATCAAGCAGGGCGATGTGGTGCGCGTGGTGGCACTGTCGCCGAAGGAGACTGCATAAATGGCAACGCAATTCATCAATGGCAGCTGGTTGTCCGGTAGCGGCGAGCAGCTGAACAAGAACAACCCGGCCACCGGCATCCTGATCTGGCAAGGCCAGGCCGCCGATGCGCAGCAAGTCGACGCCGCCGTGCGCGCCGCGCGTGCCGCATTCAAGGGCTGGGCGCGCACCGCGCTGGACGAGCGTCTGGCCGTCATCCGCCGCTTTGGCGAACTGCTGAACAGCAACAAGGCCGCGCTGGCGGAGATCATCGCCAAGGAAACCGGCAAGCCGATGTGGGAAGCGCAGACCGAAGTCACCACCATGGTGAACAAGGTCGAGATCTCGATCAAAGCCTATAACGAGCGCACCGGCGAGCGTAGCGCGGCGATGGGCGACGCGCAGGCGGTATTGCGCCACAAGCCGCACGGCGTGGTGGCGGTATTCGGGCCGTACAACTTCCCCGGTCACTTGCCGAACGGCCACATCGTGCCGGCGCTGATCGCGGGCAACACCGTGATCTTCAAGCCGTCCGAGCTGACACCGTGGACGGCGCAGGAAACCGTACGCCTGTGGCACGAGGCCGGCTTGCCGGCCGGGGTGATCAACCTGACCCAGGGCGCCAAGGAAACCGGCATCGCGCTGGCCAATCACGACGGTATCGATGGCCTGTTCTTTACCGGCAGCTCCGGCACCGGCAACCTGCTGCACAAGGCCTTCGGCGGCCAGCCGGAGAAAATCCTGGCGCTGGAAATGGGCGGCAACAATCCGCTGATCGTCGGCACGGTCGCCGATGTTGATGCCGCCGTGCATCACGTGATCCAGTCTGCCTTCGTCTCCGCCGGCCAGCGCTGCACCTGCGCCCGCCGCCTGCTGGTGGCCGAGGGCGCCGAAGGCGATGCCTTCATCGCGCGGCTGGTACAGGTTGCGGCCAACCTTAAGGTGGGTCTGTACAACGACGAGCCGCAGCCGTTCATGGGCTCGGTGATTTCCAATGCCGCTGCCGACGCGCTGCTGGCAGCGCAGGCCAGCCTGGCCGCCACTGGCGGCAAGGTGCTGCTGGAGATGAAGCGACTGTCCGAAGTCGGCGCCATCCTGTCGCCGGGCATCATCGACACCACCCACGCGCAGCGTCCGGACGACGAGTTCTTCGGCCCGCTGCTGCAGATCATCCGTTACCGCGATTTTGACCAAGCGATCGAACTGGCCAACGACACCCGCTTCGGCCTGGCCGGCGGTGTACTGTCCGACGATCGCGGCCAGTACGAGCAGTACCTGCTGGAAAGCCGTGCCGGGGTGGTGAACTGGAACAAGCCGCTGACCGGCGCCTCCAGCGCTGCACCATTTGGTGGCATTGGCGCCTCCGGCAATCACCGTCCTAGTGCCTATTACGCCGCCGACTACTGCGCGTGGCCGGTTGCGTCGCTGGAATGCGACAGCCTGACCGTTCCGTCTCAACTTTCTCCGGGGATCGTACTGTGAGCAACGCTTTTGAAGTGAACTTCGACGGCCTGGTGGGGCCGACGCACAACTACAGCGGCCTGTCCTACGGCAACGTCGCCTCCACCGGCAACCAGAATGCCGCCTCCAACCCGAAGCTGGCCGCCAAGCAGGGCCTGGCCAAGATGAAGGCGCTGCACGACCTCGGCTTCAAGCAGGGCGTGCTGGCCCCGCACGAGCGTCCGGATGTGGCCTCGCTGCGGCTGCTGGGATTTGGCGGCAGCGACGCGCAGGTGATTGCCCGCGCCGCGAAAGAGGCGCCGGCGATCCTGGCGGCCGCCACCTCGGCGTCGTGCATGTGGACCGCCAACGCGGCCACCGTTAGCCCGTCCGGTGACACCGCCGACGGTCGCGTGCACTTCACGCCGGCCAACCTGAACAACAAGTTCCACCGCTCCATCGAGCATCCGACCACCCGTCGCATCCTGCAGGCGATGTTCGCCGACGAGGCCCGTTTCGCGGTGCACCCGGCGCTGCCGGCGCAGATGCACTTCGGTGACGAGGGCGCGGCCAACCATACCCGCTTCTGCCATGAATACGATGGCGCTGGCGTCGAGTTCTTCGTGTTTGGTGCCGCCGCCTTTGACAGGCGTTACCCGAAGCCGGCGCGTTTCCCGGCGCGGCAGACGCTGGAAGCCTGCCAGGCGGTGGCCCGCCTGCACGGTCTGAAGGAAGCGGGCGTGGTCTACGCGCAGCAGGATCCGGATACCATCGACGCCGGCGTGTTCCATAACGACGTGATCTCGGTCGGGAACCGCAATGTGCTGTTCCACCACGAGAAGTCCTTCCTGCACCAGGCCGAGGTGCTGGCCGAACTGGATCGCAAGTTGGCCGCGGCCGGCGGCAACTTCATCGCCATCGAGGTGCCACTGGCAGAAGTCAGCGTCGAAGAGGCGGTAAAAAGCTACCTGTTCAATAGCCAGCTGCTGTCGAAGCCGGACGGCAAGATGATCATCGTGGTGCCGGAAGAGTGCCGCAACATCGAGCGGGTGTGGACTTACCTGCAGAAGATGAGCAGTTCCGGCGGCCCGATCGACGAGGTGCGCGTGTTCGACCTGAAGCAGAGCATGCAGAATGGCGGCGGCCCGGCCTGCCTGCGCCTGCGTGTGGCGCTGTCGGCGGCGGAGATTGCGGCGGTCAATCCGAACGTAATGATGAGTGATGCATTATTTGGCACGCTTAATGCTTGGGTAGACCGGCATTATCGCGACCGCCTGTCACCGGACGATCTGGCCGATCCGCAACTGCTTGTCGAGTGCCGTACCGCACTGGACGAACTGAGCGGCATCCTGGCCCTGGGCTCGGTGTATCCTTTCCAAATGGTGTAATTAAACCCATCTGGAAAATGCATTTGCATATAGGCCATCTGCGATCATGTCGCAGGTGGCTTTTTTGTTGTGTGAGTGCAAAAGCAAATAAAATCGATTGTATCCATAATCGGTTTTTTGCTTTTGCGCGGATTTGGTGCATCGGCGGCGTATTTGTGATTCGAATTGAAACAAATTTGGTTCGTTTGCGAAAAGAAAGGAAAATTTTTAAAAATAATACGCGCGAAAAAGAACATCAAAAAAAGCCTTTGGTTGCAACGCAACATTGAATTGCGGCCAGTATTTTTTGCTTGTTTTTTTTAATTAAATCAATGACTTGCATTGTGTTAAAAAAATCGCAAAAAAACCTTAATTTCTCAAGTTTTTGCGATTGACAGTCGATTGGATACGCTATCATAATCCGCTCGGCTTGTCGGACAGAAACCCAACTGCCGACCTTTGCACAGAAGACGGTAAAAGAGGGTAAACCCCGCATAAATCGTCGGGACAATCATCCTTAGGAGATCCCACCGTGGACATTTTTCTGCAACAGATCCTGAACGGCCTCGTGCTGGGCAGCATTTATGCCCTGATCGCACTTGGTTACACCATGGTGTACGGGATCATGGGCCTCATCAACT
Organism: Vogesella sp. EB; assembly: GCF_001037925.1. NCBI lineage: Bacteria > Pseudomonadati > Pseudomonadota > Betaproteobacteria > Neisseriales > Chromobacteriaceae > Vogesella > Vogesella sp. EB. Next base: position 30,970 of record NZ_LFDT01000013.1, on the reverse strand, counting down.
TCGCGCATGGCGAAGTCGTGATGTTTGGCGCCATGGTTACCATCACCGTTGTTACTTCCCTGATGAATGCCGGTGTCGGTCTGCCGGGTCCGATGCTGGTACTGATCGGCCTGCTGGTCGCCATTCCCGCCTGCATGCTGCTGGGCTACTCCATCGAGCGCGTAGCTTACCGCCCGCTGCGTGGCGCACCCAAGCTGGCACCGCTGATCACCGCGATCGGCCTGTCCATCGTGCTGCAGCAGGTTGCCATCCTGATCTGGGGTCGTAACTACATCCCGTTCCCGGCCATCCTGGATCACGAAACCATCGAGATCTTCGGTGCCACCATCACCAAGCTGCAACTGGGTATCGTTGCCCTGTGCCTGCTGCTGATGATCGGCCTGCTGGTCGTGGTCGAGAAGACCAAACTGGGTCGCGCGATGCGCGCCACCAGCCAGAACCCGGCAGTTGCCAGCCTGATGGGTGTCAACGTCAATACCATCATCTCCGCGACCTTCGTGATGGGTTCGGCGCTGGGTGCCATCGCTGGTGTGATGGTTGCCACCAACTATGACCAGGCTCACTACTATATGGGCTTCATGATCGGCCTGAAGGCGTTTACCGCCGCGGTGCTGGGTGGTATCGGCAACCTGGGTGGCGCCGTCGCCGGTGGCATCCTGCTGGGCATTATCGAAAGTTTGGGTGCCGGCTATATTGGTGACCTGACCGGTGGTTTCCTGGGTTCGCACTATCAGGACATCTTTGCCTTCGCTGTGCTGATCGTCGTTCTGATCTTCCGTCCTTCTGGCCTGCTGGGCGAGAAAATGGCCGATCGCGCCTAATAGGGAGAGACAAGTGAGCATGACTATGGATACCAACAAAAAACTGGCGGTCTTTATTGCCTCCGCCATCGTGCTGGCCGTGCTGCCGTTCGTGGTCGGCAATACCCTGGGTAACTCCTGGGTGCGCACCATCGACTTCGCGCTGCTGTATGTAATGCTGGCGCTGGGTCTGAACATCGTGGTCGGCTTTGCCGGTCTGCTGGACCTGGGTTTCATCGCCTTCTACGCCGTCGGTGCCTACACCTTCGCGCTGCTGGGCTCGCCGCACTTCGATATTCACCTGCCGTTCTACATCTCGATCCCGCTGGGCGCCGGTCTGGCCGCGATGTTCGGCTTGCTGCTGGGTACTCCGGTACTGAAGCTGAAGGGCGACTATCTGGCGATCGTGACGCTGGGCTTCGGTGAAATCGTACGGATCTTCATGAACAACCTGAACGCCCCGGTGAACATCACCAACGGGCCGCAGGGTATCAACCTGATCGATCCGATCCAGATCGGCGGCGTGTCGCTGGGCAAGGCCATCGAGGTATTCGGTTTCAGCCTGAACCCGGTGCACATGTACTACTACGTGTTCCTGTTCCTGACCGTGGTGGTGGTGATCATGGTTTACCGCCTGCAACACTCCCGTATCGGTCGTGCATGGGTGGCGATGCGTGAAGACTCGATCGCCGCGGCGGCAATGGGCCTCAACATCCGCAACATCAAGCTGCTGGCCTTTGCGCTGGGCGCGCTGTCCGGTGGTGTGGCCGGTGGCCTGTTCGCGACCTTCCAGGGCTTTATCTCGCCGGAATCGTTCGGCCTGCTGGAATCGATCATGATCCTGGCAATGGTGGTACTGGGCGGTATGGGTCACATCCCTGGCGTGATCCTGGGTGCCGTGGTGCTGACCATTGCGCCGGAAGTCCTGCGTGACGTGATCGGTCCGCTGCAGATGCATACCTTCGGCAAAATGATTGTCGACCCGGAAAACGCCCGTATGCTGCTGTTCGGTGCAGCGATGGTGATCATGATGCTGGTACGTCCTGAAGGTATGTGGCCGTCCAAGCGTCGTGCGGCCGAATTCAAAGATGCGAAGAAAGGTTAAGCCATGTCTGAAGTTTTGCTGAAAATCGAAGGCATCAACAAGCGTTTTGGCGGCCTTCACGCACTGAGTAATGTCAGCCTGCACATCAACAAGGGCGAGATTTACGGCCTGATCGGTCCTAACGGCGCCGGCAAGACCACCATGTTCAACGTGCTGACCGGCCTGTACACCCCGGACGAAGGCTCCTTTACCTTTGACGGCAACGACCTGTTCCGTGCGCCACCGCACGTGGTGGTGAATACCGGTATCGCCCGTACCTTCCAGAACATCCGTCTGTTCCACGAGATGACGGCGCTGGAAAACGTGATGGTTGGCCGTCACATCCGCTCCAAGGCCAATGCGCTGGGTGCGGTGCTGCGCAACAAGGCCACCCGCGACGAGGAAGCCGAGATCGAGGCCAAGGCCTGGGAACTGCTGCGCTATGTCGGCATCGAGGATGTCGCCTACGAGCGTGCCAAGAACCTGTCCTACGGTCACCAGCGTCGTCTGGAAATCGCCCGTGCGCTGGCCACCGAGCCGAAGCTGCTGGCGCTGGATGAACCGGCCGCCGGCATGAACCCGAGCGAGACCGAATCGCTGAAGGCGTTGATGGAAAAGATCCGCGACGGTGGTGTCACCGTGCTGCTGATCGAACACGACGTGAAGCTGATGATGGGCCTGTGCGATCGTATCGCCGTGCTCGACTATGGCAAGAAAATTGCGGAAGGTGTGCCCGAAGTGGTACGTAAAGATCCGAAAGTGATCGAGGCTTATCTGGGAGTGGCACACGAATGAGCATTCTAGACGTCAAGAACCTGCAGGTTTCCTACGGTGGCATTCAGGCCGTCAAGGGCATCGACTTCCACATCAACAAGGGCGAGCTGGTGACCCTGATCGGTGCCAACGGCGCCGGCAAGACCACCACGCTGAAAACCCTGGTCGGCATGGTCAAGATCGCCGGCGGCAGCATCAACTTTGATGGCAAGGACACCACCAGCATCGCCACCCACGATTTCGTGCGTAACGGTCTGGTGATGGTGCCGGAAGGTCGTGGCATCTTCGGCAAGCTGACGGTGGAAGAAAACCTGCAAATGGGTGGTTTCCATCGCAACGACAAGGACGGCATCCAGCGCGACATCGAGCGCGGCTACGAGCTGTTCCCGCGCCTGAAGGAGCGCCAGAAGCAGCTGGCCGGTACCCTGTCCGGCGGTGAGCAGCAGATGGTGGCGATGGCGCGTGCGATCATCTCGCAGCCGAAGCTGTTGCTGCTGGACGAACCGTCGATGGGTCTGGCACCGCTGATCGTGGAAAAGATCTTCGAGATCATCCAGATGGTGGCGGCCGAAGGCGTGACCATGTTGCTGGTGGAACAGAACGCCAAGCTGGCGCTGCAGGTATCGCAGCGCGGCTATGTGATGGAAAGCGGCAAGATCAGCATGAGCGGCCCGGCGAAGGAACTGCTGGACGACGAGCGCGTGCGTAACGCCTACCTCGGCGGTTAATTCCGTCCGGTCACGGGTGCGGCCTGCCGGCCGCCCTGTGTGTGCTTGCCCGAGGCGGATATAGCCGCCGTGTCGCGAGAACAATCACCATGCTTGACACTCTCAGCCCCGATGTCCTGCTCCGCCAGGCACTCGGGGCTTTGTTTTTTCCGCCGCTGAACGGGTTGTTGCTGCTGCTGATCGGCGGCTACTGGCAGCGGCGGGCACCGGCGGCGGGCCGCTTGCTGTTGCTGCTGGCACTGCTGTTGAGTTATCTGCAGGCGACGCCGTGGCTGGCGATGCGGCTTAACGGCGCGCTGGAAACGTTTGCGCCGGCCACGCTGGCGCAGGTGCGCACGACCGGCGCCATCGTGGTGCTCGGCGGCGGCCAGCGCCCGGCGCCGGAGTATGCGGCCAACGTGCCGTCCGGCGACAGCCTGGCGCGACTGCGCTATGGCGCCTATCTGGCGCGGGCCAGCGGCCTGCCGCTGCTGCTGACCGGTGGCGCCCCCAACGGCGGCGAGGCCGAGGCGGTGGTGATGGCACGCGTGCTGCAGCAGGATTACGGCATCACCCCACGCTGGGTGGAGGCCGCTGCGGAAACCACCGCCGACAATGCCAGCCTGTCTGCCGCGCTGCTGCGCGAGGCCAAGGTTGGCCGCATCACGCTGGTGACACAGGCGTGGCACATGCCGCGCGCGCTGCCGCCGTTCCGTGCCGCCGGCCTACAGGTGCTGGCGGCGCCGACCGGCTATAGTCGTTATGACGGCATCTGGCTGCAGCACTGGCTGCCGAGCGGGCGTGCGATGCAGGAGGTGTATCAGGCGGAGCGCGAATGGCTGGGGCTGCTGTATTATCGCTTGCGTTCCCTCATCACAGGATTAAGCACATGAACACCGGCGCGCTGATCATCGGAGACGAACTGTTGTCCGGCAAACGCCAGGACAAGCACATGCCGGCGCTGATCCGCCTGCTGGCGGAGCGCGGCATGAAGCTGGCCTGGGTCGAGCACCTCGGTGACGATCCGGCTCGCATCGAAGCGGCGCTGCGGCGCGCCTTTGCCAGTGGCGATCTGGTGTTCAGCTTTGGCGGCATCGGCGCCACGCCGGACGACTACACCCGTGCCTGTGCCGCGCGGGCGCTGGACGAGGCGCTGGAGATTCACCCCGAGGCGAAGCAGCTGATCGAAGGTCGCTTTGGCGTCGACGCCTATCCGCACCGCATCAATATGGGCCGGCTGCCGGTCAGCGCGCGGCTGATCCCCAATCCGGTCAACCAGATGCCGGGCTTTTCCTGTCGCGACGTGCACTTCGTGCCCGGTTTTCCCAATATGGCGTGGCCGATGGTGGCGTGGGTACTGGACACACAGTACCGGGCGCTGTTTTCCGAGCACCCGGACGTGGAGCAGGGCTGCATCGCCATCGAGGCGCGTGAGGGCGACCTGATCACGCTGATGCAGGAATTCGTGGCGCGCTATCCGGCGCTGCGTTTTTCCAGCCTGCCCAATTTCGGCACCGACGCCATTCCGCAGATGCACATCGAATTCGGTTTCAGTGGCCAGCCGGCGCTGGTGGCGATGGCGCTGGACGAGTGGCGCAAGGCGCTGCTGGCCAAGGGCTACGAGGTGCGCGACAAGCCGGCGAGCTAGCTGCTGCGGTGCTGGCCGGCTAACGGCCGATGCGGATAACGCGGGGCGGCGCCATTCGCCGTGCTCAAGTACCGTGACAGACAAAAGGTTGGCCGCAAGCGGTGATGCTTGCGGCCAACCTTTTGTCGTTGTGGCGTAGGGCGCCGGCAGGCGCCGGTAGCTTAGTTGACGAAGCGCATCGAGAAGTCGATGGCGCGTACGTCCTTGGTCAGCTTGCCGATGGAAATGCGGTCGACGCCGGTGTCGGCGATGGCGCGCACGCTGTCCAGATCGACACCACCGGAGGCTTCCAGCTGCGCACGGCCGGCATTGCGGCGTACCGCCTCGCGCATCTCGTTCAGCGACATGTTGTCGAGCAGGATCAGCGGGCAGGCCGCGGCCAGCGCCTCGTCCAGCTCGGCCAGGTTTTCCACTTCCACCTGCAGCGTCACATGCGGCGGGGCGATGGCGCGCGCGGCTTTGAGCGCCGCGGTGATGCTGCCGTTGGCGATGATGTGGTTTTCCTTGATCAGGATGCCGTCGTAGAGGCCGACGCGCTGGTTGGCGCCACCACCGACGGTGACGGCGTACTTCTGCGCCAGGCGCAGGCCGGGTACCGTCTTGCGGGTGTCGTGGATCACGGCGCGGCTACCGGCGACGGCATCGACGTAACGACGCGTTTCGGTGGCGACGCCGGACAGCGTCTGCAGGAAGTTCAGGCCGCTGCGTTCGGCGGTGAGTAGCGCCTGCGCCGGGCCGTTGATGGTGCACACCACGTCACCGTTGCCGATGCGGGCGCCTTCTGCGACGTGCCACTGCACCCGGCAGCGCGCGTCGATCTGGCGATAGCACTCTTCCAGCCACGCCTGGCCGCAAAGTACCGCCGCTTCGCGCGCCACGATGCGCGCTTCACCCGGCTGGTTCGGGCACAGGGCGGCAGTCCAGTCCTTGTCGCCGATGTCTTCGGCTAGGGCAAGGCTGACGGAGTGGGCGATCAGGTGCTGGGCGGGCAAGGTCGGCATGATGGTCGGAGTCCGGGGCAAAGAGCGCGATTTTACCCCGCTTTGGCGTGGCGGTGGGGTGCTCTGCTATGATGAAGTTCTGTCGCCCGTCCCGATCCGCCGATGAATTTTCCCGATACGCTGTTTTCCCCGCCACTGTTGTGGGCTGCCACCGGCCTGATGTTGCTGCTGCTGTCGCTGGCGGCGTGGCGCGTGCCGTGGCGCACGCTGCCATCCGGCGCGGTCAGTGCCTGGGCGGCGGCCTGTGTGTTGCTGGCCGCGATGTGGCTGGTCAAGGCCGGCTTGCAGCCGGGGCTGTCGTTTCACCTGCTGGGGGCGGCGATCTTCACCCTGCTGATGGGGCCAGAGCTGGCGTTGCTGGCCCTGGCGCTGGTGCTGCTGTTGCAGGTGGCGGCAGGGCAACTGGGCTGGCTGGCGCTGGGGCTGAATTTCTGCGTCACGCTGTTGCCGGCGGTGGCGGTGACCGCGCTGGCCCTGCGTCTGGCGCAGCGTTATCTGCCGGCACACCTGTTCGTCTATGTCTTCGTCAACGCCTTTCTCGCCGGCGGCTTGAGCCTGATAGTCGCCGCCGCCAGCGGCATGGCGCTGCTGTGGCTGCAGGGCGTATACGACTGGCCCTACCTGCTGGATAACGCGCTGCCGTTCTATTTTTTGCTGTCGTGGTCGGAGGCGTTCACCAGCGGGCTGGTGCTGTCGATCATGGTGGTGTACCGGCCGCAGTGGGTGCGCAGTTTTGATGATGCGCGCTATCTGGTGCGCTGACTGAAAGGGGAGTGTGATGCAGTTTGCGTTCTGGGCCATCCTGCTGGCTGCGGCGATGCCGCTACTATGGGCGGTGCTGGCCAAAAGCGGGCCGGGTTTCGATAATCATCAGCCGCGGCGCTATCTCGCCGGGCTGCAGGGCTGGCGCCAGCGTGCACAGTGGGCGCAGCAGAATTCCTGGGAGGCGTTCGCGCCGTTTGCCGCCGCCGTCATCGTCGCCTACCTGATGATGGTGACCCCGCTGCAGCTGGATGCAGCGGCCGCTGTCTTCATCGTGGCACGGCTCGGCTATGGCGTGTGCTATGTCGCCGACTGGGCCACGTTGCGCTCGCTGTGCTGGACGGTGGGCTTTGGCGCGGTGGTGTACCTGTTCCTGGCGGCCGCGCATTTGCTGTGATGCCGGAGGCTGGAAAGCAATGCGGCCAACCTTGTCCAAGGTTGGCCGCATTGCATTGCTGCTTGTCTGTTGCCAGTTACAGCATGATCGGTTCGGCTTCCAGCGCCACGCCATAGCGGTCCAGCACCGTGGTCTGTACCTTGGCCGCCAGCGCAGCGATTTGCCGGCCGCTGGCGTGGCCGTAGTTGACCAGTACCAGCGCCTGCTTGGCGTGCACGCCGGCGTCGCCGTCGCGGTAGCCCTTCAGCCCTGCCTGGTCGATCAGCCAGCCGGCCGCCAGCTTCACCTTGCCTTCGCCGGCCGGATAGTGCGGCAGCGCCGGAAAGCGCGCCAGCAGCGCGGCGGCCTGCTCGTTGTCGACGATCGGATTCTTGAAGAAGCTGCCGGCATTGCCCAGCTGCGCCGGATCCGGCAGCTTGCTCTGGCGGATGGCGATCACCGCGCGGCTGACCTCCTGCGCACTCGGCGTGCCGCTGATGCCCATTGCCAGCAGTTGCTGTGCGATGTCGCCGTAGCCGGTCTTGCTGTGCGCATGGCGCGACAGGCGAAAGCGCACCGCGGTCACCAGATAGCGGCCGGCGTGCTGCTTGAACACGCTGTCGCGGTAGGCAAAGCGGCAGTCGGCATTGGCCAGCGTCACCGCCGCGCCGCCGTGCTGCAGGTCGGCGCACACCACTTCCGTGATGCAGTCCTTCACTTCCACGCCGTAGGCGCCGATGTTCTGGATCGGGCTGGCGCCGACGGTGCCGGGGATCAGGCTGAGATTTTCCAGCCCGCACCAGCCCTGCTGCAGGGTATGGCAGACGAAGTCGTGCCAGTTTTCGCCGGCGGCGGCCTCGATGACCACGCTGTCGCCGTCGTCGGCCAGCAGGCGGATGCCCTTTAGCAGGATGCGTACCACGGTGCCGGGGTAGTCGTCGCGCAGCAGCAGGTTGCTGCCGCCGCCCAGCCACAGCACCGGGCCGTCCAGCTCGGTCAGCAGGGCCGGCAGATGGCTCAGCTGCTGCAGCTCGGTGTAGCGGCGTGCGCTGGCGGCAATGCCGAAGGTGTTGAACGGTCGCAGCGAAACGTGTTGCTGGAAGGTGATGGTCACGAAGCGGGCCTCACAAGGTTTGACGATGCAGGCGCTGCCTGCTGATATGGGAAAGGTAGCCGACCAGGGTCAGCCCCGCCACGCTGAGGCTGACCACCAGTGCCGCCCAGAAGCCGTGCACGCCCATGCGCGGCACCAGCCAGTCGGTCAGTCCCAGCACCATGCCCAGCCCGAGGCCGAGACCCCAGAACGACACGATGTGGATTGCCATCGGCAGGGTGGTGATCTTGTAGCCGCGCAGCGCACCGGAGGCTACCGTCTGCATCGCGTCGGTCAGCTGGTAAAAGGCGGCGAACAGCATCAGCGTGCTGCCCAGCGCCACCACCGCCGGGTCCGGGCTGTACATGGCGATGATCTGGTGGCGGAACAGCAGCACCAGCAGCATGGTCAGCACCGCGGCGGCGATACTGAGCGCAATACCGAGGCCGCTGATCAGCCGCGCCTGCTGGTAGTCGCCGCTGCCGATACTCTGGCCGACGCGGATGGTCAGTGCGGTGGCGATGCTCTGCGGGATCATGTAGATCAGGCTGGAGAAATTCAGCACCGCCTGGTGGCTGGCCACTACCAGGGTGCCCAGCTGCGCGATCAGCAGCGCGATGAAGGAAAACAGGCTGACCTCGACGAAGAACGACAGTCCGATCGGCAGCCCCAGCTTCAGCATCGCCGGAAAGCGCGACCATTGCGGCCAGCTGAATTGCTGCGTCAGGCCGTAGTCGGCCAGTGCCCGGTTGCGGGCGAGGTAGACGAACAGCGTGATGGCGTTGAACCACATCACCATGCCGGTGGCCCAGCCGCAGCCGGCACCGCCCAGTTGCGGCAGGCCGAACAGGCCGTGGATCAGCATGTAGTTGAGCGGAATGTTCAGTAGCAGCGCGATCAGGCTCACCACCATGATCGGGCGCGGGCGGTTGAGGCTGGAGGCAAAGGCGTGCAGCGCACGGTGCATCATCGCCGCCGGCATGCCGATGGCGGTGCCGCTGATGAACAGCATCACCTTGTCCTCCACCGTGTCCGGTAGGCTCAGCCACTGGCGCAACAGTGGCTGGATCGCCAGCATCAGCAGCGCGCCGAGGCAGCCGAGCAGCAGCCCGAACCACAGGCCCTGGCGCGCGGTTTCTCCGATGCTGCGGGTTTCGCCGGCACCGAACTGGTGCGACAGGATAGGGTTCAGCGCGCTGACGATGCCCATCAGCGTGACATAGACGGTGATGAAGATGCTGGCGCCCAGCGATACCGCCGCCAGATCGTCGGTGCTGACGCGGCCGGCCATCACCGTGTCGACAAAACCGGTCGCGACCTGGGCGATCTGCGCCACCATCATCGGCAGCGCCAGATGGCTCAGGGTGCGGGTTTCTTCGCGGATGCGCGGCCAGCCAGCCTTATCAAGGTGAAACAGCATGTCAATCCAGCTCGGGAGCAAACCGCCGATTATAGCCGGATCGGCCGCGCGGCGTCCGTGCCGCGCAGCGGGCTCAGGCGATGCCCGGGCGGCGCAGGTGGCAGCTGATGATCAGCGCGTTGCCGAACAGGCGGTTGATCTGCAGCGCCTGGTCGACATCGACATCCTGCAGTAGTAGTTTGCCCTGTTGCAGGCTGGCGGCCAGGCCGCGTTCGCTGGCCCAGGCCAGCAGTGAGGTCAGCTGGCGGGCGCCGGCATTGTCGCCGAGGTGGATGGCGCGCAGCTCGCCGCGCAGCGATGGGGTGGAACGGGCAGGGGTGGTGGCAAACTCGGTGTAACGGTCTTGTTCGCAGTCGTACATGGTCTCGGTCTTCCTTGTCGGTCGCCCGGACTATCCGAGCGACGCTTTAGCAGAGTTGGTTTAACGGCGCCCTGCAAGTTGTCGATTAACTCGGCGCCATGCGTTTTCACGCGGGGTACGGCTTTTCGGCAGCAGAAAACAAAAAATCCGCTGGCCAGTGGCTGCAGCGGATCGCTTGATCTGACGCTTTAGCTGGCATTTATAATGCGCCCGCAAGCTGATATCAAATCGGCGCAGGAACAACGTTACGACAGGCCGGCGCCGCTTGTCAAGCTGGCGCGGCGTGCGGCTGCCGGTGGTGGTATTGGCAGGCAGGTGGAGCCAGTTTTGCGAATCGCGCTATAATCCGCCGCCTGAACGCGGACTTTGTGTCCTTTTTTTCTTTCTCAGTGTAGCCCCGATGATCCGTAAACTCATCAGTCGAATCTTCGACTTGCCTGCCAGCCTGGCCGGCAACAAGAGCAAGCCGCGTGTGCTTGCCCTGGCCCAGCACGGCGTGCGCCGTGACGCACTCAGCCATGCCGCCCTGCGTGTGGTATCGCGGCTGCAGGACGCCGGTTTCGCCGCCTATGTCGTCGGTGGCGCGGTGCGGGACCTGCTGCTGGGAGTCACGCCCAAGGATTTCGACGTGGCCACCAGTGCCACGCCGGAGCAGGTGCACCACCTGTTCCGCCGCTCGCGCATCATCGGCCGCCGCTTCCGCATCGTGCACGTGATGATGGGGCCGGAAACCATCGAGGTGACCACCTTCCGTGGCGGCGAAGTCGCCAACAAGAACGAAACCGGTCGCGTGATGGCGGACAACACCTACGGCAACCAGGTCGAGGACGCGCTGCGTCGCGACTTCACCGTCAATGCGCTGTTCTACAACCCGACCGATGAAACCATCATCGACTATCACCACGGCGTAAAAGACCTGCGCGCCAGGAAGCTGGTGATGATCGGCCAGCCGGCGCGCCGTTACCAGGAAGACCCGGTGCGCATGCTGCGTGCGGTTCGCCTGGCCGCCAAGCTGGATTTCACCATCGACGAACATACCCGCAAGCCGATTGCGGCCAACGCTGCGCTGCTGCGCAACGAGCCGCCGGCGCGGTTGTTCGACGAGCTGCTGAAGCTGCTGCACTCCGGCCACGCCTACGCCTGCCTGAAGATGCTGCGCGACGAAGGCCTGTCGCAGGGGACCTTCCCGCTGCTGGATGCGGTGATGGACGAGCCGGGTGGCGAGACCTTCCTCAAGAACGCGCTGGCCAATACCGACGAGCGCGTGCGCGCCGACAAGCCGGTTTCGGTCGGCTTCATGCTGGCGGCGATGCTGTGGGCGCAGGTGCGCAACCGCTGGCAGCAGCGCCTGCAGCAGGGTGAGCGCGACATCGCGGCACTGGTCGAGGCGATGGCGGAAGTGGAAACGCTGCAGGACAACGACTTTGCCATCCCGAAGCGCTTCTCTGCCACCATGCGCGAGATCTGGTTCCTGCAGCCGCGCTTCGAGAGCCGTGCCGGGCAGCGCCCGTTCCGCTTTGTCGAGCAGCCGCGCTTCCGCGCCGCCTATGACTTCTTCTGCCTGCGCGCCGATGCCGGCGAGGTGCCGCGCGAGCTGCAGCAGTGGTGGGAAGACTTCCAGAACGGCGATACCGCCGAGCGCCAGCAGCTGGTCGACGACGTGCGCAACAGCGGTGGCGAAGCCGCCAATCCGGAGCGCAAGAAGCGCCGTCGCCGGCGCAAGCCGGCTGCCGCCGCGGGTGGCGGGGAGCCGGCGTGACCCTGGCGGTGATTGCGCTGGGCAGCAATCTGGAAAATCCGGTGCAACAGGTGGAGGCGGCGCTGCAAAGGTTGGCCGCATTGCCGTCCACGCGGCTGGTGCGCCGTTCCGCCTGCTACCGCACCGCCCCGGTCGGTTTCGCCGATCAACCCGATTTCATCAACGCGGTGTGCGAAGTCGACACCACGCTGGACGCCGAAGCGCTGCTGGCGCAGCTGCTGCAGCTGGAGCAGGACTTCGGCCGCGTGCGCAGCTTCCGCAACGCGCCGCGGGTGCTGGACCTCGATCTGCTGCTGATGGACGGTGTCACGCGCGACAGCGAGTTTTTGACGCTGCCACACCCGCGCATGCACGAGCGTGCCTTCGTGATGCTGCCGCTGGCGGAAATGGCGCCCGAGCGGCAGTTGCCGCAGGGCCGGGTCAGCGACATTGCCGCCGCGCTCGATGGCAGCGGTGTCAGCCGCCTGCCGCGCAGTAAATAACCCCCGGCAGCAGCGGCTGCCTCCCAAGGAGTACGTGATGACGCAACTGCGCTATGTCGTGGTGGAAGGCCCCATTGCTTCCGGCAAGGCCGCCCTGGCGCGCCGGCTGGCGGATCACTGGGCGGTGCGCCTGCTGGCGGAAGCCGCGGAGCAGAACCCGTTTCTCGAGCGTTTCTACCGCAATCCCCCGTATCACGGTCTGGCCACCCAGCTGTCCTTCCTGTTGCAGCGTGCCGACGCCGCGCGCGCGATGCTGGAAGGCGAGCTGCTGGCGACGCCGCTGGTGTCCGACTTCCTGTTCGAGAAGGACGCGCTGTTTGCCGAGCTGGCGCTGGAAGACGACGAGCTGGCGCTGTACCGCCGTATCGCGCCGGCGGTGTTGCGCGCCCACCCGGTGCCGGACCTGGTGATCTACCTGCAGGCGTCGCCGGAAACGGTGCAGCAGCGGCTGGAGCGGGCGGTGGCCAGTGGCGCGATGTCGCCGCTGCCGGCAGGCTATGTCCAGCGCGTACACGCCGCCTACAGCACGTTTTTCCATGCCTACGCGGGCGCGCCGCTGTTGATCGTCAACACCGATCATCTTGATTTGGTTGAAGGTGATGATGATTTCGGGCTATTGTTGCGCTGCATCAGCGAGATGCGAGGCCAACGCAGTTACTTCAACAAGGGTATCTGAACCCTGCCCGGCCGGAAGGCGGAGCCATCAGTTCCGCACCGCGGCCGCCCCTGCGTATCCGGGTGGTCACCCGCACCCCGGTCGCAGCTGCACGCAACGAGGAAATACAGAATATGAAAATAACCGTTAATACTTTGCAGACCATGGCCGCCGAAGGCCGCAAGATCAGCATGCTGACCTGTTACGACGCCAGCTTCGCCAGCCTGCTGGATGGCGCCGGTGTCGACATCCTGCTGATCGGCGATTCGCTGGGCATGGTGATGCAGGGGCGGGATTCGACGCTGCCGGTGACCATGGAACAGATGGAATACCATACCCGCTGTGTCGCGCAGGGCAGCAAGAACGCGATGGTGCTCGGCGACATGCCGTTCGGCAGCTACCAGGAAAGTCCGGCACAGGCGTTTGCCAATGCCGCGCGCCTGATGCAGGCAGGCGCACACATGGTCAAGATCGAGGGTGGCGCCTTCATGGCGGAAACCGTGCGCTTCCTGGTGCAGCGCGGCGTGCCGGTGTGCGCCCATATCGGCCTCACCCCGCAGTTCGTCAACACCTTCGGCGGCTACAAGGTGCAGGGCAAGAGCGAATCCGATGCCGAGCGCATCATGGCTGACGCCCGCGCGCTGGCCGACGCCGGTGCCAGCATGGTGCTGATGGAGTGTGTGCCGGCGGTGCTGGCGAAGAAGATCACCGAAGCGATCAGCGTGCCGACCATCGGCATCGGTGCCGGTCTCGACGTCTCCGGCCAGGTGCTGGTGTTGTACGACGTGCTCGGCGTGTATCCGGGCAAGAAAGCGCGTTTCGTCAAGGACTTCATGGCCGAGGCGCAAAGCATCCAGGGCGCGGTCAGCGCCTATGTCGCCGCGGTGAAAGCACAGACTTTCCCGGCGCCCGAACACTGTTTCTGAGTCCGTCCCATGCAAATCATCCGTAGCATTGCCGAGCTGCGCGCCTGGCGCAAAACCGCCGGCCGCGTCGCCTTCGTCCCGACCATGGGCAACCTGCACGAAGGCCATCTGGCGCTGGTTGCCACCGCGCGGCAGCACGCCGAACAGGTGGTGGTCAGCATCTTCGTCAACCGCCTGCAGTTCGGCCAGGGCGAGGATTTCGACGCCTACCCGCGCACCTTCGAGGCCGATGGCGACAAGCTGCGCGCCGCCGGCGTCGCGGTGCTGTTCTTCCCCGACGAGCGTGAGCTGTATCCGCGCATCAAGCAGGACTTCAACGTCGAGCCGCCGCATATCCAGAACGAGCTGTGCGGTGCCTTCCGCCCCGGCCACTTCCGCGGCGTGGCCACCGTGGTCGCCAAGCTGTTCAACATCGTGCAGCCGGACGTCGCCTGCTTCGGCAAGAAGGACTTCCAGCAACTGCACGTGATCCGCGCCATGGTCGACGACCTCAACATGCCGATCGAGATCGTGCCGGTGGATACCGGCCGCGCCGATGACGGCTTGGCGCTGTCGTCACGCAATGGCTACCTCAGCAGTGACGAGCGCGCCGAGGCGCCGCGGCTGTACCGCCAGCTGTCCGCCATCCGCGCGGCGCTGCAGGCCGGTGACAGCAATTATGCGGCGCTGGAAAAGGCCGCCTGCGACGAGCTGAACGGCCACGGCTGGCGCGTGGACTATGTCGAGATCCGCCAGGCCGACACGCTGGAGATCGCCCACGTCGGCGAGGCGCGGCTGGTGGTGCTGGCGGCGGCGCGTCTGGGCCGCACCCGGCTGATTGACAATATCGAAGTGGCGCGCTGACCCGCCGCGCCGCAAGCAACAACAGGAAGACCGAACCATGCAGCGTTCCATGCTGAAATCCAAGCTTCACCGCGTCACCACCACCCACGCCGAACTGCACTACATCGGCTCCTGCGCCATTGATGAAAACCTGCTGGAAGCGGCCGACATCAAGGAATACGAAGAAGTGCAGATCTGGAACGTGACCAACGGCGAGCGTTTCGCCACCTACGCCATCCGCGCCGAGCGCGGTTCCGGCGTGATCTCGGTCAACGGTTCCGCCGCGCGCCGCGCCGCCCCCGGCGACCTGCTGATCATCGCCTCGTTCGCCGCCTACGAAGACAGCGAACTGGCCAGCCACACGCCGAAGCTGGTGTTCGTTGACGAGCGCAACCAGATGACCGAGCTGGCGTCGCTGACGCCGGTACAACCGGCCTGATTGCCGAGGTAACCCGTTTCAAGCAAGCCGCCCGCAGAGGCGGCTTTTTATTGCCTGAGCACAACCGAGAAAAGGAGAAATTGATGAGTTTTCTGACAACTGACCTCTATGACGTCAACGAGGGCCGCGTGGCGGTGGTGGAGCCGATGTTCCGTGCCTACGGCGGCCGCGCCCGCTTTGCCGGCCAGGTGGTGACGCTGAAGGTGTACGAGGACAATACCCGCGTGCGCGAAGTGCTGGCCGAGCCGGGGAAGGGCAAGATCCTGGTGGTCGATGGCGGTGGCTCCAAACGCTGTGCGTTGCTGGGCGACCAGATTGCCGAGCTGGCGGTGAAGAACGGCTGGGAAGGGGTGGTGGTTTATGGCTGCATCCGCGATTCGGTGGCCATCAACGCGCTGGATATCGGTGTGCGTGCGCTGGATACCAACCCGAAGAAAACCGTGAAGCGCAATGAAGGGCAGCGCGATCTGGTGCTGGCCTTTGGCGCGGTGGAGTTCGTACCCGGCCACTGGCTGTATGTCGACGAGGACGGTCTGCTGCTGTCGGCGACGCCGCTGCTGTAAGCCCTTGCGGCCAACGTTGGCCGCAGGCGCAAAAAAAGCCGGACCATGCGGTCCGGCTTTTTTGCGGTTGGCGTCTTACTCGCCGACCACGTCGACACCGGCGGGCGGGGTGAAGCGGAACTGTGCCGGGTTGACCTTGGCGTTGCGCTGCAGGTTCTTGAACTGGATGCGGGTGATATTGCCGAAGCTGTCGGCCAGCTCCATTTCCACCAGCTGGTTGGCGGTGAAGCCCATCTTGATCGATTCAAACGTGTTGTCGGCCTTTTTCGGGCTGGCGGCCAGCCATTCCACCTTGCCGGTCTTGCCGACTTCGCGCAGCTGGTAGTCGCGCTCGATGGCGTTGCTGCCGGCCAGCAGCGCCGCCGGCGAATTGCCCAGCGCGCCGGCCTGGTCACGGCGGGTGACCTGGGCTAGCTCCTTGTCGTACAGCCACAGCGTCTTGCCGTCGCCGACGATCAGCTGCTCGAACGGCTGGGCGTAGGTCCAGCGCAGCTTGCCGGGGCGCTGGATCTGCATGGTGCCGTGTGCGGTTTCCTGGCGCTGCTTGCCGCTCACCGTCTGGGTGAAATCGGCGGCCAGGGTCCTGGTGCCTGCGATAAAGGCCTTGAACTGTGGCAGCGCGGCGGCGTGTGCCGGCAGCGTGGCGGCCAGCAGCAGGCCGAGTAGGGCTTGTTTCATGCGTATCCTTAACTGGCGCGGGCGGTTGTCCCTGTTGCTATGACCCGCCCGGCGGGGCCGCGTTCAGCTGAAGCGGTTGGTAATCGGGTAGCGCCAGTCCTTGCCGAAGCCGCGATGGGTGATGCGCGGTCCGACCGGCGCCTGGCGGCGCTTGTATTCGTTGATCTTCAGCAGGCGCACCACCTTGGCCACGTCGGCCTCGGCAAAGCCGGCCTTGACGATGTCGGCGGCGGACTGGTTGTGCTCGACGTAGCGTTCCATGATCGCGTCCAGCACGTCGTACGGTGGCAGACTGTCTTGGTCTTTCTGGTCGGGGCGAAGTTCCGCCGACGGCGGCCGGGTGATGATGCGTTCCGGAATTATCTCGCCCTGGGTATTGCGCCAGCGGCACAGCGCGAATACCAGCGTCTTGGCCACATCCTTCAGCACCGCGAAGCCGCCGGCCATGTCGCCGTACAGCGTGCAGTAGCCGGTGGTCATCTCCGACTTGTTGCCGGTGGTCAGCACCAGCTTGCCGGACTTGTTGGACAGCGCCATCAGCAGCGTACCGCGGATGCGTGCCTGCAGGTTTTCCTCGGTGGTGTCGGCTGGGAGGCCGGCAAACGACGGCGCCAGCGCGTTCATGAAGCTTTCGTACATCGGCCAGATTTCGATCTCGTCGTACTTCACGCCGACGCGCTGCACCATGTCGCGGCTGTCGTCGACGCTGATGTCGGCGGTGTAGCGTGACGGCATCATTACCGCGTGTACCTTGTCGGCGCCCAGCGCGTCCACCGCAATGGCCAGCGTCAGCGCGGAGTCGATGCCGCCGGACAGGCCCAGCAGGGCGCCGGGGAAGCCGTTCTTGGTGATGTAGTCGCGCACGCCGACCACCAGGGCGCGGTACGCGCTCTCCAGTTCGTCCGGCAGCGGCGCAAGGTTGGCCGCAACGATGTCGCCATCCACCACATCCAGCAGCAGCAGTTCGTCGTCGTAGGCGGCGGCCTGCGCCACCACTTCGCCGGCTTTGTTCAGCGCGAAGGAGGCGCCGTCGAACACCAGTTCATCCTGGCCGCCGGTGAGGTTGACGTAGGCCATCGGCAGGCCGGTTTCCTGCACCCGGTAGCGCATCACCTCGTGGCGGGTGGCGATCTTGTTGCGGTGGAACGGCGACGCGTTCAGCGACACGATGACCTCGGCGCCGGCATCGGCGGCTTCGGCCGCCGGCTCTACCGACCAGCCGTCCTCGCAGATGATGATGCCGACCTTGACGCCGTTCTGCTCGAACACCAGTGGCGCGGCGCCGGGAGTGAAGTAGCGGCACTCGTCGAACACTTCGTTATTGGGCAGCAGCATCTTGTGGTACTGGCCCAATCTATGGCCATCCCGCAGCACGGTGGCGGCGTTGAAGCGCTCGTGGCCGAGGCGGGCAGGGTGGCCGATCACCAGCGTGATGCCGTCCAGCATTTCCAGTTCGTCGAGGCCGGCGTAGATGGCGCGGTAGAAGTGTTCGCGCAGCAGCAGGTCTTCCGGGCTGTAGCCGGTCAGTGCCAGCTCCGGCGTGACCAGTACGTCGGCACCCTGTGCCATGGCCGTCTTGGCCAGCTCGAGGATTTTGCGGGTGTTGCCGGCGATGTCGCCGACAACCGGGTTGAACTGGGCAAGTGCAATGCGCATCGGGAGAACCACCAGTAGAGAATCGATCGGCCAATTTTAGCGTTGTCTCGCCCGTACCGCATAAAAAACTTGCGCAACGGCCGACTCGCTTATACAATGCGCCTCCTCTGTTGCTTGAGCGGAAACGCCGGTGATAGGCCATCTAGGAGAGGTGGATGAGTGGTTGAAGTCGCACGCCTGGAAAGCGTGTTCAGGGTAATACCCTGACGGGGGTTCGAATCCCCCTCTCTCCGCCAGATTTCCATCGTGCCGCTGTGGCGGTGCGATATTGCAGTACGCCTCACGGAGAGGTGGATGAGTGGTTGAAGTCGCACGCCTGGAAAGCGTGTTCAGGGTAATACCCTGACGGGGGTTCGAATCCCCCTCTCTCCGCCAGTATTGAAAAAGCCAGCTGCCTGCAGCTGGCTTTTTTGCGTTTGTGCTACTGCCCCGGCAGCTGCCAGTCGCCCTTGCTGCGGAACGGCATGTCCCCTAGCCCGCCGACGCCGAACACGGTGCCGTCAATCTCGTAGCGTAGCGCCGTATGGTTGCCCGCCAGTTTGCCCAGCTGCTTCAGCCAGCCGGAGAGCGAGGTGTGCAGCAGCACCTTGACGGTATCGTTGCCCAGTGCCGGGATGCTGAACGGCTGGCTGCTGGCGCCGCGGGCAAAGTTATCGCCGTCGAGGCTGACATTGAAGCGCAGCCCCTGCGCGCTGAGCGGCTGCTGGTTCGGGTTGCTGATGCGTAGCGTGACCTCGAACTCCTGCTCGAACAGCGTGGCCTTGCCGGTGGGCTGAATGTCGGCCAGTTGCACTTCCGGCTGTGGTCGCGACAGGCTGGCGCAGCCGCTGAGCAGTGCCGCCAGCAGCAGCGGGGTCAGATATTTCAGCATCGGTGCCTCCATTAATGGCGTGGTGGACAATACTCAGTGTATCTGCCCGCTTGTGACCGTGCGTTGCTGTTTTATCGATATCTGTTGCGTCAAGGTTGCAAGCGCTGACGCTTTGTTTCATATTGATGTGCTATTCGTTCAGGATAAATGACGGTTCATATTGCGCCAGTGTGGCTGGCGCGGACGGTCATGGTGGTGGCGAGGAGCAAGATGAACGCAGCAAAGAAAATCCGTTTGTACCTGCAGTCCGGGCAGGATGCGGCCCAGGTCGAAATCCTGCTGCAGCTGGCGTTCAGCCTGCAGACCGGCAAGCCGTTCCAGTTGCAGCCGCTGCATGATCTGGGCGAGCCGTATTTCGATACCGCGCTGCAACTGATCCGCGAGTGGCATCTGGATCACCACATCGCCTCGCGCAGCAAGTTGCTGGAAATGATCTACGCCCGCGGCCAGCGTGTGGCCGCGCGCAATGCACCGTCACCGGCTGTCACGGAACATTAATCTTGCGGGACTAAGCTTGCCTTGTTGCATCCTGTTTCGCTGATAGTCCCTGCAATCCTGTCGCAATTTGGCCCGCCACTGCGGGCCGTTTTCTTTTCAGTCCGCGCCCGGCCACTGCAGCTGGCCGTGGCAGGCCTCGTTGAGGCTGGCGATCAGTGCCGCGCTCTGTGACTCGGCAATGCTGAAGCTGAGCAGCACTGCCGCGCCATGCTCTACCGCCAGCAATTGCGCATCAGCCGCCTGCAGCAGGCGGCGCAGCCTGCCTTCCAGCGGGTAGGGCGCGAGGCACTGCAGCTGCTGCTGGCGGATCAGTGGCAGCCGCACCGCCTGTCCCAGCGCGCTGGCGACGCTGTCGGTGTAGGTGCGCACCAGGCCGCCGGCGCCGAGCTTCACGCCGCCGTAGTAGCGCACCACGCTGGCCAGCACGCCCTCCAGCTGCTGGTGGCGCAGCACCTCCAGCATCGGCCGACCGGCAGTGCCGGACGGTTCGCCGTCGTCGTTGGCCGCGGAGTGGCCGCCGGCCATCAGCGCCCAGCAGACATGCGCTGCCGCCGGGTGTGCCGCTTTCAGCGCCGCGATGCGTGCCAGCGCGGCTTCGCGGTCCGCCATCGGCTCGACACAGCCGAGGAAGCGGCTTTTCTTGATCTCGATCTCGCTATGGACCGCGTGTTGCAGGGTGAAGGGCATGCTGGTTCGACAGGTAAGGATCGGATGGTTGCGGCCAACCTTGATGCGGTGGCGGCAAGGTTGGCTGCAAGTGGAGAGCTTGCTTCAGTTGCAGAACATGAAATCGTTCGGCTGGTCATGCAGTAGCCGGCCCGGGCAGGGCGCCACTTGCATGGCTACACCATATATAGGGTGGCAAACGATGCGAGCAGTGACAGCGAGGTCGCCTGCGGGACGGCTGCAGTTGCGCCAAGCGCATCACGCCAAGGCCGATGCGCTTGACGGACGGGCATGGCCACGATTGTCGCAGTTTTGCCGGCTGTGGACGAGGGCGGCTAGCGGTTCAGCGCCATACGCAGGCCAAAGCCGACGAAGGCGAGGCCGAGCACGCGGTCGAGCAGGCGCTGCAGTCGTGGCGAGCGCAGCCAGGCGCCGGCGCGTGCCGCCACTAGCGCCAGCACGCCGAACCACAGTACCCCCATCAATGCGTGGATCAGCGCCATCAGCACGCTGAGGGTAAACACGTCCTCGCCGGGGGTGATGAACTGCGGCAGAAAGGTGACGTAGAACAGGCCGACCTTGGGGTTGAGCAGGTTGGTTAGCACGCCGCGCCACAGCCATTGCCAGCCGCTGGCCGCCGTGCGCTGCACGTCCGGCTCGCCCAGTGAGGAGTTGCGGCCACGTAGCAGTTGCCAGCCCAGCCACAGTAGCCACAGCGCGCCGCCAAGGCGTAGCGCGGTATAGGCGGTTTCCGATGCCGCCAGCAGTGCACCGAGGCCAATGGCCACCAGCAGCCCCCACAACAGCACGCCGCCGCAGATGCCGATGCCGGCCAGCCAGGCGGTGCGACGCCCTTCGTTGATCGCGGTGCGCAACACCAGTGCGGTATCAAGGCCGGGGGTGACGGTGAGGACGGCGGCGGCGAGGCTGAATAGCAGCAGGGCGTTGCTCATGGCGGGGTTTTCCGGGCGGGTGCGGGATGATGATCTTGCCATGAATGGGTAAGGGCAGGGAGGGGCAGTGTTGCGTTGCTGTTGCGGTCGCCGAAGGGTGGGCTATATTTTTGTTGCGTTTCGATCGCAGGCGAAAACGTTCTTGCGTTATATTTTATATTGTCCAACAA
Source organism: Vogesella sp. EB (assembly GCF_001037925.1). Lineage (NCBI taxonomy): Bacteria > Pseudomonadati > Pseudomonadota > Betaproteobacteria > Neisseriales > Chromobacteriaceae > Vogesella > Vogesella sp. EB. The sequence goes on along the minus strand of NZ_LFDT01000013.1, from coordinate 9,806 downwards.
GTTAATTTTAGATTGTATACAATAGGCAAGTTGGCAAATAAAATTGATAGAGGTGAGTTCTCATGCAGTTTCAGGCATTCGCGCGCAAACAAACCGCACTCCGTGACGCCATTACGGCAGCCTATCGCCGTGACGAGCAGGCTTGCGTCAAGACACTGACCGCCGAGGCGCAGATGTCGTCCGAGCAGGTGACCTCGGTCAAGACCCTGGCCGCCAAACTGGTTTCGAAAGTGCGCAGCGAGCGCACCAAATCCAGCGGTGTTGACGCGCTGATGCATGAGTTCTCTCTCTCCAGCCAGGAAGGCGTGGCGCTGATGTGCCTGGCCGAAGCGCTGCTGCGCATCCCGGACCGCGTTACCGCCGATCGCCTGATCCGCGACAAGATTTCCGGCGGCGACTGGAAATCCCATCTGGGCAACAGTTCCTCGCTGTTCGTCAACGCCGCCGCTTGGGGCCTGCTGGTCACCGGCAAGCTGGTGTCGTCGCACAGTGCACACGGCCTGTCCTCGGCCCTGACCCGCCTGATCGCCAAGGGTGGCGAGCCGCTGATCCGCAAGGGTGTCGATCTGGCGATGCGCATGCTGGGCAAGCAGTTCGTGACCGGCGAGACCATCGACGAGGCACTGGTCAATGGCCGTGAGCGCGAAGCCAAGGGCTACCGCTTCAGCTACGACATGCTGGGCGAAGCGGCGATGACCGAGGCCGACGCACAGCGTTACCTGCGTGACTACGAAGTCGCCATCCACGCCATCGGCAAGGAATCCAACGGTCGCGGCATTTACCAGGGCCCCGGCATCTCGGTGAAGCTGTCGGCGATCCACCCGCGTTACGCACGCATGAAACACGAGCGGATGATGGCGGAACTGCTGCCACGTCTGAAACAGCTGTTCCTGCTGGCCAAGCAGTACGACATCGGCCTTAACATCGACGCCGAAGAAGCCGATCGTCTGGAGATCTCGCTCGACCTGATCGAAGCGCTGGCCAATGATCCGGATCTGGACGGTTTCGAAGGTATCGGCATCGTGGTGCAGGCCTACCAGAAGCGCTGTCCGTACGTGATCGACTACCTGATCGACCTCGCCCGTCGCAGCAAGCACCGCTTCATGGTGCGGCTGGTGAAGGGCGCCTACTGGGATGCCGAGATCAAGCGCGCCCAGGTCGACGGCCTCGACGGCTACCCGGTGTACACCCGCAAGGTCTACACCGACGTGTCCTACCTCGCCTGCGCCAAGCGCCTGCTGGCGGCACAGGACGCGATCTATCCGCAGTTTGCCTCGCACAACGCCTACACCCTGTCCGCGGTGTACCACCTTGCCGCCGGCAAGGACTACGAATTCCAGTGCCTGCACGGCATGGGCGAGAGCCTGTACGACCAGGTGGTCGGTGCCGACAACCTCGACAAGCCGTGCCGCATCTACGCGCCGGTCGGTTCGCACGAAACCCTGCTCGCCTATCTGGTGCGCCGCCTGCTCGAGAACGGGGCCAACTCCTCGTTCGTGAACCGCATCGTTGACGAGAGCGTGTCCATCGACGAGCTGGTGGAAGACCCGGTCGCCGAAGCGCTGCGCCAGGGCGGCGAGCCGCATCGCAAGATCACCCTGCCACGTACCCTGTACGGTGCCGAGCGTCTCAACTCGCTGGGCATGGACCTGTCCAACGAGCATGTGCTGCAACAACTGAACGACGCGCTGAATGCCGGTGCCGCGCAGAGCCTGCACCTGAAGCCGATGTTGGCCGCAGGCCCGCTGAGTGAAGGCGTGGCGCAGAACGTGCTGAACCCGGCCAACCTGCAGGACGTGGTCGGCACCATCCAGGAAGCCAGCGCCGCCGATGTCGAGCTGGCCTTGCAGCAGGCAGTATTGGCTGCGCCGCAATGGGCCGCCACCGCGCCGGCCGAGCGCGCCGCCTGCCTGGAACGCATGGCTGACCTGATGGAACAGCATATGGCCACCCTGATGGGGCTGGCCGTGCGCGAAGCGGGCAAGACCTTTGCCAACGCCATCGCCGAAGTGCGCGAGGCGGTCGATTTCTGCCGTTACTACGCGGCACAGGTGCGTCGCGAATTCGACAACCAGACCCACCCGGCACTGGGCCCGGTGGTGTGCATCAGCCCGTGGAACTTCCCGCTGGCGATCTTCATCGGCGAAGTGGTGGCCTCGCTGGCCGCCGGCAACGTGGTACTGGCCAAACCGGCCGAGCAGACCGCGCTGATCGCCGGTTTGGCCGTGCAGCTGCTGCATCAGGCTGGCGTGCCGGCCGGTGCGCTGCAGTTCCTGCCGGGCCGTGGCGAAGTGGTCGGCGCCGCGCTGACCCGCGACGAGCGCGTCAAGGGCGTGATCTTTACCGGCTCCACCGAGGTGGCACAGCTGATCAACCGTACCCTGGCCAAGCGCAGCGGCGAAGTGCCGCTGGTCGCCGAAACCGGCGGCCAGAATGCGATGATCGTCGACAGCTCGGCGCTGCCGGAGCAGGTGGTGGCCGACGTGATGTCGTCCGCCTTCGACTCCGCCGGCCAGCGCTGCTCGGCACTGCGCGTGCTGTACCTGCAGCAGGACATCGCCGACAAGGTCATCACCATGATCAAGGGCGCGATGGACGAGCTGCGTGTCGGCAACCCGGCGCTGCTGGAAACCGATATCGGCCCGGTGATCGACGCCGAAGCGCAGCAGGGCCTGCTGCGTCACATCGACAGCATGAAAACCAAGGCGCGCGACTGCTACCAGGCGCGGCTGACGCCGGAGTGTGCCGACGGCACCTTCGTGGCGCCGACCCTGTTCGAGATCGACAGCGTCAGCCTGCTGCAACGCGAGGTGTTCGGCCCGGTGCTGCACGTGATCCGCTTCTCGGCGCAGGATATCGACCGCGTGGTGGATGAAATCAATGCCACCGGCTACGGCCTGACCCACGGCATCCACAGCCGTATCGACGAATCCATCGACAACATCGTCGCCCGCATCAAGGTCGGCAACGTCTACGTCAACCGCAACATCGTTGGCGCCGTGGTCGGTGTGCAGCCGTTCGGTGGTGAAGGCAAGTCCGGTACCGGTCCGAAGGCCGGCGGCCCGTTCTATGTCTACCGCCTCAGCGGCGCCAGCTGGAATCCGGAACTGGCGGCCAACCCGGTGGTGCCGGCGCTGTCCGAGCTGGACCGCCTGCAGGGCGTGCTGGGTCAGGTACTGCCTGACGCGACCGCCCAGACCCGTCTGCGCGAAGCCATCGCCTATGCCCGCCGCCACACGCCGCTGGCGAATATGGTGACGCTGCCAGGCCCGACCGGCGAGCGCAACAGCCTGCACTTCGCCGCCCGCGGCCGCGTCGGTTGCCTGGCGCTGACGCTGGAAGGCCTGCTGCAGCAACTGGTGGCGGTGTTTGCCACCGGCAACAGCGCAGTGCTGCTGGACGGTGCGCTGACCGCCGCCTTGCCGGCGACGCTGGCCGGCTTCTTCGTGGCCAAGGGCGGCGATGTCGCCAGCGCCGACGTGACGGCCGTGCTGTACGAGGGCGATGCCGCCGACCGCCTGCGCCAGACCCTGGCGCAGCGTGACGGTGCGCTGATCCCGTTGCTGACAGCGGATGAGGACGGCTACAACCTGCATCGCCTGGTTGTGGAGCGCGCAGTGAGCGTAAACACCACAGCTGCAGGCGGTAATGCCAGCCTGATGAGCATTGGTGACTAATCAGACTTGCCTGAGGTTGGCCGCATTGGAATAATGCGGCCAACCTTGGCATTTTGCCTTGGAGCGGCACAATCGTTCCGATGTCTTTCCCTGACATAACTAGAGAAGAGAAACATGCAACTGACCAAAATGACCCGCCTTTCCCTCGCTGTTGCTGCTGCGCTGACTTTGGCTGCGTGCGGCAATAAAGAAGAAGCCCCGGCCGACGCATCTGCCGCTCAATCCGGCGCTGCTGCTGGTGAAGTCGTGAAGCTCGGCTTTGCCGCGCCACTGACCGGCCCACAGTCGCACTACGGTGAAGAGTACAAAAACGGCGTGACCCTGGCGATCGAAGATGCCAACGCCGAGAAGCCAACCATCGGCGGTAAGCCGGTGACCTTCGAACTGGTGGCAGAAGACGACCAGGCCGACCCGAAAACTGCGACCCAGCTGGCGCAGAAATTCGTCGACAACCAGGTAAGCGGCATTGTTGGTCACTTCAACTCCGGTACCTCGATCCCGGCGTCCAAGATCTACTCCGACGCAGGCCTGCCACAAGTGGCCATGGCGACTGCCCCGGCTTTCACCCAGCAAGGTTACAAGACCACTTTCCGCTCCATGACCTCCGATACCCAGCAGGGTTCGGTAATGGGCAAGTTCGTGGTTGAGAAGCTGGCCGCCAAGAAGATCGTCATCGTTGACGACCGTACCGCTTATGGCCAGGGTCTGGCTGACGAATTCGAGAAGGCAGTCAAGGCCGCTGGTGGCGAAGTCGTGAAGCGCGAGTTCACCAACGACAAGGCAACCGACTTTGCCGCCATCATCACCTCGATCAAGGGCACTGCACCTGACGAGGTGTTCTTCGGTGGCGCCGATGCGCAGTCTGCCCCGATGGCCAAGCAGATGAAGCGTCTGGGCCTGAAGGCACCGCTGGTATCCGGCGAAATGACCAAGACCCCGACCTTCCTGAAGCTGGCTGGCAAGGAAGCCGAAGGCACCATCGCCTCGCTGGCTGGCCTGCCGCTGGAAAAAATGCCTAAGGGCGGCGACTACGCCACCCGTTACAAGGCTCGCTTCAACGCTGACGTGGCAACCTACTCGCCATACGGCTACGACGCGACTCGCGTGATCATTGCGGCGATGAAAGAAGCGGATTCGGTCAAGCCGGCTGACTACCTGCCGAAACTGGCCGCGATCAACTACTCCGGCGTGACTTCCGCAGCCTGGTCCTACGACCAGAACGGCGACCTGAAAGACGGCGGTATCACCGTGTACAAGGTTGAAGGCGGTGAGTGGAAAGTTATGGAAACAATTGGTGGTGCCGGTGCTGCCGCCGCCCCTGCTGCTTCCGCTGCCCAGTAAGTTTCAGCTGGCAGGACAAAAAACCGGCACAGGTTTCTGTGCCGGTTTTTTTATGGGTGTTATTCAGTTGCAGGCAAGTGACAGCTGTCGCCGCTGTTGTGTCGTTGCGGGGTGTGGCAACTGAATGGCGTTGGCGGCAGGCGCGGCGGCGAGAGCGGGTGCGGGCGATGGCTGGTCCGCTGCCTGCCGGCGATGCTCAGCAGGCGTGTTGCTGTGGGGGGGGGGCGAGGGCGGGTTGGATGCGACAAGAGGCATCACTACCGGGGTAGTTGATGCCTCCTGTTTTTCGCGCGTGTCCTTGAAAAGCGTATGCTCTGCAAGGCGGGGCGATGACGCTGCTGCGGCACTCATCGCGCCATCGACTGCGATTTCATTGCCGGCGAGCAGTGCTGTCTCGCACCGCCTGCCGGCGTCTGCTTATGCGTCCGGTACGTTCAGCGAGTTGATGCTGAAACCGCCATCGACATAGGTGATTTCACCAGTGATGCCCGACGCCAGGTCGGACAGCATGAAGGCAGCGGTGTTGCCGACTTCTTCTGTGGTCACGTTGCGGCGCAGGCAGGACTGGTTGGCCGCCATCGACAGCAGCTTGCCGAAGCCGGAGATGCCGGCTGCGGCCAGGGTCTTGATCGGGCCGGCGGAAATGGCGTTCACGCGGATGCCGTCCTTGCCCAGGCTAGCTGCCATGAAGCGGACCGAAGCCTCCAGGCTGGCCTTGGCCAGACCCATCACGTTGTAGTTCGGGATCGCACGCACCGCGCCGAGGTAGGACAGGGTCAGCAGCGCGCCGTTGCGGCCCTGCATCATCGGACGGGCGGCCTTGGCCAGCGCCGGGAAGCTGTAGGCCGACACGTCGTGTGCGGTCTGGAATGCTTCGCGGGTCAGTGCGTCGAGAAAATCGCCTTCCAGCGACTCGCGCGGGGCGAATGCAATGGCGTGTACCAGGCCGTCGAGGCCGTCCCATTCCTTGCCAAGGTCAGCAAACAGCTGCTCGATTTCCTGATCGTTCTGTACGTCGCAGCGGAATACCTGTGTGCTGCCGAAGTCGGCGGCCATTTCGCGGACGCGGTCTTCCAGTTTGTCTACGACATAAGTGAACGCCAGTTCCGCGCCCTCACGGTGACAGGCCTGCGCGATACCGTAGGCAATCGACCGGTTAGAAATCATGCCGGTAATCAGGATCTTTTTACCCTGCAAGAAACCCATGTTGAATCCTTCGTTATTTTCAAGCAAGCGCGCATTATAACCGCCTATTGTCCGACAGTGTTTGTTCTCTCTGTGCTTGTCGTGCGCGGTGTGTTGAAACAGCCCCTGTCAAGGCTTGCTGCCTGTGCCGGGTATTGCTACCATCGCCCATCAAACCTGAAATTGACAGACTTCGAGAGGAAGACGATGAGCGACCTGATCCTGCATGTGACTGATGATTCTTTCGAACAAGAAGTACTTAAGTCCGAGCAGCCGGTGCTGGTGGATTACTGGGCCGAGTGGTGCGGTCCCTGCAAGATGATTGCACCGATCCTGGATGATGTTGCCAAGGAATATCAGGGCCGTCTGACCGTTGCCAAGCTGAATATCGACCAGAACGAAGCCACTCCGCCGAAGTTCGGCATCCGTGGCATCCCGACGCTGATGCTGTTCAAGGGCGGCGAAGTGGCCGCAACCAAGGTTGGCGCTTTGTCCAAAACGCAACTGGTTGAATTCCTGAACAATAACCTGGCCTGATTGAATTGACACGCCTGTACTGATCGGCTATCTTCAAGCCAGATCTTCAAAAGTCGAGCGACCTGACACGGTCGCTCGATTCTCATCTGATTTCCCCCGTACTCACTAGCAGCGCATCCCGTTTTTTGTCCCGTTACCGGTCGACGCCACACATACCATGCATTTATCCGATCTCAAGCATCAGCACGTCAGCGAACTCGTAGAAATGGCCATCGCCAACGAGATCGACGGTGCCAACCGCCTGCGCAAGCAGGATCTCATCTTTGCCATCCTGAAGCATCAGGCCAAAAAAGGCGAAAGCATCTTCGGTGAGGGCACCCTGGAAGTGCTGCCTGACGGTTTCGGCTTTCTGCGCAGCCCTGAAGCATCCTATCTGGCCGGTCCTGACGATATCTATGTCAGTCCGTCGCAGATCCGCCGCTTCAACCTGCATACCGGCGACACCATCGACGGCGAAATCCGCACGCCGAAAGAGGGCGAGCGTTACTTTGCCCTGGTCAAGGTGGACAAGGTCAACGGCGGCCCGCCGGAAGCGGCCAAGCACAAGATCCTGTTCGAAAACCTGACGCCGCTGTTCCCGACCGAACGTCTGGTGCTGGAACGCGACATCAAGGCCGAAGAAAACATCACCAGCCGCATCATCGACCTGATCGCGCCGATCGGCAAAGGCCAGCGTGCCTTGCTGGTGGCGCCGCCAAAGTCTGGCAAGACGGTGATGCTGACCCACATCGCGCACGCCATTACCACCAACCATCCGGAAGTGGAAATGATCGTGCTGCTGATCGACGAGCGTCCGGAAGAAGTGACCGAGATGCAGCGTTCGGTGAAGGGCGAAGTGGTGTCCTCGACCTTCGACGAACCGGCCACCCGTCACGTGCAGGTTGCCGAAATGGTGATCGAGAAGGCGAAACGTCTGGTCGAGCACAAGAAGGACGTGGTGATCCTGCTGGACTCCATTACCCGTCTGGCTCGCGCCTACAACACCGTGATCCCGTCCTCCGGCAAGGTGCTGACCGGCGGTGTCGACGCCAACGCGCTGCAGCGTCCGAAGCGTTTCTTCGGTGCGGCACGTAATATCGAAGAAGGCGGCTCGCTGACCATCATCGCTACCGCCTTGGTGGATACCGGTTCGCGCATGGACGACGTGATCTTCGAGGAGTTCAAGGGTACCGGCAACATGGAACTGCACCTCGACCGCCGCATGGCGGAGAAGCGCACCTTCCCGGCGATCAACATCAACCGCTCCGGCACCCGCCGCGAAGAGCTGCTGATCCAGCAGGACCAGCTGCAGCGTATCTGGGTGTTGCGCAAGCTGCTGTACCCGATGGACGATCTGGAGGCGATGGAGTTCTTGCTGGGCAAGATCAAGGCCACCAAGACCAACCTGGCTTTCTTTGATTCGATGCGTCGCTAAGACGCCAGGCATGACTGTTCAAACGCCAGGTTTCCCTGGCGTTTTTCTTTGCAGAAGCGAAATAATGAACTGGATGGATTTGCTGCTGGATCTGGACGGCTATTCGATCATCGGCACGGTGGCGTTTGCCGTTTCCGGCTATCTGCTGGGGGTGCGCAAGCATCTCGACCTGCTGGGGGTGGTGATTGTCACGCTGCTGACCGCGATTGGCGGTGGCATCATCCGCGACATGCTGGTTGGTCGCATGCCGATGGTTTTCCTGGATAACACCAATCTGGTGGTGATCGCGCTGACGGTGCTGCTGGCGTGGCTGGTGCGCCTGCACAAGCGCGAGAACGAGGTGCTGACCACGCTGTTCATCATCGCCGACTCCATCGGCCTGGTGGCGTTCAGCCTGGCCGGGGCCAAGCTGGGAGTGGAGTTCCATCTCAATGCCTTCGGCGTGATCCTGCTCGGCTTTGTGACCGCGGTCGGCGGCGGCATCGTGCGCGACATGATGGTCAACGACGTGCCGTTTATCCTGCACAAGGATTTTTACGGTACGGTGTCGATCGTGGTGGCGGCACTGCTGTTCGTGCTTAGTCGCTTCGGCTGGGATCATCTGCTGGCGGTGCAACTGGTATTCGTCGCCGGCGTGGCGCTGCGCCTGCTGGCGCACTGGGGCGAGCTGTCGCTGCCCAAGCTGGCGGCGCAACGGAAAGGACGGGATAACTGATGTGGCCTGCCGAGTTCGAGCGTGCCCACGCCTGGTTTGCCGCGGCACTGGCGCAGATGCCGGCGGCGGTGGATGACGAGGGTCTGTTGCCGCGGCCGCAGGCGCGCAGCCAGGCGGCGGTATTGTTGGCCATCGTCTGGCAGCAGGGTGAGCCCAGCGTGTTGCTGACGCGGCGTACCGCGCACCTGCGCAGTCATGGCGGCCAGATCAGCCTGCCCGGCGGCAAACTGGAACCGCAGGACGCGGACGCGGCCAGTGCCGCCTTGCGCGAGGCGGAGGAAGAGGTCGGCCTCTCGCCGGCGCTGGTGCAGCTGGCCGGGGTGATGCCGCCCTACGTCACCATCACCGGCTACGAGGTGACGCCGGTACTGGGCCTGCTGGCGCAGCCGTTCCAGCCGGTGCCGGCACCGGACGAGGTCGACGAGGTGTTCTTCGTGCCGCTGGCGCACCTGATGGATGTCGCCGCCTACCAGCGCCATGCGGTGCAACGCGATGGCTTCAGCGGCCACTACTATGCGATCAGCTACGGCGACTACTTCATCTGGGGTGCCACGGCGGCGATGTTGCGGCGGCTGGCGCTGCACCTGGCGGCGTGGTCGCGCTGAGGCTGTCGGCAGTCGCGAAACGAAAAAAACCACCGCATTGCGGTGGTTTTTTGTTTGCGGCCAACCTTGGCGCTTAGCGCTTCGGCGGGCTGAACAGCGCCGAGGTCTGGCGCGGCTTGCCGCTGCCGCCCTGGCGTGGCTTGCCACCACCGCCGGCCGGTTTGCCGCTGCCGCCGTTGCGCGGCTGGCCCGCCGGCTTGCGCAGCGGGGCATCTTCGGTCGGCGAAATGCCCAGTGCGTGCAGTGTCAGCGTTGGCTGGCGCGGGCCGTCGTCATGGAAGTAGTTGCCGTTCGGCTCCTGCTGCGGATTGCGTTTGGGCGCGTTGTTGCGC
>NZ_LFDT01000012.1:0-94579 GCF_001037925.1 Vogesella sp. EB | reverse complement strand
ACAGCAAGCCGGTCGATGTGATGTCTGGCTTGATGTCAGTAGTAACAAGTTTGAATGTTCCCTGATAGCTCAGTCGGTAGAGCGACGGACTGTTAATCCGCAGGTCCCTGGTTCGAGTCCAGGTCGGGGAGCCAGCCAAATCAAAAACCCGCCTTCCGGCGGGTTTTTTGTTGAGCATGTGGCAGCAAATGGAGGAAACGGCATGATCAAGTCGATAGTGGCGATTGCCAGTGGGGCGGTGCTGGGCGCCTTGCTGCGCTGGAGCTTTGCGGCGCAACTCAACCGTCTGTTTCCGGCCATTCCGCCGGGTACCGTGGTCGCCAACTGGCTGGGCGCGTATCTGGTGGGGCTGATTGCCGGGCTGTTCGTGGCCAATCCGCACTGGCTGCCGGAGTGGCGGCTGTTCATCTTCACCGGTTTTCTCGGTGCACTGACCACGTTTTCCACCTTCTCGCTGGAGGTGGTGTCCTTGCTGCAGTTGCAGCGCTATGGCACCGCACTGCTGGCGGTGTCGCTGCACCTGTTCGGCTCGCTGCTGCTGACCATTGCCGGCTTCGCCACTGCGCGCTGGCTGGGTTAGGGCGTTCTGCCATCGCAACCCTGTTGTCAGGGCGATCGGCTCTGACCCGCACCATGCTGGCGGCGAGAGCGCATAAAAAAAGCCCACCCCGGAAGGTGGGCTTTTTGTTTGCCGCTGGCGTGACTTACTTGGCGGCCAGCCAGTCCTTGGCGCTGGCGATGGCCGCGCTCAGGTTTTCCGGCTGGGTGCCGCCGGCCTGGGCCATGTCCGGACGACCGCCGCCCTTGCCACCAACCTGCTGTGCCAGATGGTTGACCAGCTCGCCGGCCTTGAAACGGCCGGTGAGGTCCTTGGTGACGCCTGCAATCAGTGCCACCTTGCCGTCAGACTTGCTGCCCAAGGCAATCACGGCGGAGCCGAGCTTGTCCTTCAGCTTGTCGAGCAGGTCGCGCAGCGCGGCGCTGTCGACACCCTCCAGCTCGGCGGCCAGCAGCTTGACGCCGTTCACCTCGATGGCCTGTTCCGCCAAGCTGTCACCGGCGGAGGCCGCCAGCTTGCCCTTGGCGGCGGCCAGCTCCTTCTCCAGTGCCTTCAGTTCGCTTTGCAGCGCGCCGATCTTGCTGAGCACCTCGTCGCTGGTCTGCGCCTTGAGGTTGGCCGCAGCGCTCTTCAGCAGGCTGTCCTGGGCCTGGACGTAGGCGACCGCGCCTTCGCCGGTCACCGCTTCGATACGGCGCACGCCGGCAGCGACGCCGCCTTCGGCCACTATCTTGAAGAAGCCGATGTCACCGGTACGGTTGACGTGGGTGCCGCCGCACAGTTCGGCGGAGAAGTCGCCCATCTGCAGCACGCGCACCTCATCGCCGTATTTCTCGCCGAACAGCGCCATGGCGCCGGCACGGATGGCGTCGTCGTAGCCCATCAGGCTGGCCTTGACTTCGTGGTTGGCCGCCACCACGTGGTTGACCACGCGTTCGATCTCGGCGATCTCTTCTGCGCTCAGTGGCTGGCCGTGGGCGAAGTCGAAACGGGTGCGTTCGGCGTTGACCAGCGAGCCTTTCTGTGCGACGTGGCTGCCTAGTACCTTGCGCAGCGCGGCGTGCAGCAGGTGCGTGGCCGAGTGGTTGCGCGCGGTAGCCAGGCGCTTGTGCAGGTCGATGGTGGCCTGCACGGTATCGCCGATATTGAGGCTGCCTTTGGCGAGGCGGCCGGTGTGGCCGAATACCGCCGACTTGATCTTCTGGGTGTCGTTGACATCGAACAGGGCGCCCACACCACCGGCGGCGGAGATCTCGCCGATGTCGCCGACCTGGCCACCGCCTTCGGCGTAGAACGCGGTGTTGTCCAGCACCACGATGCCTTCATCGCCTGCGGCCAACGTTTGTACCGGCTCGGTGCCCTTGTACAGCGCGATCACCTTGGCATCGACGCTGTGGTTGCTGTAGCCGTGGAAGCTTGTATCGGCGCCATCGTAGCTGACGCTGCCGGCGACCTTGAATGCGGACGCGGCGCGGGCACGGGTGCGCTGTTCTTCCATCGCGCGCTCGAAACCGGCCATGTCGACCTCGATATGGCGCTCGCGGCAGATGTCGGCGGTCAGGTCGACCGGGAAGCCGAAGGTGTCGTACAGCTTGAACACGGTGTCGCCGTCCATCGCGGTCTTGCCGCCTTGCAGCGCGGCATCGACCAGCGCCATGCCGGTTTCCAGCGTTTCGGCAAACTTGATTTCTTCCTGGCGCAGCGCGTCCTCGATCACTGCCTGTTTCTGGCGCAGCTCGGGGTAGGCATCGCCCATCTCGGCCACCAGGTCGGCGACGATCTTGTGGAAGAACAGGCCTTTCTGGCCCAGCTTGTAGCCGTGGCGGATGGCGCGGCGTGCGATGCGGCGCAGCACGTAGCCGCGGCCGTCGCTGGACGGCAGGATGCCGTCGGCGATCATGAACGAGCAGGCGCGGATGTGGTCGGCGATCACTTTCAGCGACGGCACGCTCTGGCTGTATTCGATGCCGGTTTCGCGGGCGGCGGCGCGCACCAGGCAGGCGAGGGCGTCGGTTTCGTAGTTGGATTTCACGTGCTGCAGCACGGTGGACAGGCGCTCCAGACCCATGCCGGTATCCACTGACGGCTTTGGCAGCGGGTGCAGGGTGCCGCTCTCATCACGGTTGAACTGCATGAACACGTTGTTCCAGATTTCCATGAAGCGGTCGCCGTCTTCGTCCGGGCTGCCCGGTGGGCCGCCGGCGACTTCTTCGCCGTGGTCATAGAAAATCTCGGTACAAGGGCCGCACGGGCCGGTGTCGCCCATGGTCCAGAAGTTGTCGGACGCGTACGGTGCACCCTTGTTGTCGCCGATGCGGATGATCTTGTCCGCCGGCAGGCCGACGGTTTTGTGCCAGATGTCGTAGGCTTCGTCGTCGCTGGCGTAGACGGTCACCATCAGCTTGTCTTTCGGCAGCGCCAGCCATTGCTCGCCGGTGAGGAACTCCCAGGCGTAGGTGATGGCGTCCTGCTTGAAGTAGTCGCCGAAGCTGAAGTTGCCCAGCATTTCGAAGAAGGTGTGGTGACGCGCGGTGTAGCCGACGTTTTCCAGGTCGTTGTGTTTGCCGCCGGCGCGCAGGCACTTCTGGCTGGTGGTGGCGCGGGTGTAGTCGCGCTTTTCGAAGCCGAGGAACAGGTCCTTGAACTGCACCATGCCGGCCACCGTGAACATCAGGGTCGGGTCGTTGCCGGGGATCAGGCTGCTGGAGGCAACCACCTGATGGTTTTTCGAGGCAAAGAAGTCGAGGAACTTCTGGCGGATTTCAGCTGTTTTCATGGTGATTGGTCAGTATCTTCAGTGAATTCGGGTTGCGGCCAACCTTGCGGTGGCGCGGTGCAAAAAGTGATGCCCGATTGTGGCAAGCGTGGCCGGTGCTGGCAAGTGCGGCGCAGCCTATTCGTCGTCGGGCTCGCCGCGCAACACGCGCTGGATGATGTCCATGCCGAAGCCGCGGCTGGCGAGAAAGCGCATCTGTTTCAGCCGCTCCTGCTGGTCGGCCGGCGGCCGGCCGAACTTGCGCTGCCAGATGGCGCGTGCGGTGGCCAGATCGTCCTGCTGGGCCAGCGCGGTCTGGATGGTGTCGCGGTCGATGCCGCGTTCGCGCATTTCCTGCGCCAGGCGGCGGCTGCCGTAACGTTGGCCGCGGCTGTTGGCAAAGGCTTCGGCAAAGCGGCTGTCCGATTGCCAGTGGTCGGCGGCCAGCTGTTCCAGCAGCGCGTCGACTTCTGCTTCGCTGTCGGCAAACGGCGCGAGCCGCCGCTTCAGTTCCAGCCGCGAGTACTCGCGGCGGGACAGAAGATCGACGGCTCGCGCCTTCAGGCTTTTTTCAGTGCCGGCCATCAGGCATCAAAGGTGTCGTCGAGCAGCTCTTCTTCGTCTGCCGCGTCGTCCTTGTTGGCGACTACCTGTACGCCGACGGTTTCGCGGATCTTGCGCTCGATTTCCTTGGCGATCTCCGGATTGTCCTTCAGCCACTGGCGAGTGTTGTCCTTGCCCTGACCGATCTTCTGGCCGTTGTAAGCGTACCAGGCGCCGGACTTGCTGATGAAGTCGTGCTCGACGCCCATGTCGATGATTTCGCCTTCGCGCGAGATGCCTTCGCCATAGAAGATGTCGAACACCGCCTGCTTGAATGGTGGCGACACCTTGTTCTTCACGACCTTGACGCGGGTCTCGTTGCCGATGACCTCTTCGCCCTTCTTGATGCCGCCGATGCGGCGGATGTCCATGCGCACCGAGGCGTAGAACTTCAGCGCGTTACCGCCGGTGGTGGTTTCCGGGCTGCCGAACATCACGCCGATCTTCATGCGGATCTGGTTGATGAAGATCACTAGCGTGTTGGTGCGCTTGATGTTGCCGGTCAGCTTGCGCAGTGCCTGCGACATCAGGCGTGCCTGCAGGCCGACGTGGCTGTCGCCCATTTCGCCTTCGATTTCCGCCTTCGGCACCAGGGCCGCCACCGAGTCGACCACGATGATGTCGACGCCGCCGGAGCGCACCAGCATGTCGCAGATTTCCAGTGCCTGTTCGCCGGTATCCGGCTGCGAGATCAGCATCTCGTCGACCTTGACGCCCAGCTTTTGCGCGTAAGACGGGTCGAGCGCGTTTTCTGCGTCGATATAGGCGCAGGTGCCGCCCAGCTTCTGCGCCTCGGCGACCACTTGCAGACACAGCGTGGTCTTGCCGGACGATTCCGGACCGTAGATTTCCACCACGCGACCACGCGGCAAGCCGCCAACGCCCAAGGCGAGGTCAAGGCCGAGCGAACCGGTGCTGATCACCTGCAGGTTTTCATGCACCTGGTTGTCGCTCATGCGCATGATCGAGCCTTTGCCGAACTGCTTTTCGATCTGGGCCAGTGCTGCGCTCAGGGCCTTGCTCTTGTCTTCGGAACGCTCCGCCATGCTTGCTCCATTCATTCAACGGTGTGGTGTAAGGGATTGGGTTTGATTATGTACGTTTTCATCCGGCGTGCCAAATAAAAGCGACAGGCAACGATGCGTGCGCGCCACAAGGGCAGGGGCGCGCGGGATATCAAGCGCCGGATTATCGCACAAAACCCCCGGCGGCCAAGCTTGCTTCTGGCATGGCCGGCGGTGCAAGTAATGCTTTTGGCGGCAAGCCAAGCTGTGCCAGAATGGCTGCATGTTGAATGAACGTACGCAACGCCTGCTCAAGGTGCTGGTCGAGCGCTATATCGCCGACGGCCAGCCGGTCGCCTCGAAAACGTTGGCCGCAGTCTCCGGTCTGGAGCTGTCGCCGGCTTCCATCCGCAACATGCTGGCGGACCTGGAGGCGATGGGCCTGATTGCGTCGCCGCATACCTCGGCCGGACGGGTGCCGACGCAGCGCGGCTACCGCCTGTTCGTCGATCGCCTGATCACCATCCAGCCGCTGGCGGCGCCGATGGTGCAGGAGCTGCGCCACAACCTGCAGCCGGACAGCCCGCAGCGCGTGCTGCAGGCGGCGTCGCAGATGCTGTCGGAGCTGACCCAGTTTGCCGGCGTGGTGATGACGCCGCAGCGCCCGGACGGTGCCTTCCGCCAGATCGAGTTTTTGCGCCTGTCCGAGCGGCGGGTGCTGCTGATTCTGGTGACGCTGGAAGGCGATGTGCGCAACCACCTGTTCAACACCCCGCGTGATTACAGCGGCAGCGAGCTGATCGAGGCCGCCAATTTCCTCAACCAGCACTACGCCGGCCAGGCGCTGGCCGGGGTGGTCGACCGCATGGAGCAGGAGCTGACCTGCCTGCAGGGCGACATCTCCGGGCTGATGACGGAGGCGATCCGTTTCGGCCGCGAGAGCCTGAGCAGCGACGAGGTGATGGTGTCCGGCGAGGGCAAGCTGCTGTGCGCCAACGACTTCGGCGGCGACCTGCAGCGCCTGCGCGAGCTGTTCGACACCTTCCAGCGCAAGACCGAGCTGCTGCAGCTGCTGGAGCAGAGCCGGCAGGCGCCGGGCGTGAACCTGTTCATTGGCGACGAGTCTGGTGTGGTGACGCTGGACGACTGCAGCGTGGTGATCGCGCCGTACCGGATGGGCGGCCAGGTGGTCGGCACCCTCGGCGTGGTCGGCCCGACGCGCATGGCCTACGAGCGGGTGATCCCCATCGTCGACATCACCGCGCGGCTGGTCTCCAGCGCACTCAATTTCAACGACTAGAATTCAATCACCGGCCGCCTTGCGGCCAACCTTTTGACGGATCCGCCATGTCTTTTCTGCCCAAGATGCTGTTGTCCCTGCTGGCGCTGTGCGCCGCGCTGGCCCGTGCCGATGCCGCCTTTCTGGCGCGGCCGGACGTGCAGCGCTACATCGACGAACAGGTCGCCGCCGGTGCGCTGACGCGGCCGGAGCTGGAGGCGGTGTTCGCCAATGTCGAACTCAAGCCCAACATCATCAACATCATGGACCGGCCGTCCACCGCGCGGCCGTGGTACCAGTTCCGTCCCAACTTCTACAGCGAGCGGCTGATGGGCGAGGGCGTGGCGTTCTGGCAGGCCAACGAGGACGCGCTGCGCCGTGCTGAGCAGCAATACCATGTCGCGCCGGAAATGATCGTCGCCATCATCGGCATCGAGACCCGCTACGGCGGCAACACCGGCAGCTTCCGCCTGGCCGATGCGCTCTCCACGCTGGCCTTCGACTATCCGCGCCGCGCCGCGTTCTTCCGCGACGAGCTGACCGAGCTGCTGCTGCTGGCGCGCAGCGAGAACATCAACGCCTTGTCACTGAAGGGCAGCTACGCTGGGGCGATGGGCCTGCCGCAGTTCATGCCGTCCAGCTTCCGCAAGTGGGCGGTGGATTTCGACGGTGACGGCCATCGCGACATCTGGAGCAACCGCGTTGACGCCATCGGCAGCGTCGGTAACTACTTCCAGCTGCACGGCTGGCTGGGCGGCGACGACGTGGTGGTGCCGGCCGAGGTGGCGCCGGGCGAGGCGCTGGACAAGCTGCTGGCCGACAAATTCAACCTGCACTACAGCGTGGCCGAGCTGCGCGCGATGGGGGTATCGCCGCTGGCGCCGGTGCGTGACGATGCCAAAGCGGTGCTGTTCGCACTGGAAGTGGCGCCGGGCGAGATGCGCTACTGGCTAGGACTCAATAATTTCTACACCATCACCCGCTACAACAAGAGCACGCTGTACGCGATGGTGGCGCACGAGCTGGCGCAGGAAATCCGCAACCGCTACCTGGCGGCGCGTTTTGCCGCGACGCCTGCTCCCTGAACCGGGCGCAAACTGCTAGAATCGCCCGCCATGACCTATCAAGTTCTCGCCCGCAAATGGCGCCCCAAACGCTTCGCCGATCTGGTCGGCCAGGAGCACGTGGTGCGCGCGCTCAGCAATGCGCTGAAAGAATCGCGCCTGCACCACGCCTACCTGCTGACCGGTACCCGCGGCGTGGGCAAGACCACCATTGCCCGCATCCTGGCCAAGAGCCTGAACTGCGAAACCGGCACCACGGCCGAGCCGTGCGGCGTGTGCCAGGCCTGCACCCAGATTGACGCCGGTCGCTTTGTCGACCTGCTGGAGATCGACGCCGCGTCCAATACCGGCATCGACAACATCCGCGAAGTGCTGGAAAACGCGCAGTACACGCCGACCATGGGCCGCTTCAAGGTCTACATCATCGACGAAGTGCACATGCTGTCCAAGAGTGCCTTCAACGCGATGCTGAAGACGCTGGAAGAGCCGCCGGCGCACGTCAAGTTCATCCTCGCCACCACCGACCCGCAGAAGGTGCCGGTCACGGTGCTGTCGCGCTGCCTGCAGTTCAGCCTGCGCAACATGACGCCGCAGCAGGTGGCCGGCCATCTGGCGCACGTGCTGGACACCGAAGGCGTGAGCTCCGAGGCACCGGCGCTGGCACTGCTCGGCCGTGCCGCCGCCGGTTCGATGCGCGATGCGCTGTCGCTGCTGGACCAGGCCATCGCCTACGGTGTCGGCGACGTGCGCGAAGACGGCGTGCGCGCGATGCTGGGCGCGGTCGACCAGCGCTACCTGTTTGCCTTGCTGGAGGCGCTGGCCGATGCCGATGGCGCGCGCCTGATGCAGGAAGTGGAAGCACTGGTGGCGCGTGGTATCGGTTTTGACAGCGCGCTGGCCGAGTTGGCGATGCTGCTGCACCAGCTGGCGCTGGCGCAGACGGTGCCGGACGCCATCGCCGCCGACGAGCCGGAGCGTGACGCGCTGTTTGCGCTGGCGCAGCGTCTGGGCGCCGAGGACGTACAGCTTTACTACCAGATCGCGCTGCATGGCCGTCGTGATCTGGCGCTGGCACCGGACGAACACGCCGGCTTCAGCATGACCATGCTGCGCATGCTGGCCTTCCATCCGGCACAGGGTGGCGCCGATGTGGCGCCGCGTGCCGCCGCACAGAACCGCCCGGCGCCGGGCGCGCCACAGCCTGCGGCCAACCTGGCGCCGGTAACGGCGGCACCATCGCCAGCGCGCGCGCTGCTGGCCAATATCGGCGGCAAGTCGGCGGTGACGCCGCCTGCCGCCGCCGAGCCGCTGCCGGCGGCAGAAGCGGAACCCGAGCCCGCCCCCGCGGCGGCAGCAGCTGACACCGCGCCACCACCGCCTGCCGATCTGGCGCCGTGGCACGAGGCACCGGTGGCACCGGTGGCACCGTCTGCGGCAGCGACCGCGCCGATGCTGGCGGAGGCCGACGAGGTTGACGCGGCCGATACGGTCGACGATGAGATGGTCGAGTTGCCGGCAGCCGGCGACGCAGACGGCGAACTGGCCGAGTACGCGTTGCTGCAGGCGGAGGCCGACGCCACGCCGGCGGAGCCGGCGGTCATCGCCTTTGATGGCGACTGGTCGGCGCTGATCGGCCAGCTGGGCGCCAAAATGGGCGCCGCGCGCATGCTGGCGCAGAACGCCGCGCTGAAACTGTGGGACGGCGAGGTGTTCCACCTCGCGGTGCCGGAGGCGTTCCGCAATATGGCGGGGCGCGATTTTCAGGACAAACTGCGCACGGTGCTGGGTGAGCACTTGGGCCGTGCGGTACAGATCAGCGTGTCGATCGAGACGCTGGATGTGGAAACCCCGGCGATGCGGGATGCCCGCTTCAAGCGCGAGCAGCTGGCCGAGGCCAGGCTGATCATGCAAAACGATAAGGTGGTACAGCAACTCGTGCAGGAAATGGGCGCGACCTTGCTGGCCGAGACGATACAACCCGTTCAGGAGTAAGACGATGTTTGGTAAAGCCGGAATCGCGGGTCTGATGAAACAGGCCCAGCAAATGCAGGAAAACATGAAAAAGGCGCAGGAAGAACTGGCCAAGGTCGAGATCGAGGGCCAGTCCGGCGCCGGTCTGGTCAAGGTGGTGATGACCTGCAACCACGACGTGAAGCGCGTCAGCATCGACGACAGCCTGCTGGACGATGCCAAGGAAGACAAGGAAATGCTGGAAGACCTGATCGCCGCCGCCTTCAACGACGCCAGCCGCAAGGCCGACGCGCTGTCGCAGGAGCGCATGTCCGGCTTTACCGCCGGCATGAACCTGCCGGCCGGGATGAAGCTGCCGTTCTGAGTCATGCCCCGACAAAGGTTGGCCGCAAGCCGTGCGTGCTTGCGGCCAACCTTTTTTGTGATCAACAGGTTCTGTCATGAAAAATCCACCGTCCCTCGATCAACTGATCGCCGCGCTGAAGGTATTGCCCGGCGTCGGCCCCAAGTCGGCACAGCGCATGGCCTTTCATCTGCTGCAACGCGACAAGGCCGGCGCCGACAAGCTGGCGCGGGCACTGGATCGGGCGCTGCTCAATCTGCGCCACTGTGAGCGCTGCCACACCTTCAGCGAGACGCCGCTGTGCAATGTCTGCGCCGACGACAAGCGCCGTCAGGAGGTGCTCTGCGTGGTGGAGATGCCGGCCGACCTGCTGATGCTGGAGCAGACCCGCTGCTACGACGGTCTCTACTTCGTGCTGATGGGGCGGCTGTCGCCGATGGACGGAGTCGGTCCCAAGGACATCGACCTGGAGCGGCTGATCGCGCGCGCCTGTGACGGCGTGGTGGCCGAGGTGATCGTGGCCACCAACTTTACCGCCGAAGGCGAGGTCACCGCGCACCTGATCGCGGAAATGCTGAAGGCGCAGGGGCTGAAGGTGACGCGCATCGCGCGCGGCATGCCGGTCGGCGGCGAGCTGGAGTATGTCGATCCGGGCACGCTGGCGCAGGCGATGTACGAGCGGCGCACGCTGAGCTGAGTGCTGGCCGGCCATGAAAAAGCCGCCCGATCCGGGCGGCTTTTTTGCGGCCAACTTTGTGCTCAGCCGAGCAGCTTGTGCAGGGTTTTTTCGTACACCTGCGACAGCGGCTCGATGTCGTCGACGCTGACGCACTCGTTCAGCTTGTGGATGCTGGCGTTGATGGGGCCGAATTCCACCAGCTCGCGCGCGATGCGCTTGATGAAGCGGCCGTCGGAGGTGCCGCCGGTGGTGTTCAGTTCCGGCTCCACCCCGGCAACCTCGTGGATCGCGCTGCTGATGGCGTCGGTCAGCGCCCCCGGTGCGGTCAGGAACGGGTTGCCGGACAGCAGCCAGTGCAACTCGTAGGCCAGGCCGTGCTGGTCCAGAATCTGGTGCACGCGGTCCTTCAGCGTCTCCGCGGTGTGCTCGGTGGAGAAGCGGAAGTTGAACTTGATGTCGCAGCTGCCGGGGATGATGTTGGTGGCACCGGTGCCGGCGTGGATGTTGGAAATCTGCCAGCTGGTCGGCGGGAAGTACTCGTTGCCGTGATCCCATACCTCGGCGGCCAGTGCCGCCAGCGCCGGCGCGACCAGGTGCACCGGGTTCTTGGCCAGGTGCGGGTAGGCGATATGGCCCTGGATGCCGTGCACGATCAGGTGGCCGGACAGCGAGCCGCGGCGGCCGTTCTTGATGGTGTCGCCGAATTGCTGCGACGAGGTCGGCTCGCCGACGATGCAGTAGTCGATCACGTCGCCGCGTGCTTCCAGCGCATCGACCACGCGCACGGTGCCGTCGGTGGCGATGCCTTCTTCGTCGGAGGTGATCAGGAAGGCAATGGTGCCCTTGTGCTGCGGGTTGGCCGCGACAAAGCGTTCGCTGGCGGTGATGAAGGCGGCCAGCGACGCCTTCATGTCGGCGGCGCCGCGTCCGAACAGGTGGCCGTTGCGGATCACCGGCTGGAACGGGTGGCTGTCCCACTGGTCGACTGGGCCGGTGGGCACCACGTCGGTGTGGCCGGCAAAGCACAGCAGCGGGGCGCCGTGGCCGCGATGGGCCCAGAAGTTGCTGACGTCACCGAACGGCATGCGCTCGATGGTGAAGCCGAGGTCTTCCAGGCGCGCGATCATCAGTTCCTGGCAGCCTTCGTCGCGCGGGGTGATTGAGTCCAGGGCGATCAGGGTTCGGGTCAGTTCCAGGGTTGCGCTCATTTGCCGAATGCCTCCTGGTAGTCGGCTTCCTTGAAGCCGAGGTGCAGCTTGCCGTTGTGCTCCAGCACCGGGCGCTTGATCAGCGACGGCTTGCAGATCAGCAGGTCGATGGCGCTGGCCGGGATGGTCGCCAGTGCCTTTTCGGCGTCGCTGAGCGCGCGCCAGGTAGTGCCCTTGCGGTTGATCACCTGCTCGAGGCCGAGGCTGTCTATCCATTGCGCCAGCTTGTCGGCGGCGATGCCCTGTTTCTTGAAGTCGTGAAAGGCGTAGTCAATGCCCTGCGCGCTGAGCCATTGGCGGGCTTTTTTGACGGTGTCGCAGTTGGGAATGCCGTAAAGGGTAATCATGGTGGGTGTAATCGTCGGCTGTGGTTCAGTGGGATAGGGTAAAGCCGGCAAAGCTTTCGCCGTCTTCCGGCTTGCTGTCTTCCGGCTTGCTGTTGTCGTGGTTGATCAGCCAGTACAGGTTGGTCGGCGAGTCGGCGTTGTGCAGCGCCTCTTCCAGCGAGATCAGGCCGTCCCTGTACAGGCGGAACAGCGACTGTTCGAAAGTCTGCGCGCCCTCGGTCATGCTGGCCTCGATCGCTTCCTTGATCTTGTCGATCTCGCCGTTGCGGATCAGGTCGGCAATGTGCGAGGTGTTGATCAGCACCTCCAGTGCCGGGCGGCGCTTGCCGTCGCTGGCGGGGATCAGTCGTTGCGAGATCACCGCCTTCAGCGCGGCCGACAGGTCCATCAGCAGCGCGCTGCGGTTTTCCAGCGGGAAGAAGCTGATGATGCGGTTCAGCGCGTGGTAGCTGTTGTTGCCGTGCAGGGTGGAGATGCACAGGTGGCCGGATTGCGCGTAGTTGATGGCGTGGGTCAGTGTTTCGGCGTCGCGGATCTCGCCGATCATCAGCACGTCCGGCGCCTCGCGCATCGCGCTTTTCAGCGCGTTCTGGTAGCTGTGGGTGTCGACGCCGATTTCGCGCTGGTTCACCAGCGAGCGCTTGTGTTCGAAGATGAATTCGATCGGGTCTTCCACCGTCAGGATGTGGCCGGTCTGCGTCTGGTTGCGCTGTTCGATCATCGCCGCCACCGTCGAGCTCTTGCCAGAGCCGGTGGCGCCGACGACAAAGATCAGGCCGCGCTTGAGCGAGGTCAGCTCCTTCAGCGTTTCCGGCAGGTTGAGCTGGCCCAGCGACGGAATCTTCGGCGCGATGTAACGGATGACGATGCCGATGCTGCCGCGCTGGCGGAAGATGTTGACGCGGTAGTTGCCCAGCTCGTCCACCGCGGTGCCGAAGTTCATCTCCAGCTCGCGTTCGAATTCGTCGATCTGCTCCGGACTCATCAGGCTGTGGGCGAGGCGCTGCACGTTTTCCGCGCTCAGCGGCTTGTCGTTGACCGGCAGGGTGTGGCCGTCGATCTTGATCTGCGGTGGGGCGCCGCAGCTGAAAAACAGGTCGCTGGCCTTCTTGTCGGCCATCAGTTTCAGGAACGGGAGCATGAGCATGGTTGCGGGTTGCCTTGTGGTCGCCTCGGGTGGCGCTAGTCTAGCCCGAATGGTAGCCGGCTGTAGAGAGTCCGGCCATGAAAAAACCCGCCTGGCGGCGGGTTTATCGGTGACGGGTGCGAGGGCGTCAGGCGCGCAGCGCGCGGCGCAGGATCTTGCCGACGTTGGTTTTCGGCAGCTCGTTGCGGAACTCGACCGCCTTTGGCACCTTATAGCCGGTCAGGTTGGTCTTGCAGTGCTCGATGATGTCCTTCTCGCTCAGGCCCATGTCCTTGCGTACCACGAAGACCTTGACCACCTCGCCGGACTTGTCGTCGGGGACGCCGACGCAGGCCACTTCCAGTACCCCCGGGTGCATGGCCACCACGTCCTCGATCTCGTTCGGGTACACGTTGAAGCCGGACACCAGGATCATGTCCTTCTTGCGGTCGACCAGCTTCACGAAGCCGTCGTCGGTGATCACGGCGACATCGCCGGTGGCGAGGAAGCCCTGGCTGTCGATGACCTTGGCGGTTTCGTCCGGTCGGTTCCAGTAGCCTTTCATCACCTGCGGGCCGCGAATGCACAGCTCGCCGGCCTCGCCGCGCGCCACCGGCTTGCCGTCGTTGTCTCGCAGCTCGATCTCGGTGGACGGGACCGGTACGCCGATGGTGCCGTTGTATTCCTTCAGGTCCAGCGGGTTGATGCAGGCGGCGGGGCTGGTTTCGGTCAGGCCGTAGGCTTCGATCAGCGGCGTGCCGGTGACCTGTTTCCACTTTTCCGCCACCGCCTTCTGCACCGCCATGCCGCCGCCCAGCGCCAGGCGCCAGGTGGAGAAGTCGACGGTCTTGAAGTCCGGATGGTTGAGCAGCGCGTTGAACAGGGTGTTGACCCCGGTCATCGCGGTGACCTTGTACTTCTTCAGCTCCTTGATGAAGCCGGGGATGTCGCGCGGGTTGGTGATCAGCACGTTGAGGGCGCCCAGCTCGGTGAACACCATCAGGTTCGCGGTCAGCGAGAAGATGTGGTATAGCGGCAAGGCGGTGATGATGATTTCCTGGCCTTCGCGTACCACCGGTTTCACCCATTCGCCGGCCTGCAGCATGTTGGCGACGATGTTCTTGTGCAGCAGCATCGCACCCTTGGCGACGCCGGTGGTGCCGCCGGTGTACTGCAGGAAGGCGATATCGTCATGGCCGAGGGCGACCTTGCGCAGCGGCTGCTTGCTGCCCAGTGCCAGCGTGTCGTTGAAACGGGTGTGGCCCGGCAAGTGCCACGGCGGCACCATTTTCTTGATCTTGCGCACCACGAAATTGACGATCAGCGACTTGGGGAAGCCGAGCATGTCGCCGATGGCGGCAATCACCACGTTTTTCACCGGCGTGCGCGCAATCACGTCCTCCAGTACGCCGGCAAAGTTCTCCAGGATAACGATGGTGTCGACGCCGGCATCCTTGAGCTGGTGTTCCAGCTCGCGCGGGGTGTACAGCGGGTTGACGTTGACCACGGTGCAGCCGGCGCGCAAGGTGCCGAACACCGCCACCGGATACTGCAGCAGGTTGGGCATCATGATGGCGACGCGGGCGCCCTTGGCCAACTGCAGGGTGTTTTGCAGATAGGAGGCAAAATTGGCCGACAGGGTGTCCAGCTCGCCGTAGCTCAAGATTTTGTCCATGCACGCCATGGCCGGGCGGTCGCGGAATTTGTTGACGCTGCGCTCAAAAACCTCGACGACCGACTGGAATTCGTTGATGTCGATCTCGTGGGCAACACCGGCTTGGTAGTTTTTTAGCCAGATTTTTTCCATAACGTGTGGCTTCTCCATCGTGCTGTTTATGCGATGCCGCAGCCGAGCCCCTCGGTGCGGTGTGTTGTATCTATCTTTTTTAGCATTATTCAAAGCTGCATTCCAAACGCTCGTTCGGAATCATTGCAAATGTACAGGATGTCACTGCAAGTGCAAAGCGCGGGCTCCGGTGTGCACTTGGTGCATTGGTTTTCATCTGTCGTGAAATCAGGTATAATCGCGCCATTTTAAGGGATGGGCGGTTCGCCCATTTTTCATTTCTGGAATCGAATGCCCATGGATGTACGTTTGCTGCTTGAGAATACGCTGCCCGGTCTGGGGTATGAACTGGTTGATTTTGAATTGACCCCCGGTGGTGGCTTCCGCGTATTCATCGACAAGCCGGGCGGCATTACGGTCGAGGATTGTGTCAGCACCAGTAATCACCTGACACGTCTGTTCATGGTTGAAAACATCGACTATGACCGACTGGAAGTGTCCTCGCCGGGTCTTGATCGCCCCTTGAAAAAGGAGGCGGATTATGTGCGCTTCCAGGGGAGCCTGGCCAAGGTAAGAACCCGTTTACCGGTCGAGCAGCAGAAGCGTTTCATGGGCCGTATCGCGGGCATCCAGGACAGCGTCTTGCAGCTTCAGCTCGAAGATGGTCGCATTGTGGCCATTCCCCTGTCCAATATCGACAAAGCCAGGCTGGAGCCTGAGTTCTGATCGGGCAGGATGTTGGCCGCATATATAAGGTAAAGAAAAAATTCGGAGGGTTGGATGAGTCGTGAAATCTTGTTGCTGGTGGATGCACTGGCAAGTGAAAAGAACGTCAGCCGTGAAGTGGTATTCGGTGCGCTGGAACTGGCCCTGGCCTCGGCGACCAAGAAGAAGTTCAATGAAGATGAGCTGGATATTCGTGTCGAGATCGATCGCCATACCGGTCAGTACCATACTTTCCGTCGCTGGACCGTGGTCGATGCCGAAGCGCTGGAATTCGAAGATCGCGAACTGAGCCTGGAAGAAGCGCGCGAGCGTGATCCTGCCATCGAGCTGCATGGCGTGATCGAAGAGCCGATGGAAGCGGTCGAGTTCGGCCGTATCGGTGCACAGGCCGCCAAGCAGGTCATCCTGCAGAAAATCCGTGATGCCGAGCGCGAGCAGCTGCTGAACGAATTCCTGCAGCGCCGCGAGAGCATCGTGGTCGGTACCATCAAGCGTATCGAGCGCGGCAATGCCATCGTCGAGTGCGGTCGTCTGGAAGCGGTGCTGCCGCGTGATCAGATGATCCCCAAGGAAAACCTGCGTGTCGGTGACCGCGTCAAGGCCTACCTGATGCGTGTTGACCGCCAGGGCCGTGGCCCGCAGCTGATCCTGTCGCGTACTGCGCGCGAATTCCTGGTTCAGCTGTTCGAGCTGGAAGTGCCGGAAATCGAAGAAGGCACGCTGGAGATCAAGGAAGCCGCACGAGATCCTGGCCTGCGTGCCAAGATGGCGGTGAAATCCAACGACGCACGTCTTGATCCGCAGGGTACCTGCATCGGCATGCGCGGTTCGCGCGTGCAGGCGGTGACCCAGGAACTGGCGGGCGAGCGCATCGATATCGTGCTGTGGTCGCCGGATCCTGCCCAGTTCGTCATCAACGCTTTGTCGCCTGCCGAAGTCAATCGCATCATGATTGACGAAGACAACCACAATATGGACGTGGTGGTGGAAGAAGAGCAGCTGGCACTGGCCATCGGTCGCAGCGGCCAGAACGTGAAGCTGGCTGCCGAACTGACCGGCTGGGGCCTGAACATCCTGACCGTGACCGAAGCGGAAGAAAAGCATCTGGAAGAAGATGCCAAGCTGCGCGAACACTTCATTCAGCATCTTGGTGTCGATGAAGACATGGCCAACCTGCTGGTGCAGGAAGGTTTTGCTACGCTGGAAGAGGTGGCGTATGTGCCTGTGGCGGAAATGCTGGAAATCGAAGGTTTCGACGATGCGCTGGTGAATGAACTGCGCAGCCGGGCCCGCGATGCCATCCTGACCCTGGCCATTGCCTCGGAAGAAAAAGTGGAAGAAGTGGCCGACGAGCTCAAGGATCTGGAAGGTATGGATGCCGAGCTCTTGCGCAAGCTGGCCGAAAACGGCGTGACTAACCGTGACGACCTGGCCGATCTCGCCGTTGACGATCTGGTCGACATGACCGGCATGGAGTCCGAGGCTGCCCGCGCCTTGATTATGAAGGCTCGTGAGCACTGGTTTGACCAGTAAGGCCCGGAACGATTGCTAGAGGAATTAGGAATACGCATGGTTTTGACAAATATTAAGCAGTTTGCCAGTGAGCTTGGCCTTTCTCCTGAAAGGCTCGTTGAGCAGTTGAACAAGGCCGGTGTCGCCAAGCGCGGTTTGGAAGAAACCCTGACCGAGGGTGACAAGAAGCGTTTGCTGGACTTCCTGAAAACCTCGCACGGTGCGCGCGACGGTAACCAGGTGACCTTGACCCGCAAACAGACTTCCGAAGTGCAGAGCGCAACGGGTAGCACGGTGAAGGTGGAAACCCGCAAGAAGCGCGTGTTCGTGCGTCCGGAAGACGAGGCACCGAAGGCGGTTGCTACGCCAGTGGAAGCGGCGCCGGTAGCGGTTGCCGCACCGGTGGTGGAAGCCAAGCCCGAGCCAGTCGTGGTTGCCGAGCCAGCCAAAGTGGAAGCGGCGAAGCCGGTAGAGGCCAAGCCGGTTGCTGCCAAAGCGGAAAAGCCTGCCGAAAAAGCACCGGAAGCCAAGGTGGAGGCCAAGCCTGCCGCTGCGGAAACTCCGGCAGCGCCAGTGAAACAGCCGACGCTCAGCCGTCCGGCATCGATCCTGTCTGACGCCGAACTGGCCTCCCGCGCAGCGGAAGAGGCTCGTCAGGCCGAATTCCGTGCCCGTCAGCAAGCGCTGATGCGTGAAAAGCAGGAGCGTGAAGCCCGCCGTACCGCCGCCCGTCTGGAAGCCGCAGCGCCGGCGCCGGTCGCCAAGCCGGCACCGGTGGAAGCCAAGCCTGCCGCGCGTACTGAAGACATGCCACGTTCGGCCAAGCCAACCCAGCCGCGCATGCAGCCTGCTGCTGGTGGCCGTGACGGCGCCGCGCCGCGTCCCGACGGTGCCCGTCCGCAAGGCGGTCAGCGCCCTGCCGGTGCCGGTGGTCAACGTCCGGGTCAGGGTGGTGCAGGCCGTCCTGCCGGTGCTGGTGCCCGTCCGGCACCCGGTGCCGCTCCGTCGCGTCCGGCTGCGCCTGGCGCACCTGCCGCCGCTCCGGCGCCAGCCGGTGATGCCCGTCGCGGTCCGGCGAAAAAAGGTGGTGCCGGTGGTCGTGACTGGAATGACGGCAAAAAAGGCAAAGGCCTGAAAACCCGCGGTGGCGATGCCAGCAATGACTGGAAGAGCCGCAAGGGTGGCAAGCACAAGAACAGTAACAACGCCCACGCCTTCCAGGCGCCAACCGAGCCTATCGTGCACGAAGTGCTGGTGCCGGAAACCATCACCGTTGGTGACCTCGCTCACAAGATGGCGGTGAAGGCTGCCGAAGTGATCAAGGTGCTGATGAAGATGGGCATGATGGTGACCATCAACCAGGTGCTGGACCAGGAAACCGCGCTGATCATCGTGGAAGAAATGGGCCACGTCGGTAAGGCCGCTCAGGCGGACGATCCGGAAGCGTACCTGGACAAGGATGAAGTGGCCGAAGCCGTCGAAGCGCTGCCGCGTCCGCCGGTGGTGACCGTGATGGGTCACGTTGACCACGGTAAGACCTCCTTGCTCGACTACATCCGTCGCGCCAAGGTTGCTTCCGGCGAAGCCGGTGGCATTACCCAGCACATCGGTGCCTACCACGTGGAAACTCCGCGCGGCGTGGTGACCTTCCTCGATACCCCGGGTCACGAAGCGTTTACCGCAATGCGTGCCCGTGGTGCCAAGGCGACCGACATCGTGATTCTGGTGGTGGCTGCCGACGACGGCGTGATGCCGCAGACCATTGAAGCAATTCACCATGCCAAAGCGGCCGGTGTGCCGATCGTGGTGGCGGTGAACAAGATCGACAAGCCTGAGGCCAACGTCGAGCGCCTGCGTCAGGAACTGGTTGCCCACGAAGTGGTGCCGGAAGACTGGGGTGGTGACACCATGTTTGTCGAAGTGTCGGCAAAAACCGGTCAGGGCATCGACTCGCTGCTGGAAAGCATCCTGCTGCAAGCCGAAGTGCTGGAACTGACCTCGCCGGTCAATGCGCCGGCCAAGGGTGTCATCGTCGAAGCGCGTCTGGACAAGGGCCGCGGCCCGGTATCCACGCTGCTGATTCAGTCCGGTACCCTGAAGAAGGGCGACGTGATTCTGGCTGGCACTGCCTTTGGTCGTGTTCGTGCCATGATCGACGAAAACGGCAAGCTGATCGACGAAGCCGGTCCATCGATTCCGGTGGAAATCCTGGGCCTGTCCGACGTGCCGTCCGCTGGTGAAGACGCGATGGTGCTGACCGACGAGCGCAAGGCGCGTGAAATTGCGCTGTTCCGTGCAGGCAAGTACCGTGACGTGCGTCTGGCCAAGCAGCAGGCCGCCAAGCTGGAAAACATGTTTGCCCAGATGGCGGAAGGCGAAGTACAGAGCATGTCGCTGATCATCAAGGCCGACGTGCAGGGTTCTTACGAAGCGCTGGCGCACAGCCTGCAGAAGCTGTCGACCGACGAAGTGCGAGTCAATATCCTGCACTCCGGCGTGGGCGGCATTTCGGAATCCGACATCAACCTGGCGATTGCGTCCAAGGCCATCGTGGTCGGCTTCAACGCCCGTGCCGATGCCGCTGCGCGCAAACTGGCGGAGAGCGAAGGCGTCGAGATCCGCTACTACAACATCATTTACGATGTGGTAGACGACGTGAAGGCTGCCATGTCCGGCATGCTGGCACCGGAGAAGAAGGAGCAGATCCTGGGTACCGTCGAGATCCGTCAGGTGATTTCGGTGTCCAAGGTGGGCAACATCGCCGGTTGTATGGTGACCGACGGCATCATCAAGCGTTCGGCCAGCGTGCGCCTCATCCGTCACAACGTGGTGGTGCATACCGGCGAACTCGACTCGCTCAAGCGCTTCAAGGATGATGTCAAGGAAGTGCGTCAGGGTTACGAGTGTGGCCTGATGCTGAAGAACTTCAACGACATCCAGGAAGGCGATCAGCTGGAAGCGTTCGAGATCGTGGAAGTCGCCCGTACTCTGTAAGTGTTAAGCTGCAGGCGAGCGTTGTCCCGGCCACTGGCTGGGCAGCGCTCGCCTTTGTCTTTCTGGAACAGGACACAAGACATGGCAAAAGCCAAAAAAGGTTTCTCCCGCTCGGATCGCATCGCCGAGCAAATCCAGCGCGAGCTGGCCGAGCTGATCCGCAAGGGTCTGAAGGACCCGCGCGTCGGCTGGGTCACCATCACCGCGGTGGAAGTGACCCGCGACTACTCCCACGCCAAGGTGTTTTACACGGTGATGGAAGAGGGCAAGCGCGAGATCACCCAGGAAGCGCTGGAGAGTGCCGCCGGTTACCTGCGCAACGGCATCGGCAAGGTGTTGCAGATTTTCACCACGCCGCAGCTGCACTTCATCTATGACGATTCCATCGAGCGTGGCGTGTACATGAGCCGCCTGATCGATGAGGTCAACGGCACGGCGGTGACGGTGGCCCAGGACGCGGACAGCGATGCGGATGAGCCGGTGGCGGACGAAGCCGAAGGCGACGAGCCGATCGACGACGCGGGTGACGAGGCTGGCGACAAGGCATGAGTGCACCACGTCGGGTGAAATTGCCGATCAACGGCGTGCTGCTGCTGGACAAGCCTTACGACGTCAGCTCCAACGGAGCCCTGCAAAAGGCGCGCTGGCTGTACAGCGCCGCCAAGGCCGGGCATACCGGCGTGCTCGATCCGCTGGCGACCGGCCTGCTGCCGGTGTGCTTCGGCGAGGCGACCAAGTTTTCTTCCTATCTGCTGGATGCCGACAAGGGCTACCGCGCCACCGTCAAGTTCGGCCAGGTCACCACCACCGGTGACATCGAGGGCGAGGTGGTCATCGAGCGGCCGGTGACGTTTGACCGCGCGGCGCTGGAGCAAATGTTGGCCGCATTCCGCGGCGTGATTACCCAGGTGCCGCCGATGTATTCGGCGCTGAAATTCCAGGGGCGGCCGCTGTACGAGTATGCGCGCGAAGGCATCGAGATCGAGCGTGCCGGGCGCGAGGTCAGCATTCATCGCATCGAGCTGCTGTCGTTTGACGGTGTCGATACCGCGGTGATCGAGGTGCTGTGCAGCAAGGGCACCTATATCCGTACCCTGGCACAGGATGTGGGCGAGCGGCTCGGTTGCGGCGCGCACCTCACCGGCCTGCGCCGTACCACCACCGGCGGTTTCCGCCTGGAAGACGCGCATACGTTGGAAGCCATCGAGGCACTGCCGCGCGAGGCGCGCGACGGCTTGCTGCTACCGGTCGATATCCTGGTGTCGCATTTCCCCGAACAAACGTTGGCCGCAGAAGACGCACGCCGTTTTTGTCACGGTCAGGCTGTGCGCGGTGCCCAAAACTGTGCGACAATGCAGCGCTTTCGTGTTTACCAAGCGCAGACACGGGAGTTTCTCGGACTGGCGGATGCAAGCGAAGATGGCTTGCTTCAACCGGTACGGGTAATGGTTGCTCCGGCAACCGCCTTGTGAAGTGTGGATGGGTTTCGGCTCGCTACACTTGTCGGGTGGCAACACCCTAAACCGATATCGGAGTTTATTATTATGGCAATGACCGCCGCTCAAAAAGCACAGATCGTTAAAGACTACCAGCGCCAGGAAGGCGACACCGGTTCTACCGAAGTTCAGGTAGCGCTGCTGACCGCTCGTATCAACGATCTGACCCCGCACTTCAAAGCGAACACCAAGGATCATCACAGCCGTCGCGGCCTGCTGAAACTGGTTAGCTCCCGTCGTCGTCTGCTTGACTACCTCAAGCGCACTGACGTCGCTGGCTACCGCGCTCTGATCGCTCGTCTGGGTCTGCGTAAGTAATCGGTTTAAATTCGAAAAAGTCGCAGCCTGTCTGCGACTTTTTCGTTTCTGCAGTATCTTATTGAGTCAACGGGGGGAGCCTCTAGGAATCGGTATCGGTTACGGTGTTGATTGCTAGGGGTTCCCGTTGCAAGTTCTATTCCTTAAATCAAAGGAAACCTCACGTGTTTAATAAAGTTACCAAATCGTTCCAGTACGGTCGCCACACCGTGACCCTGGAAACCGGCGAAGTTGCCCGTCAGGCATCCGGTGCCGTTGTCGTTACTGTTGAAGATACCGTGGTGCTGGTATCGGTTGTCGGCTCCAAGAACGTCAAGCCGGGCCAGGACTTCTTCCCGCTGACCGTGGACTACCTGGAGCGTACCTACGCTGCCGGCAAGATCCCGGGCGGCTTCTTCAAGCGTGAAGGCAAGCAGTCGGAAAAAGAAATCCTGACCTGCCGCCTGATCGACCGTCCGATCCGTCCGCTGTTCCCGGAAGGCTTCTACCACGACGTGCAGATCGTGGCCACCGTGATGTCGCTGAACCCGGAAGTGGATTCCGACATCCCGGCGATGATCGGTGCTTCCGCCGCTCTGGCAATCTCCGGCCTGCCGTTCAACGGCCCGATCGGCGCCGCCCGCGTCGGCTACGCCAACGGCGAATACATCCTCAACCCGACCAGCACCGAGCTGCTGACTTCGGAAATGGATCTGGTCGTTGCCGGTACCCAGCGCGCGGTACTGATGGTGGAATCCGAAGCCAAGGAACTGTCCGAAGCGATCATGCTCGGCGGCGTGGTATTCGGCCACGAGCAGCTGCAAGCGGCGATCAACGCCATCAACGAATTCGCTGACGAAGTGAACCCGGTGATGTGGGACTGGACCGCACCGGCCCAGAACGACGAGCTGATCGGCAAGATCCGTGACATCTCCGGCGAAATGATCGCCAACGCCTTCCGCATCCGCCAGAAGGGCGCCCGTTCCGAAGCACTGGGCGCCGCCTGGAACGCCGTGAAGAGCGCACTGATCAACGAAGACACCGACACCCTGCTGGCCAACGAGATCAAGGGCATCTTCAAGTCGCTGGAAGCCGAAATCGTGCGTGGCCAGATCCTGGCCGGCGAACCGCGTATCGACGGTCGCGACACGCGCACCGTGCGTCCGATCGCCATCCGCACCGGCGTGCTGCCGCGCGTACACGGCTCCGCGCTGTTCACCCGTGGCGAAACCCAGGCCATCGTGACCACCACGCTGGGCACCAAGCGTGACGAGCAGATCATCGACGCGCTGGCCGGTGAATACACCGACCGCTTCATGTTGCACTACAACTTCCCGCCGTACTCCACCGGTGAAGCCGGCCGCATGGGTCCGCCGAAGCGTCGTGAAATCGGTCACGGCCGTCTGGCCAAGCGCGCGCTGGCACAGGTGCTGCCATCGGAAGCCGACTTCGGCTACACCATGCGTATCGTGTCGGAAATCACCGAATCCAACGGCTCCTCGTCGATGGCATCGGTATGCGGTGGCTGCCTGTCGCTGCTGTCCGCCGGTGTGCCGCTGAAGGCGCACGTGGCCGGTATCGCCATGGGTCTGATCCTGGAAGGCAACCGCTTCGCGGTGCTGACCGACATCCTGGGTGACGAAGACCACCTCGGCGACATGGACTTCAAGGTTGCCGGTACCGCTGCCGGTATCACCGCGCTGCAGATGGACATCAAGATCCAGGGTATCACCAAGGACATCATGCAGATCGCGCTGGAGCAGGCCAAGGAAGGCCGTATCCACATCCTCGGTCACATGAAAGAGGCGATCGAAGGCCCGCAAGAGCTGTCGACCCACGCACCACGCCTGTACGTGATGAAGATCAACCCGGAGAAAATCCGTGAAGTGATCGGCAAGGGCGGCGAAACCATCCGCGCCATCACCAAGGACACCGGTTGCGAGATCAATATCGGCGAAGACGGCACCATCACCATCGCTTCGGTTTCGACCGAGAGCGCGGAAGCGGCCAAGAAGCGCATCGAAGAGATCACTGCCGAAGTGGAAGTGGGCAAGGTCTACGAAGGTCCGGTCGTGAAGATCCTCGACAACAACGTCGGCGCCATCGTCTCGATCATGCCGGGCAAGGATGGTCTGGTACACATTTCGCAGATCGCCCACGAGCGCATCAAGAACGTGGCCGACTACCTGCAGGAAGGCCAGATCGTGAAAGTGAAAGCGATCGAGATGGACGACCGCGGTCGCGTGCGTCTGTCGATCAAGGCGCTGCTGGACAATCCGGCTGCCGCTCCGGCCAGCGGTGACGCTGCCTTCGGCCTGAAAACCGGCGCCTAAGCCCGTACCCTGACGCCAGTATCAACCGCCTGTCCGGCTTGCCGGGCAGGCGGTTTTTTATTTGCGGCCAACCTTTACGGTTGGCTGAGGTGTCAGCTGGTGCCGGTCGCCGCCGAGCGGCGCTTGCCCAGCCGCGGCTGGTAGTCGGCGAGGCTCGGCACCTGCCACAGATACCAGGTTGCGATGCTGCGGTAGGGGCTGCAGGCGGCGGTGGCGGCCAGCAGCTCGCGCCGGCTAGGCAGCGCCGGCAGCGCTTTCAGGAAGCGGTAGCCCTCGCGCACACCGAAATCATCGACGGGCAGGATGTCCGGCCGTGCCAGGGTGTAGAGCAGCAGCATTTCCACCGTCCAGCGGCCGATGCCCGGCAGCGTCACCAGCCGCTCGATCAGCACGTCGTCGGATAGCTGCGCCGCCTCCCGCCGCGACGGCACGCGGCCGTCCAGCGTGGCGGCGGCGATGGCGTGGATGGTGGCGACCTTGCGCCCGGAAAAGCCGCAGCCGCGCAATTGCCCGGTGTCCAGCGCCAGCAGTTGTGCCGGTGTCGGGAACGCTGGCTGCGGCTGGCAGGCCAGCAGCCGCGCCAGCATGGCATCGCCGGCGCGCACGTGCAGTTGCTGGTAGGCGACGGCGCGCACCAGCGCCTCGTACGGCTCGCGCGCCGGCTTGGGCTGCAGCCGGCAGTGGCCGACCTCGGCCACCAGCTGCGCCCAGTCAGCGTCGATGGCGGCCAGATGCCGGCTGGCGGCGTGGTAGGAATCATGCGGCAGGGTGGTCATGGGCGGCAGGGCGGCGGATGGCAGACAGGGCACGCTAACCCTGCGCCGTGCCGGCCGCATCCTGTTTCTTGCGCCGGCCTGTTGCAATGGCGGCCACTGTCGCAAAATAGGCGAATTCGGCAGCAAGCGGCGGGATGCCGGGCGCCGCCGCGTTGGCTACAGTAGGCTCATACGGTAGCTGACGAGTACAAAGGACATGACCATGACCGCGACAGCAAAACGGCGCGCCCTGGCGGCGGCAACGGAGGGCGACCCGCGCTGGGCGGCGGTGCTGGCACGCGATGCACGCGCCGACGGCCGCTTCTATTACTCGGTGCAGAGTACCGGCATCTACTGCCGGCCGTCGTGTGCGGCGCGGCAGGCGCGGCCGGAGAATGTGCGTTTTCACGCCAGTTGCGCCGATGCCGAACGTGCCGGCTTCCGCCCCTGCCAACGCTGCAAGCCGGACCAGCCGCCGCTGGCGCAGCAGCACGCGCAGAAGGTGACCGCCGCCTGCCGCCTGATCGACAGCGCGGACACGCTGCCGGACCTGGCAACGTTGGCCGCAGCGGTCGGCCTCAGCCGCTACCACTTCCACCGCCTGTTCAAGCAGCATACCGGGCTGACGCCGAAGGCCTACGCCGCCGCGCGCCGCGCCGAGCGGGTGCGCAACGGGCTGCAGCAGCACGACACGGTGACGGCGGCGATCTTCGACGCCGGTTTCAACGCCAATAGCCGCTTCTACGCGCAGGCCGACGCGGTGCTGGGCATGACGCCGGGCGACTACCGCGCCGGTGGTGAGCGCACGGTGATCCGCTTCGCCATCGGCCAGTGCACGCTGGGCGCGATCCTGGTGGCGCAGAGCGAGCGCGGCGTGTGCGCCATTTCGCTGGGGGATGATGCCGAGGCGCTGCTGCACGAGCTGCAGGACCGCTTCCCGCGCGCCGAGCTGATCGGTGGTGACGCCGACTTCGAGCAGCTGGTGGCGACGGTGGTCGGCTTTGTCGAGGCGCCGGCGCTGGGGCTGGATTTGCCGCTGGACGTGCGCGGCACCGCCTTCCAGCAGCGGGTGTGGCAGGCGCTGCGCGAGATTCCGCCCGGCGAGACCGCCAGCTATCGTGATATCGCCCGGCGCATCGGCGCGCCGCAGGCGGTGCGCGCGGTGGCCGGTGCCTGTGCGGCCAACGTGCTGGCGGTGGCGATTCCCTGCCACCGCGTGGTGCGCACCGACGGCAGCCTGTCCGGCTACCGCTGGGGCGTGGCGCGCAAGCAGGCGCTGCTGGCGCGCGAGGCCAAGTCGTGAGCGCGGTCAGCCGCGGCGCGGCGGCGGTCACGGTCGCCGCGGACAAACCAGGGCGCGGGCGATGACGGCCGACCTGTTTGCCGACCAGGCACCGGACTGGCAGGAGGGGCTCGGGGACGGCGCGCTGGTGCTGCGCGGCTTTGCACTGCCGTACGCGGCGGCGCTGCTGCAGGCCTTGCCGCCGCTGCTGGCGCAGGCGCCGTTGCGCCACATGCTCACCCCCGGCGGCCAGTCGATGTCGGTGGCGATGAGTAGCTGTGGTGACTACGGCTGGGTCAGCGATCGCCGCGGCTACCGCTACGCGGTACAGGATCCGGCCAGCGGCCTGCCGTGGCCGCCGCTGCCGGCGGACTGGTTGCGCCTGGCCGCCAGCGCGGCGGCGGCGGCCGGTTTTCCCGGCTTTGCGCCGGATGCCTGCCTGATCAACTGCTACCAGCCGGGCGCGCGCATGGCGCTGCACCAGGATCGCGACGAGCGCGACTTCAGCCAGCCCATCGTGTCGGTGTCGCTGGGGCTGCCGGTGGTGTTCCTGTTTGGCGGCCTGCAGCGCAGCGAGCGCGCACAACGGGTGCCGCTGGCGCACGGCGACGTGGTGGTGTGGGGCGGGCCGGCGCGGCTGCGTTACCACGGTGTGCTGCCGCTGCAGCCGGGCAGCCATCCGCTGCTGGGGGCGCAGCGCATCAATCTCACCTTTCGCAAGGCGCGCTAGCGGCGGGCCTTGACCCGGCCGTGCCCGGTCGCGCGGCTGGCGCCGCCAACACCGCCCGGCATCCGCTCATGCAATAACGCCGCGCCCCACAGGGTGGGGCGCGGCGTTGGTTTTTATTGCCTGACCGGCGTGGCCGCCACGGCCGGGTGGCACAGGGTACCGCGACAAGGTTGGCCGCAGCTTGCGGCCAACCTTGTGCCTTACTCGATGGCCGAGCTGGCGCGCGTCTGCTGCCGCAGCAGGAATTTCTGGATCTTGCCGGTCGAGGTGCGCGCGATCGGGCCGAAGATGATGCGCTTGGGCACCTTGAAGCGGGCGAGGTGGGCGCGGCAGTGTTCGATCACCGCCGCCTCGTCGCCGCTGACGCCTTCGCGCAGCTCGATGAAGGCGCACGGCACCTCGCCCCATTTCGGGTCCGGCAATGCCACCACCGCCGCCGCGATCACGTCCGGGAAGCGGCACAGCACGTCTTCCACTTCCAGTGACGAGATGTTCTCGCCGCCGGAGATGATCACGTCCTTGGAGCGGTCCTTGATCTTGACGTAGCCGTCGGGCTGGATCACCGCCAGGTCGCCGGTGTGGAACCAGTCGCCGGCCAGCGCCTCGGCGGTGGCGGCCTCGTTCTTCAGGTAGCCCTTCATCACCAGGTTGCCACGGAACATGATCTCGCCCATGGTCTCCCCGTCGTGCGGCACTTCCTGCATCGTCTCCGGATCCAGCACCGTCATGCCGTGCTGCATGGTGTAGCGCACGCCCTGGCGGCCGTTGCGTTCGGTGCGGCGGGACAGGTCCAGCGCCTGCCACGCCGGCTGCTTGGCGCAGACCGCGGCCGGGCCGTAGGTCTCGGTGAGGCCGTAGACGTGGGTGATGTTGAAGCCGAGCTTCTCCATGCCCTCGATCACCGCCGACGGCGGTGCGGCACCGGCCACCAGGCAGTTGACCGGATGGGTTATGCCCTGCTTGCACTCCGCCGGCGCGTTGATCAGCATGGTGTGCACGATGGGCGCGCCGCAGTAGTGGCTGACCTTGTGCTGCTTGATCAGCTCGAAAATCAGGCGCGGGTCGACGCGGCGCAGGCAGACGTTGGTGCCGACGTTGGCCGCAACCGTCCACGGGAAGCACCAGCCGTTACAGTGGAACATCGGCAGCGTCCACAGGTAGATGGCGTGGTGCGGCATGCCCCAGTCGACGATGTTGCTGATGGCATTGAGGTAGGCGCCGCGATGGTGGTAGACCACGCCCTTCGGGTTGCCGGTGGTGCCGGAGGTGTAGTTCAGCGCGATGGCGTCCCACTCGTCGGCCGGCAGCGGCCAGGCAAACTCCGGGTCGCCGCCGGCGAGGAAGTCCTCGTATTCCATCTGCCCCAGGCGCTCGCCGGGGCCGTCGTATTCCGCGTCGTCGACATCAATCACCAGCGGCGGCGTCTCCAGTAGCGCCAGTGCCGGCGCGATGGTGAAGGCGAACTCGCGGTCGGTGATCAGCACCCGCGCCTCGCCGTGCTGCAGCATGAAGGCGATCGCCTCCGGGTCCAGCCGGGTGTTGAGGGTGTTCAGCACCGCGCCGGACATCGGCACGCCGAAGTGGCACTCCACCATCGCCGGGATATTGGGCAGCATCACCGCCACGGTGTCGCCGGCGGTGACGCCGTGGCGTTGCAGCGCCGAGGCCAGGCGCCGGCTCCGGGTGTAGGTGTCGCGCCAGTTGCGCTGCAGGCTGCCGTGGATCACGGCGATGTGTTCGGGGTAGACGCTGGCGGCGCGCTCGATGAAACCCAGCGGCGACAGCGCGGTGAAATTGGCGGCGGTCTTGCAAAGACCGGTCTGGTAGGGCTTGCGTGCTTGTGACATCCGGCTCTCCTGTGGTGCTGCTTTGTGTCGTGCCGTCCGGCCCGGCTCGGGGCAGGGCGGCGCCGACTGTTATCCGGTCGATGGTTGCGGCAAAACCTTGCGCAACTTTGTGTCAAATGTAACGAATCGTTGCCACCGCGGCATTTTGTGGTGACGCTGCTCTAAAATGGGGTTTTTACTCGCTATGCCAGTGTTTTCTGGCCAAGGAGCGTCGTGATGATGCAACACCCGCCGCCAGAGGCCGCGCCCGGCGCCATGCTGCTGTCCGGGCTGGACCTGCTGGACCAGGGCGTCACCGTGTTCGATGCCGAGCTGAAGCTGGTGGCCTGCAACCAGCGCTTCCTGACGCTGCTGGATTTCCCGCCGCAGCTGGCGGCGGTGGGCACGCCGTTCGAAGCCTATATCCGTTATAACGCCTGCCGCGGCGAATACGGCCCCGGCGATGCGGAGTTGCAGGTGGCGGAGCGGGTGGTGCGCGCGCAGCGCTTCGAGCGCCATGACCTTGAGCGCCTGCGTCCGGATGGCTCGGTGCTGCGCGTGCGCGGCGAGCCGTTGCCGCAGGGCGGATTCATCGCGCTGTACACCGACCAGACCGAACAGCAGGCCTACGCGCGGCTGCTGCAGCAGCAAAAGCAGGATTTGGAAGGTCACGTCGGGCAGCGCACCGCCGAGCTGGAGCAGGCGCGGCACCAGTTGCGTGCCGCGCAGGCGGCCAACGTGCAACTCGGCGCCGACTTGCAGCGCAGTGAACAGCGGCTGCGGCTGATCACCGACACCATCCCGGCGCTGATCGCCTATTTCGACCACGACCAGATCTACCGCTACGCCAACAAGGGCTACGCCGACTGGTTCGGCCGCGACAGCAGCCAGATGAGCGGGCGCCACATCTCGCAGGCGCTGGGCAGCAAGTTCTACGCCGCGGTGCAGCGCTACGTCGAAGAGGCGCTGACCGGCAAGCAGCTCAGCTACGAATACTCGATGGAAAAGGACGACGGCAGCACCATCTTCGCGCGCAGCACGCTGGTGCCGGAGATCGCCGCCGACGGCGAGGTGCTGGGCTGCTTCGTGCTGTCCTTCGACATCACCGAGCAGAAACAGACCCAGGCGGCGCTGGTGCAGGCGCAGAAGATGGAGGCCATCGGCCAGCTGTCCGGCGGCATGGCGCACGACTTCAACAACATGCTGACCGTGGTGCTGGGCAACCTCGGCGAATTGCGCCGCCACCTGCAGCAGCAGCCGGCGCTGCTGGACTATCTCGACCCGGCGCTGCACGCCGCCGGGCGCGGCGTGGAGCTGGTGCGGCGGCTGCTGGGTTTTGCCCGCCAGCAGCCGCTGCTGGCACAGCCGGTACGCATCGGCGAGCTGATCCGCGGCATGATGCAGCTGCTGCAGCGCTCGCTGCCGGAAAACATCGTGCTGGAGTGCCAGCTGGCGGCGGAGCTCGACTACGTGATGGCCGACGCCAACCAGCTGGAAAGCGCCATCCTCAACCTGGTGCTGAACGCGCGCGACGCGATGCCGGACGGCGGCAGGCTGCAGATTGCGGCCAACGTCGAGACGCTGGATGCGCGTGCCGCCGCCGAGTGGCAGCTGGCCGCCGGCGACTATATCCGCATCGACGTGACGGACAATGGCTGCGGCATGGCGCCGGCGCTGCAGCTGCGCGTGTTCGAGCCGTTCTTCACCACCAAGCAGTTCGGCAGCGGCAGCGGCCTCGGGCTCGCGATGGTGTACGGCTTTGCGCGTCAGTCCGGCGGCCAGGTCAGCGTCAGCAGTCAGCTGGGGCGCGGCAGCGTGTTCAGCCTGCGCCTGCCGCGCACCACGCCGACGGCGCAGCCGCACGGCCTGCTCGATTTCAGCGGCAAGGCCGGTGGTCGCGAACGGCCGCTGGTGCTGCTGGTGGAGGACGATCCGGAAGTGCGGCGCGTGGTGCAGCGGCAGCTGAGCGCGCTCGGCTACCCGGTGGTGGAGGCGGAAAACGGCGATGAGGCGGCGACGCTGCTGGCCAGCATCGCCGATATCGGCTTGCTGCTGAGTGATATCGTGATGCCGGGCCGGCTCGGCGGCCGCCGCCTGGCGGCGCTGGCGCGGCAGCAACGGCCGGCGATCCGCATCCTGCTGATGAGCGGCTACGCCGCGCCGCCGGAAGCGGAGGACGACAGCACCCGTGACATTCCGCTGCTGGCCAAACCCTTTACCGAGGCCCAGCTGGCCCGGATGCTCGACGAGGTGATGCTGTGTCCCCCAATGAACTGACGCCGGCGGCACCGGCCGACAAACTGATCTACGTGGTGGAAGACGATCTGGCCGTGGCGCGGCTGATCAGCGGCGTGCTGGCGGAGTACCAGTTCCGTCACGAAACCTTCCGCGCCGGCCACGCCTTCCTGCAACGGCTGCGGCAGCAGGCGCCGGATTTGTGCATCGTCGATCTCGGCCTGCCGGACATGGACGGCATGGCGCTGGTGCGGCAGATCCGCGAGCGCCATCGCTGCGGCGTGATCATCCTCACCGGGCGCGGCCATGTCGGCGACCGGGTGATGGGGCTGGAAAGCGGCGCCGACGACTACATCATGAAACCGTTCGAGCCGCGCGAGCTGGTGGCGCGGGTGCGCAGCATCCTGCGCCGCTGCGAGGCGCCGGGCGAGATCGGCGACGCGGCGCGGCAACGGGTGGCGCATTTTTCCGGCTGGCGTTTCGACGTGGCGCGGCTGTCGCTGTACGCGCCGGACGGCGGCGAGCGCCCGCTCAGCGCCGGCGAAGGGCTGATGCTGCTGCGCTTTCTGGAGCGCCCCAACCGCGTGCTGCCGCGCGAGCAGCTGCTGGGGCAGCACGACATCTCGCCGTTCGACCGCAGCATCGACGTGCGTATCTCGCGGCTGCGGCGCAAGCTGGAAGACGACTCCTACAATCCGCGCCTGATCAAGACCGTGTACGGCGCCGGCTACCTGTTCGTCAGCAGCGTGGTGTGGGAATAGCGCGTTCGCGCGTTGCGGAACAAGGCTGCGGCCAACCTTGTGCTCAAGGTTGGCCGCAGCGTTTTGATATTTGCCTTTACACCGGCAGCTCGCAGCCGCTGCGGGCGCTGTCCAGCCCCAGCTCGATCAGCTGCATCACCGCAATCGCGTCATCCGCCGGCACCGGGTTGGCGCCTTCGCCGCGGATTGCTGCCGCCACCGCGGTGTAGTAGTGGCGGTAGTCGCCGTTCAGGGTGGGCACTACGTCGCCGTGCTCCTCTCCATCCTGCTGCCAGTAGTGCAGGCCGTGCAGCGTGTCCTCGCCCCAGCCGGCGCAGCCCGGCGCCTCGCCGCGTTTCAGCGCCGCTTCCTGGGTGTCCAGCCCGTATTTCACGTAGCTGCCCAGCGTGCCGTGCACCGCGAAGCGCGGCACGCCGCCGCTGATCAGGCTGCTGGCCGACAGCCGCACCCGCAGCCGGCCGTAGTGCAGCTGCACGTGGAAGTAGTCGGTGGCGACGGCGCCGCAGCGCTGCGCGGCGAAGTCGGCGTGGATGGTGCGCGGCCGGCCGAACAGCTGCAGTGTCTGGTCCAGCAGGTGCGGGCCGAGATCGAACCATAGCCCGCCGCCGCCGCCGGCGGATTCGCGCCAGCGCGCCTGCACCTGCGGCCGGTAGCGCTCGAAGCGCGACTCGAACAGCGCGATGTCACCCAGCGTGCCGTCCTGCAGCAGCTGGCGCACGGTGAGAAAGTCGGCATCCCAGCGCCGGTTGTGAAAGGCCGACAACAGGCAGCGGTGCACTCCGGCCATCACCTGCAGCTCCTGCGCCTCGGCCGCGGTTAGCGTGAACGGCTTGTCGACCACCACGTGCTTGCCGGCGGCCAGTGCCGCCGCGGCCAGCGGGAAGTGGCTGTCGTTGGGGCTGGCGATCACCACCAGGTCGATGTCCGGATCGGCCAGCACCAGCGCCACGTCACTGAGTACGCGGCTGCCGGGGTGCTCCTGCAGCAGCTGTTCGCCCTTGCTGCTGACGATGGTGTGCAGGCACAGCTGCGGGCAGGCGTGCAGCAGCGGGGCGTGGATGGTACGGCCGGCGTAGCCGTAGCCGATCAGGGCGACATTCAGGGGCATGCTCATGGTGGGTCTTCCGGTGGGTCTCTGCTTTCAGCCTAGTCCAAGCGTGGCGGGCGGCTGGATTCATTGCGTGGCCGGTGGCGCTTTAATGGCCTGGCATGAGGGGACGGGACGGGGGCAAGAAAAAGGCCCCGTGTCACGATACGGGGCCACTGGCCTTAGAGCCCGTTCAATGTCTGCTGCGACTGATCTCAATGGGGCGATACGGCGTTAAAACGCCTTCGGAAAGCTTGTTTATATCTGGATAAACGCCGCTTCCTCAGGCGCTTTCGCCTTGTCTCGCTCTAGCTCGCGAGGCTTTGAACAGGCTCTTACTGGGCGGCCGAGGCGGCCGGCGGCGCGTCTTCCTCGGCGGCTTCCTCCCACGGCAGGGCAACACGGGTGCTGTTGACCAGCAGCGTGCCGTTCTTGAAGTCGATCTTGGTGGCCAGCTGGCCGTTCTGCTGCGAGATCAGCTTCTGGCTTTCCCATTCGCTGAGCTGGGCGTCGAGCAGGCTCTTGGCCAGGTTGTCGATTTCGCCGAGATCCGGTTGCTCTTCGGCGCTGGCGTCGACGGTGAACAGGTTGCGCGCCTGCGCCACCACCATGTTTTCCAGCGTCTGGCGCGGCAGCTCGATGTTGAGCAGCGCGATGAAGCGCTTGATGAATTCCAGCGGCGTCTTCAGGTCGCTTTCCTGCAGCCCCTGCAGCGCGATCTGGCCGTCAAGCTTGGCCTCGCCGGTCGGCATGCGCAGCGAGAAGGTGTTGATCATGATTTTCGGATCGTTGATCAGCAGCGGCAGGCCCTGCTTGGTGATCGCCTCGATGTAGCGCTTGCGCAGCTGCGTCGGGTCCTTTTCCTCAAACGGGATGCGGGTGAAGGCCTGGTCCAGCTTCACCAGCGTCGGGCCGTGCAGGTGGTTGGCGGAGATGTCCAGCTTCAGCGGCCCGTACACGCTGTCGTTGTAGCTGAAGGTGTCGAAATCCAGCTTGCCGCGGGTGTTGATGAATTCTTCCTGCTCGCTGGTAACGATCTGGTACTTCAGGTTTTTTAGTTCGACATTCGACGGGCGGAATTCGCCGCTCGGGTTGATGAACTCGCCGACGCGCACGCGGCTGACCAGGTGGATCAGCTCGTTGAGCTTGATGCTGTACGGAATGCTCTCGTTCCACTTCAGGCTGACATTGGCCACCGACAGCTCGCCGGTGCCGAGCTTGACGCCGGTATTGCCGGGGCGCACGTCGGACAGGTAGCGAATGTTGTCGAAGCTGAAGCGGCCCTTAGGGCCGGCTTCCAGCACGAAACCGGGCGATACCGATTCGGCCTGGTATTCCTTGTAGCCGTCGGCGTAGTTCAGGCGCAGGTCGAAACCGCGCCAGGTCATCTTCACGCCGGCGAGGGTTTCTTCATAGTCGAATTGCGGCACCGCCACGCTCAGTTCGCCA
Source organism: Vogesella sp. EB (assembly GCF_001037925.1). Classification (NCBI taxonomy): domain Bacteria; kingdom Pseudomonadati; phylum Pseudomonadota; class Betaproteobacteria; order Neisseriales; family Chromobacteriaceae; genus Vogesella; species Vogesella sp. EB. Next base: position 60,372 of record NZ_LFDT01000012.1, on the reverse strand, counting down.
CCGCCGGCAAGGCCAAGGCGGTTGACCACGGTGATCGGCTCGGCGTCGCCAAAGAAGCGCTGTAGCGTCTTGCGCGTGCCCTCGCTCATGTCGAAGGTGGTCTCGACGCGGGCGCGTCCGGGGCTGAAGTGGCCGCTGAGCAGGCCCGGCAGCGGGCCATGCGCCACGTCATGGTGGTAACGGATGGTGCCCTGGAACAGCGGGCGCACGTTTTCCGGCAGCAGGCCGATGTAGGGGCCGAGCAGTTCCTGGTTGAACTCCAGCTCGGTGGTTTCCTGCGACGAGAACCAGCCGCGCTGGTACTGGTGCGACTTGACCTTGAACACCGACATCGCCGCAATCATCTGGTGTTGCTCTGCCAGCGTCTCCTCGGCCTTGATGCCGGCCCAGTAGGAAAAAGCGCCATAGAAAGCAAAAGTGCCGGCGACAGCGGCGGCGGTGAGTTTGATAGCGTGCTTGTTGACGTTCACGATCCGGCCTGAGTGACGAAATGACTGCGTATCTTACAATAGCCGCGCCGGTGTGACGAATCGGTACGCTGGCGACTGTCGATTCTTTTGCCGTTTACGCCGGCGAATTGTGTAAAATGCCGCGTTATCTCTATTAAAACCAAGAGGTTTGACTACGAATGGAATGGCTTAACGGTCTGATCGACCTGCCCTGGTGGGGTTATATCGTGGTGGCATTGGTCCTGACCCACATCACCATCGCGTCGGTGACCATCTTCCTGCATCGTCATCAAGCGCACCGCGCACTGGATCTGCACCCGATTCCGAGCCACTTTTTCCGTTTCTGGCTGTGGCTGACGACCGGCCAGGTCACCAAGGAATGGGCGGCGATTCACCGCAAGCACCATGCGCGCTGCGAAACGGCGGAAGATCCGCACAGCCCGCAAGTGCTGGGCATCAAGAAAGTCATGTGGGAAGGCGCCGAACTGTACCGCGCCGCCTGCAAGGACCGCAGCATCATGGAAAAATTCGGCCACGGCACGCCTGACGACTGGCTGGAACACAATCTGTACACCAAGCACACCGGCAAGGGCATCCTGCTGATGCTGGCCATCGACGTGCTGCTGTTCGGCGCCGCCGGCCTGTCGATCTGGGCGGTACAGATGGCGTGGATTCCGTTCTTCGCCGCCGGCGTGATCAACGGTATCGGCCACTTCTGGGGCTATCGCAACTTCGAGAACGAAGACGCCTCCACCAACGTGCTGCCGTGGGGCATCCTGATCGGTGGCGAAGAGCTGCACAACAATCACCACACCTTCGGTACCTCGGCCAAGCTGTCGTACAAGTGGTTCGAGTTCGACATCGGCTGGATGTACATCCGCATGCTGGAAATCGGCGGCCTCGCGAAGGTGCGCAAGGTGGCGCCGCGGCTGGTGGAAGAGCAGCGTACCCAGCAGCTGGATCTGGAACACCTGCAGGCGATCATCGCCAACCGCTACGCGGTGGCGGCGCGCTATGCCCGCGAGCTGAAGGACGTTTACCGCGTCGAGGTGGAAAAGCTGCACCTGCCGGAGCTGAAGGCGCCGCAGCTGGTGCGCAAGATGAAGGTCTGGCTGAAGCAGGACGCCAAGGACACCCCGGCGCAAGAACGCGAACAGCTGGCGGTGGTACTGGAAAAGAGCCAGGTGCTGCACACCGTGTACTCGATGCGCCAGGAACTGTCGCGCCTGTGGGAGCGTTCGTCGCTGACCCGTGACGAGCTGCTGAAGGAACTGCAGGACTGGTGCGCCCGCGCCGAAGCCAGCGGTATCGAATCGCTGCAGCGTTTCTCGCTGAGCCTGCGTCGCGCCTCGGTGGCCTGACCACCGCTGTTGTCTGAATCCAGCGCCGGAGCGAGTCTCCGGCGTTTTGTTTGGTGCCGCTGGTCGGCACCCGTGCCCATCATCCATTTATTCGGGAGTCGCAATGAGTCTGTATCGCCACAAACCAGGCAAGCGCATGTCGGAAGCCGTGGTCGTCAACGGCCTGATCTACACCGTACAGGTACCGGAAAGCGGCGAGGGTGATGCCCGCGCGCAGACCGCCGAGACCCTGGGCCTGATCGACACCGTGCTGGCCGAGCTGGACAGCGACAAGAGCAAGATCGTGGAAGCCACCATTTTCCTGACCGACCTCGCCGATTTCGATGCCATGAACGAGGCGTGGGACGCCTGGGTGGCGGAGGGCAATGCCCCGGTGCGCTGCACGGTACAGGCGAAACTGGCCCATCCGGACTGGAAGATCGAGATCCGCATCGTCGCCAGCCGTTAAGCTTGACGTGTGCCGGCCGTTTGGTCGCTACGCAAAAAAGGCCGCCAGCACCCTCACCGGGGCTGGCGGCCTTTTACATGCCATATGGCCGGCCTTTTTCCGTATCCGCGCGCAAGGATGCAGGGCTTGAGTGGGGGCAAGGTTGGCCGCAACGCATTGCGGCCAACCTTGGTGGTGGGCTTATTCGCTGAGCGACTCCAGCTTCCACTCGCCGCCGCTGCGCAGCGTCAGCGCGAACTGGTGGTGGATCAGCAGCGTGCTGCGGTGGCCGACGCTGACCAGCGTGGCGTGCGGCAGGCGGCTGCGCAGCAGGCGGTATAGTGCCTCTTCCAGGCCTTCGTCCATCGCCGAGGTGGCCTCGTCGAGGAAGATCACCTTCGGCGCCGCCAGCAGCAGCCGGCCGAAACCCAACCGCTGCTGCTCGCCCAGCGACAGGATGCGGCCCCAGTCGGCCTCTTCGTCCAGCTTGTCGATCAGGTGGCCCAGCTGCACCGAACGCAGCACTTCCGCCGCGCGCTCGTTGTTGGCCGAGGCCGGGTGCGGGTAGTGCAGCGCCGCGCGCAGGCTGCCCAGCGGCAGGTAGGGGCGCTGCGACAGGAACAGCACCTCGCTCTGCGGCGGGCGCTGGATGTGGCCGTCGCAGTGCGGCCACAGCCCGGCGATGGCGCGCAGCAGCGTGGTCTTGCCGCTGCCGGACGGGCCGCGGATCAGCAGCGCCTGGCCGGCGCTGAGGCTGAAGCTGAGCTGGGACAGCAGCGTCTGGCCGTCGGGGGTGCGCAGCGACAGCTGTCGCACGCTGAGGCCTTCGCTCTGCGGCGTCAGCTCCGGGGTCGGCAGCTGGTCGGCGCTGTGGATGGCGTCGATGAAGCCGGTCAGACGATCCAGCACCGCCTTGAAACCGGCGAACTCGTCGTAGGCGCTGCGGAAGAAGGACAGGTTGCTTTGCAGCTGGCCGAAGGCCTGCGAGGTCTGCACCATGTCGCCGAGCGTGATCTGCTTGGAGAAGAAGCGCGGCGCCTGCAGGATGAACGGGAAGATCACCCCGGTCTGGCTGACGATCAGGTTGAAGCCGGACAGCTTCAGCGTCCGGTGCACGATGTCCCAGGCGTTGCCGATCACCTGGCGGAAGCGCAGGCGCAGGGTGGTGCCCTCGACCTTCTCGCCGCGGTAAAAGGCGATGTTCTCGCCGTACTCGCGCAGCCGCACCAGCGCGTAACGGTAGTCGGCGCCGAATTTCTCGTTGAGGAAGTTGAGCCGGATCAGCGGCTTGCCGATGCGGAACGCCAGCACGGTGGCGACGATCACGTAGATGTAGACCATGAACACCAGCCCGCGCGGGATCTCGACGCCGAACAGCGCGAACACGCCGGACAGCCCCCACAGGATCAGGGTGAACTCGAAGGTGGACACCAGCGCGTCGATCACCCCCATCGCCAGCGACAGCGAGGAACCGACAAAGCTGCTGATGTCCTGCTGGATACGCTGGTCCGGGTTATCCGCCGGCTTGGCCAGGTGCTGGCTGCGGTAGTAGCCCTGCTTGTCCAGCCACTTGCCGAGGAAGTACTCGTTGAGCGACTCCCGCCAGTGAATGGCAAACACCTGGCGCAGGTAGTACTCCAGCAGCGAGCGGCCAACGTGTACCGCCGCCAGCACCCCGAAAATCAGCATCGAGGCCCAGAACAGCTTCACGTTCAGCTGTTGCAGCGCGCTGTACATATCGTTGTACCAGCGCGAGAACAGCACGTTGACGCGCACCCCGGCCAGCGTGATCAGCAGGATGGCACCCAGGCTCAGCAGCGGTTTCCAGCCGCTGATGCGCGGTGTGAAAAACGGTGCCGCCAGCCGCCAGAACTGGCGTCCCCACATGGTAGTGCGCGCCAGCGCGACCCCCAGCAACAGTGATACCAGCAGCGTGATGGCGGTGGCCTTGCCCAGCCAGATGGCGCTTTGCAGCAGTTCCTGACTCCAGTTCATCGGTTCTCCTTATGGCGCAGTAATGCAAAACCCGGTTCGATATGGCCGCCAGCATAGCGTTTTTTGCGCGGGCGGGGCAGCGGCAAACTCCGCTGCGGGGGGATTGACAGCTTTGCTACAATAGCGGTTCACCAATAACCAACTGCACAGGCTCATCCAGTCATGCTTAATCTTTACAACACACTGACCCGCCAAAAAGAAGCATTCAACCCGATCGAACCCGGCAAGGTAAAGATGTATGTGTGTGGCATGACTGTCTACGACCTGTGCCACATTGGCCACGCGCGCATGCTGACCGCCTTCGACGTGATCTACCGCTGGTTTGCCGCCTCCGGTTATGACGTCACCTATGTGCGCAACATCACCGACATCGACGACAAGATCATCAAGCGCGCCGCCGAGCGCGGCATCAGCGCCGAGGCGCTGGTGGAAGAAACCATCGCCGACATGCACGCCGACACCGGGGCGCTGGGCCTGTTGCGGCCAACCTTCGAGCCGCGCGCCACCCAGCACATCGGCGGCATGCAGGACATCATCAGCAAGCTGATCAGCCGCGGCAAGGCCTACCCGGCGGCCAACGGCGACGTCTACTACGCGGTGCGCGAGTTCGACGGCTACGGCAAGCTGTCCGGCAAGACGCTGGACAACCTGCGCGCCGGCGAGCGTGTCGAGGTCGATCCCAACAAGCGCGACGCGCACGACTTCGTGCTGTGGAAAGCGGCCAAGCCGGGCGAGCCGCAGTGGCAAAGCCCGTGGGGCGCCGGTCGTCCGGGCTGGCATATTGAATGCTCGGCGATGAGCTGCCACCACCTGGGCGAACATTTCGACATCCACGGCGGCGGCGAGGACCTGCAGTTCCCGCACCACGAGAACGAAATTGCGCAGAGCGAAGGCGCGCACGGCCAGCAGTACGTGAACTACTGGATGCACAACGGCTTCATCAACGTCGATGGCGAAAAGATGTCCAAGAGCCTGGGCAACTTCTTCACCATCCGCGACGTGCTCGGCCATTTCGACGGTGAGGTGATCCGCTTCTTCATCGTGCGCAGCCACTACCGCAGCCCGGTCAACTTCACCGACGGCATTCTCAACGACGCCAAGCAGGGCCTGACCCGTCTCTACACCGCCTTGCGCGGGCTGGAACTGCCGGCGTCGAGCGGCATCGACTGGAACAATGCCTACGCGGCGCGTTTCAAGGCGGCGATGGACGATGACTTCGGCACCTCCGAGGCGATTTCCGTGCTGTTCGAGCTGGCCGGCGAAGTCAACAAGAGCCGCGACGTGCAGCAGGCGCGCCTGCTGAAAGATCTGGCCGGCGTGCTGGGCCTGTTGCAGCGTGATCCGGAAGCCTTCCTGCAGGGCGAAGCCGGCGACGGCCTGTCGGCGGCGCAGATCGAGGCGCTGATCCAGGCGCGCAAGGACGCACGCGCCGCCAAGGACTGGGCCGAGTCCGACCGCATCCGCGACCAGCTGACCGCGGCCGGCATCGTGCTGGAAGACAGCGCCGGCACCACCACCTGGCGCCGTGCCTGAGCACGGGCAGGCAGGGCTGGCCGCTGGCCAGCTTTTGCTTGCCAAACCATTGTCAAGTGCGGATAATGCTGCGTTTTAGATGAAGCGCAGGCAAAACCCCTGCGCCCGATTGAAAAGGAAACCGAACATGCAAGCTGACATCCAGCCGAACTACAAAGAAGTTAACGTGACTTGCTCTTGCGGCAACACCTTTGCCACCAAGTCCACCATGGCCAAAGACGCCTTCCACATCGAAGTGTGCTCCGAGTGCCACCCGTTCTACACTGGCAAACAGAAGATTGTTGACACCGCTGGCCGTGTTGACCGCTTCAACCAGAAGTTCGGCAGCTTCTTCAAGCGCTAATTACGCTTGCAGCAGTCCGGAAAAAGGCAGCCACGGCTGCCTTTTTTGTTGTTCCGGTTTATCCTGAAGCCCATTGTCCGAGTACGGCTGTCCCATGCTGACCTATAGCGACTCCTCCCAGTCCCGCCTGCCTGCCGCCACTGAAAAGCCGTGGCTATTGTTGTTGCTGACCTTTGTCTGGTTGTGGCCGGGCATTGTGGGGCACACGCCGTGGAAGCCGGACGAACCCTACGTCACCGCCGTGGTGCAGCACATGCTGGCCGGTGGCCCGTGGTGGCTGCCGGCGATCGACGGCCAGGCGTATCTCGACAGCGCGCCGCTGTATTACTGGGTGGCAACCCTGTTCGCGCGGCTGCTGTCACCGTGGTTGCTGCCGCTGCATGATGCGGCGCGGCTGGCGACGCCGCTGTTCATGGCCATCGGCCTCGCCTTTGCCGGCGGTGTCGGCCGCGAGCTGATCGGCCGCCGTCATGGCCGCAGCGTGGTGCTGATCCTGATCGGCTGCTTGGGGCTGATCGTCACCGGCCACGAGATGAACCCGGTGGTGGCCGGCTTTGCCGGTTTTGCCGCGGCGCTGTACGCGCTGGTGCTGACGCGGCGGGCGCCGGCGCTGGCTGGTGCCATCCTCGGCGCGGCGACGGTGGTGCTGTTTCTGGCCACCAGCCTGTTGCCGGTGCTGCTGGTGTGGAGCGTGGCGCTGATGCTGCCGGCCTTCGTCAGCTGGCGCAACAAGGGCTACGCCATCACGCTGTTGATGGCGCTGCTGTTCGCCTTGCCGCTGGCGGCACTGTGGCCGCTGGCACTGTATCGCGGCGCGCCGGCGGTATTCCACGCCTGGTGGCAGTTCCACGCGCTGGGGCCACTGGACGGCTTTGGCGGCCTTGGCCTGTTCCACGAGTTCGGCTACTACCCGAAGCTGATGCTGTGGTACGCCTGGCCGGCGTGGCCGCTGGCGGCGTGGACGCTGTGGAAGAACCGCCGCTACGAGTTGCCGCTGCTGCAGTTGCCGCTGCTGTTCTTCGCGGTGATCCTGCTGCTGCTGACCTTCTCCAATCGCAGCCATACCGAGGACGCGATGCCGCTGTTGCTGCCGCTGGCGGTGCTGGCGGCGGTGGAGCTGGACAGCCTGCGCCGTGGCGCCGCCGCCTTCCTCAACTGGTTCGGCCTGATGGCGTTCGGCCTGTTCTCGCTGCTGGTGTGGCTGGGCTGGGCGGCGATGAACTTCGGCTGGCCGGCCAAGCTGGCGGAGCGCGCCAGCTATTTCAGTCCCTACTATGAGCCGCAGGTATCGTGGCTGGCGCTGCTGCTGGCGCTGGTCGCCACCGCGCTGTGGGGCTGGGCGGTGACGCGGCGCCATCTGCGCGGCCGCCAGGCGGTGACCAACTGGGCCGCCGGACTGGCGCTGCTGTGGGGGCTGCTGATGACGCTGTGGCTGCCCTTCCTCGATGCCGCCAAGAGCTACCAGCCGGTGGTGCAGGGCATGATGCGGGCGATGCCGGCCAGCGAGCACTGCGTGTCGGTATCGGCCAGCCAGCAGCTGGCGCGCATCAGCTGGGGCTATTACGCCGGCCTGCGCCTGCAGCCGGTGGCCGACGGGGCCGCGCCGGCCTGCAACCTGTTGCTGATGGTGCGCGATCGTCGTGTCGATACGCCGCCGCTGCCGGGCTGGCAGGTGCGCTGGAGTGGCAACCGTGCCCGCGACAAGCGCGAGCAGTTCGTGCTGTGGCAGCGCCTGCCGTAAGCGCTCGCCGCCAACAAAAACGCCACCTGACGGTGGCGTTTTGCATGCGGTTGCGGCCAACGCTGGCCGCAGGCGCTAGCTCTGCAGCTCGGGCAGGTCGACAAACAGCTGCAGCGCCTCCGGGTTGGCCAGGGCGGTGAGGTTGGTTACCGGCAGGCCGTGGATCACGTTCTTCACCGCCAGTTCGACGATCTTGCCGCTGATGGTCTTCGGAATGTCGGCGACGGCGATGATCTTGGCCGGCACGTGGCGCGGGCTGGCGCCGTTCTTGATCTTGTCGCGGATGGCGGCCTGCAGCGTCTTGTCCAGCTCGCAGCCGTCGCGCAGCTTGACGAACAGCACCACGCGCTCGTCGTCCAGCCAGCGCTGGCCGACGACGATGCTGTCCAGCACCGCGTCGAAGGTTTCCACCTGGCGGTAGATCTCGGCGGTGCCGATGCGCACGCCGCCGGGATTGAGCACCGCGTCGGAGCGACCGTAGATGATCATGCCGTCGTGCTCGGTCAGCTCGGCGTAGTCGCCGTGACACCACACATTGTCGAAACGCTCGAAGTAGGCCTTGCGGTACTTCTCGCCGTCCGCGTCGCCCCAGAAGCCGACCGGCATCGACGGGAACGGTTTGGTGCACACCAGCTCGCCCTTTTCGCCCTGTACCGGCTGGCCGGCGTCGTTCCAGATCTCCACCGCCATGCCCAGGCCGCGGCACTGCAGCTCGCCGCGGTAGACCGGCAGGCTGGCGCAACCCAGCGCGAAGCAGGACACGATGTCGGTGCCGCCGGAAATGGAGGCGAGGTTGATGTCGTCCTTGATCGCGTCGTAGACCCAGTCGAAGCTTTCCGCCACCAGCGGCGAGCCGGTGGAGAACACCGCGCGCAGGCAGCTGAGGTCGTAGTCGCGCTTCGGCTGCAGGTCGATCTTGCGCAGACCGTCGATGTACTTGGCCGAGGTGCCGAACTGCGCGCAGCGATAGGCTTCGGCGTATTGCCACAGGATGTGGCCGCCCTTGGCGAACGGCGAGCCGTCGAACAGCATCAGCGTGGCGCCGCTGGCGAGGCCGGATACCAGCCAGTTCCACATCATCCAGCCGCAGGTGGTGAAGTAGAACAGGCGGTCGCCGGCGTGCACGTCGGCGTGCAGCTGGTGCTCCTTCAGGTGTTGCAGCAGGGTGCCGCCGTGGCCGTGCACGATGCATTTCGGCTTGCCGGTGGTGCCGCTGGAATAGAGGATGAACAGCGGGTGGTTGAAGCCGACGCGGCGGAACAGCAGCTCGCTGGCGACAAAGCTGTCGACGAAGCGCTCGAGGGTGACGGCCTTGGGCACCGTTTCCGCGAAGGCGTCGGCGCGCTCCAGGTAGGGCACCACGATCACTTTTTCCACCGACGGCAGGCCGCTGGCGATGATCTGCATCTTCTCGCTGATGTCGACCTGCTTGCCGTTGTACCAGTAGCCGTCCGGGCAGAACAGCAGGCGTGGCGCGGTCTGGCCGAAGCGGTCCAGCGCGCCGTCGGTGCCGAAGTCCGGCGAGCAGCTGGTCCACACCGCGCCGAGGCTGCTGGCGGCCAGCATCGCGGCCACCGTCTCCGGCATGTTCGGCATGTAGCCGGCGACGCGGTCGCCTTCGGCAATGCCGTGCGCCAGCATCGCCTGTTGCAGGCGCGACACCAGATCGGACAGCTCCCACCAGGTCAGCTCGCGTTTGACCTTGTCCTCGCCCCAGAACACCATCGCCAGCGTGTCATCGCGGCGGCGCAACAGGTTTTCCGCGTAGTTGAGCGCGGACTGCGGGAAGAAACGCGCGGCGCGCATGCCGTCCTTGTCTTCCAGCGCCACGCTGCCCTTGTCACCGATCACCCCGGCGTAATCCCACAGCTGGCTCCAGAAGCGTTCCGGGCGCGCGATGCTGGCGTGCCACAGGCTGGAATAGTCGGGATAGCGCTGGTTGTCCAGCGTTTCCGCCAGCCGGGTAAAGGCGGTCAGGTGGGTCGCGCTCAGGCGGGCCGGTGACGGCTGCCAGATCGGATGGTCTGCTGCGTGCATATCAAGTCTCTCCTCAGGAAGCGTGTGGGGTCGCTCAAGGGTGTCGTTCTTTATTATGAAAGCTGTTTGTCGGCCAGTTTACTGCACAGCCATGCCTGCGGTATAGGCTGCCGGCCGCGCGATCTGTGCCGCGTGTGGCCGGCTGCGGCGTGTTGCGGCCAACCTTGGGCAAGGTTGGCCGCAAGTGTGGTGGCTCAGTCTTCCGTGTAGCTGCCGTCGTGCATCCAGCGCGCGTGTTGCGGTGCTTTGCGCGTTTCTGCCCATTCGTTGAGCATGTCCCACTTCACCTCGTCCAGCATCTGCATCATCTTCGGCGTGCCGGTATTGCAGGCCAGCTCCAGGCGGTGGCCGTTGGGGTCGAAGAAGTAGATCGACTTGAAGATGGTGTGGTCGGTGGGGCCGATCACGTCGATGCCGGCGGCCTGCAGCCGTGCCTTGGTGGCGAGCAGGGTGTCCAGCGAGTCCACTTCCATGGCCAGATGCTGCACCCAGTTGGGCGTGTTCTGGTCGCGGTCCATCGGCGGCCGTGTCGGCAGCTCGAAGAAGGCGAGGATGTTGCCTTGGCCGGCGTCGAGGAACACGTGCATGTACGGGTCCGGCGCCTTGGTGGACGGCACCTCGTTTTCGGCGATTGCCAGCACGAACTTCATGTCGAGGTGTTTCACGTACCACTCCACCGTTTCCTTGGCGTCCTTGCAGCGATAGGCGACATGGTGAATTTTCTTGATCAGCATGATGGTTCTCTCCGTGAGCGGTGGCCGTGGTGCGGCGCTGATTTCAGTCTGGCACTGATCGCGGTGGCGGTCAGTGGCGATGCTGGCAAGTTAACCATTAATTCGTTATTGGTCAATTTGTTCGATAATAACAAATATTATCGCCGTTGCTGGCGTGGCGAAAATGCTAGAATTGCCGCCGTTTCAACAACACTGACCATGCCAGCGGGCAAGACGGGGTAACGATGGAAAAAGACCGGCGCGGAATCCAATCAATCGAGGTGGGCGGCAGCCTGCTGCAGACGCTGGTGCGCCATGGAGCGCCGATGATGCTGAAGGACCTGGCCGGCGAGGCCGGCATGCCGGCGGCGAAGGCGCATCCCTACCTGGTGAGTTTTGGCAAGCTGGGGCTGATCGAGCAGGACGCGGGCAGCGGCCTGTACAAGCTGGGGCCGTTTGCCTTGCAGATGGGGCTGGTGGCGTTGCACGAGCTGGACGCGGTCAAGATCGCCACCGAACGCGCGGCGGCGCTGTCGCTGGACATCCAGCAGAACGTGGCGCTGGCGGTGTGGGGCAATCACGGCCCGACCGTGGTGCGGATCCAGGAGTGCAATCGCGTGGTGCACATCAATATGCGGACCGGCACGGTGATGTCGCTGCTGGATTCGGCAACCGGCAAGGTGTTTGCCGCCTACCTGCCGCCGCGGCTGACCGAGGAGATGATCGCCAGTGAAATGGCGGCGCGGCAGGCTGGTATCGAGGAGCAGGCCGCGTTCCAGTCGGCGCTGCAGCGGGTGCGCGAGCGCGGCATGGCGCGGGCGGTGGGCTACCCCTTGCCCGGCATCAATGCCTTCAGCGTGCCGGTGTTCGATCACGCCGGCCAGCTGGCGCTGGTGATGACCACGCTGGGGCCGGCGGCGACCTTCGCCTCGGACTGGAACGGGGTGATCGCGCAACGGCTGCGCAGCACGGCGGCCGACATCTCTGCACAGATTGGTTATCGCGGCTGAGTCGTGGTGCCGCAGGTGGGGGCCAGCCAGCGCCTCAGGCATTCACTGTCGTCGCGACGCCGGCGCAGCAGGTGCGGCGCTCACAAAAAGCAAAACGGGCTGGCAGATGCCAGCCCATTGCCGTATTGCTTAGAACCTGTTCACGATCTGCTGCGGCTGATATCGATGGGCGATACGGCGCTGAAAACGGCTTCGAATGCTTGTTTGTATCTGGAGAAACGCCGCTTCCTCAGTCGTTTTCGCCTTGTCCCGCTCTAGCTCGCGAGATCGTGAACACGTTCTTAGCCGCCGGAGCAGCCGCAACCGCCGCCGCCACCACAACCGCCTTGCTGGGCTGCCGGCGCCTGGGCCGGTGCCGGCTCGCTGTCGGCGACATGGATGGTGAAGTCGATGACGACCTGTTGCGGCGAGCGCTCCACGTAGTTGATCAGCACCTGGCCACCGTAGCGCTGCTCGATCTGGCCGAGCAGTGGCAGCGGGTCGTGGTCGTTGACGAAGCGCATGCGCTCGCCGTGGTTCAGCGATTCCAGCGCGCCAAAAATGGCGGCATGGCGGAAACGCTTGGCCACGCCGCGCGCATCAAAAGGGAAAACCGACAAATCAGAGGTGTGGGTGTGCATGGATGGACTCCTGTCTGTAACAGTGCCCAGCTTACGCACCCGCCGCGCCGCTTTCCTTGAGGCAAAATAAGCGCCGGCGCCGAGGGTTCGGTATTCGGCGTTCAGTATTCGGCGTCGGCCAGCAGCGGCGCGGCGCGATCCCTGTCCGACAGCTGCAGGCCGTCGCGCAGCGGCCAGGCAATCGCCAGTTGCGGGTCATCCCAGCGCAGCGCGCGCTCGTGCTGCGGGCTCCAGTAGGCGGTGGTTTTGTACAGCAGTTCGGCGTGTTCGCTCAGCGTGACAAAACCGTGGGCGAAACCTTCCGGAATCCACAGCTGGCGATGGTTGGCCGCCGACAGCAGGGTGCCGTAATGGTGGCCGAAGGTGGCGGAGTCGCGGCGCAGATCGACGACGACATCGAATACCTCGCCGGCCACACAGCGCACCAGCTTGCCTTGCGCCTGCGGCGGCAGCTGGTAGTGCAGGCCGCGCAGCACGCCGCGGCTGGAGCGGGAGTGGTTGTCCTGCACGAACTCGACGTGGCGGCCGATGGCGGCATCGAATTGCTGCTGGTGAAAGCTCTCGTAGAAAAAGCCGCGCTCGTCACCATGGATGCGGGGTTCGATCAGCCACAGGCCGGACAGGCCGGTTTCGCGGAACAGGCTCATTCAGCACCCTTCTTGCAGCAATTGCAGCAGGTAGCGACCGTAACCGGTCTTGGCCAGCGGTGCGGCCAACCTTTGCAGCTGGCCGTCGTCGATGTAGCCCATGCGCCACGCCACTTCTTCCGGACAGGCCACCTTCAGGCCCTGGCGTTTTTCGAGGGTGGCGATGAACTGGCTGGCCTCCAGCAGCGAGTCATGGGTGCCGGTATCCAGCCAGGCGTAGCCGCGGCCCATGGTCTCGACTGTGAGCGTGCCGCGTGCGAGGTAGGCGGCATTGACGTCGGTGATCTCCAGCTCGCCGCGCGGCGACGGCTTGATCGACTTGGCGATGTCGACCACCTGCGCGTCGTAGAAATACAGGCCGGTGACGGCGTAATGGGACTTGGGCCGCGCCGGTTTCTCTTCGATGCTGATGGCCTGGCCTGCGCCATCAAACTCGACCACGCCGTAGCGCTCCGGGTCGTTGACGCGATAGGCGAACACGGTGGCGCCCTGTGCCTGCGCCGCGGTGCGCTGCAGCTGGCTGGCCAGCTCGGCGCCGTAGAAAATATTGTCGCCCAGCACCAGTGCCGACGGCGCCCCGGCGAGGAAGGACTCGCCGAGGATGAAGGCCTGCGCCAGGCCGTCCGGGCTGGGCTGTACCGTGTACTGCAGCCGGATGCCCCACTGGCTGCCGTCGCCCAGCAGTTGCTGGAAGCGCGGCGTGTCCTGTGGCGTGGAAATGATCAGGATGTCGCGGATGCCGGCCAGCAACAGCGTGGTCAGCGGGTAGTAGATCAGCGGCTTGTCGTAGACCGGCAGCAGCTGCTTGCTGACCGCCAGGGTGGCCGGGTACAGGCGGCTATTGGCGCCACCGGCGAGGATGATGCCTTTACGGTTCATGGTTTTCTTGCGTTATCGAGGGTCTGGAACAGCTGCGCCACGCCTTCCTGCCATGACGGCAGCTGCAGGCCGAAGGTCAGCCGCAGCTTGCTGCAGTCGAGCACGGAATTGGCCGGCCGCGTGGCCCGCTGCGGGTACTCGTCGCTGCTGACCGCGTGCAGGCCGTCCGGCGGCAGCATCAGCGTCCAGCCTGCATCGCGGGCCAGCGCGATGACGTGGGCGGCGTAGTCGTGCCAGCTGGTGCGGCCGCTGGCGGCAAGGTGGTAGGTGCCGTAGCTGGTGCTGTCAGGGTAGTTGGCGTAGTGCGGCAGCAACAGCGCGCACACGTCCGCCAGCAGGCTGGCCGGGGTCGGGGCGCCAAACTGGTCGTCGACCACGGCCAGGCGGTCGCGGGTTGCGGCCAGCCTGAGCATGGTTTTCAGGAAATTCTGGCCATAGACGCCGGCCACCCACGAGCTGCGCAGGATGTAGTGGCGGCAGCCGCTGTCGCGGATGGCCTGTTCGCCCAGCCATTTGCTGCGGCCATACACCGATTGCGGATTGGCGCTGTCGTCTTCCAGCCAGGCGCCGAACTTGCTGCCGTCGAACACGTAGTCGCTGGAGTAGTGCACCAGCAGCGCGTTGTGCTGTGCCGCCCACTGCGCCAGTTGCGCCGGTGCGGCGGCGTTGACGGCATGGGCCAGCGCGATCTCGTCCTCGGCCTGATCGACCGCGGTATAGGCCGCGGCATTGACAATGATGTCGGGCTGCAAGGCGTCTAGCGTCGCGCTGAGGGTGTGCGGTGCCGCCAGATCGAATTGTTGGCGGCCGGGGCAGCTCAGTACCCCGTGCAGCGCCAGCGCGCGCTTGAGCTCGAAGCCGACCTGGCCGCTGCCGCCGGTGATCAGGATTTTTGCCGGGTAGCTCATGACTGGCCTCCGTATTGCCGGGTCAGCCAGTCGCGGTAGTGGCCGCTGCTGACGCCCTCGACCCAGTCCTGGTTGTCCAGATACCACTGGACGGTCTTGCGGATGCCGGAGTCGAAGGTTTCGGCCGGTTTCCAGCCCAGCTCGCGTTCCAGCTTGCGTGCGTCGATCGCGTAGCGGCGGTCGTGGCCGGGGCGGTCTTGCACATGGGTGATCTGCTCGGCGTAGACTTTGCCGTCGGCACGCGGACGCAATTCGTCCAGCAGGCGGCAGATGGTGCGGACCACATCGAGGTTGGCTTTCTCGTTCCAGCCGCCGACGTTGTAGGTTTCACCGGCGGTTCCGGCGTCCAGTACGCGGCGGAGGGCGGCGCAGTGGTCCTTGACGTACAGCCAGTCGCGTATCTGCCGGCCGTCGCCGTAGATCGGCAGCGGCTTGCCGGCCAGTGCATTGAGGATGACCAGCGGGATCAGTTTTTCCGGGAACTGGTAGGGGCCGTAGTTGTTGCTGCAATGGGTGGTCAGTACCGGCAGGCCGTAGCTGTGGTGCCAGGCCCGTACCAGATGGTCGGACGCGGCCTTGCTGGCGGAGTACGGGCTGTTCGGCTGGTAGCGGTGATCTTCGGCGAACGGTGCGTCCTCTGCGGCCAAGGTGCCGTAGACTTCGTCGGTGGAGACGTGCAGGAAGCGGAAGGCGCTCTTGTCTGCGGCAGGGAAGTCGTCCCAATAGCCGCGTACCGCTTCCAGCAGCTTGAACGTGCCGACGATGTTGGTGTCGATGAAGTCGCCCGGACCGTGGATGGAGCGGTCGACGTGGCTCTCGGCGGCAAAGTTGATCACCGCGCGCGGCTGGTGTTCGGCCAGCAGGCGGCCCAGCAGCTCGCGATCGCCGATATCGCCGTGAACGAAGCGGTGCCGGTCGTCGCCTTGCAGGCTGGTCAGCGTTTGCAGGTTGCCGGCGTAGCTCAGCTTGTCCAGGTTGACGACCGGCTCGTCACTGCCGGCCAGCCAGTCCAGCACGAAATTGCCGCCGATAAAGCCGGCACCACCGGTTACCAGAATGGTCATGTTGCTCTTTGCTTGCGGAAGTCGGTCGGGAAGGTCGCAGTGCGGCGGCGCGCCGCCATGGCACTGCTTGTTGCCGGATTGTACTTGCCTTGGCGGCGTAACACGAGCCGCCGCTATAACGCCGGCGGCGGCAAAGCACAACGGCCAGCCGGCGACCGTTGACCGCCGGCTGGCCGCGTAAACGGCAAGGACTCAGCTGCGCAGGCCGCGCGCCTTGGCGTACTTGGAGCCAGGCTCGCGCACCAGTGCCTCGGCAATGAACCAGGCGGTATCGGCCAGCTGCTCCAGATCCACCCCGGTGTGATAACCCAGCCCGTGCAGCAGGTAGACCACGTCTTCGGTGGCCACGTTGCCGGAGGCGCCCTTGGCGTACGGGCAGCCGCCCAGCCCGGCGACCGAGCTGTCGAAGGTGCGCACGCCGGCCTGCAGCGCGGTGTGGATATTGGCGATGGCCATGCCGTAGGTATCGTGGAAATGGCCGGCCAGCTTGGTCACCGGTACTACCTCTGTCACCGCATCCAGCATCGCGGTCACCTTGTTGGGGGTGCCCACGCCTATGGTGTCGCCCAGCGAGATTTCGTAGCAGCCCATGTTGTACAGCGCACGCGCCACTTCGGCCACCTTGTACGGGGCGATGTCGCCTTCGTACGGGCAGCCCAGCACGCAGGACACATAGCCGCGCACCTTGATGTTTGCCGCCTGCGCCCGCTTCATCACCGATTCGAAGCGCAGCAGGCTCTCGGCGATGCTGGCGTTGATGTTCTTGTGGCTGAACGCTTCGCTCGCGGCGCCGAACACCGCGATCTCGCGCACGCCGGCTTCCAGCGCCGCATCCAGCCCCTTGTCGTTGGGCACCAGCACCGGGTAGTCGATGCCGGCGTTCAGGTTCAGCGCCTGCAGCACCTGCAGGCTGTCGGCCATCTGCGGCACCCACTTGGGCGACACGAAGGCGCCGGCCTCGATAGTGCGCAAGCCGGCTGCGGCCAACCTTTCAATCAGCTCCAGCTTGGTAGCCAGGCTGATACTGTGCTTTTCATTCTGCAGCCCGTCGCGCGGGCCGACTTCGACGATTTTTACGTGGGTCATATAGAGCCTCTTTCTTTGCCACGGAATCCACAGAAAAGCACCCGTCAGCCTGTGATGTCTGACCATGAGCGCAGGACGTTTTGGCCTGCCGGATGCTTGGCGGGCCGCTTTTCTTTCCGTGCTTTCCGTGGGTTCTGTGGCAAATAAACAATCAGTCCGCCTCGAAATCCACCAGCTCGTCGCCGTCGCTGACCTGCTCGCCGGCGGCAAAGTAGAACGCCAGCACCTTGCCGTCGGCCGGCGCGGTAATGGTGTGTTCCATCTTCATCGCTTCCAGAATCAGCAACGGTTCACCCTTGGCCACGCGGGTGCCGGCTTCGGCCAGCAGCGCCACCACGCGGCCCGGCATCGGCGCCTTCATGTGGGTTTCGCCGTGCACGCCTGCTTCTTCATAGGCGTAAGGATCGAGGTAGTCCACGGCAATGCGCTCGCCGTCGGCAAACAGCACGCGCTGCGCGCCGTGGCGTACCAGTGTGGCGCTGATCTGCTTGCCGCCCAGGTTGGCCGTAAGCTGCTTGCCCTGCAGGCTGGCGCGCAGCGGGATGTCGCTGCCGTTGACGCTGACCAGCTGCTGCTCCTGTTGTTGCTGGCGCAGCAGCACCTCGATGCGGCTGTCGCCGTGGGCAAAGCCGAGGCGACGCTCCAGTGTGCTGTTCAGGCGCCAGCCTTGCAGCGCGCCGAAGGCATGGTTGTCGTCGCTGGCTGCGGCCAACGTTTCGCCCACCGCCAGCAGCGCCAGCTGTTCGCTGTTCGGTGCGGCGGGGGCGGGCAGCAGGCTGTCGTGGTAACGGGCGATCAGGCCGGTATCCACGTCGCCGCTGGCAAACGCCGGGTTGGCGGCAATGCGGCGCAGGAAGCGGATATTGGTGGTGACGCCCACCACCTGGTAGGCGGCCAGCGCCGCGTCCAGCTGCTGCAGCGCCGCTTCGCGCGTTTCGCCCCACACGATCAGCTTGGCGATCATCGGGTCGTAAAACGGCGAAATGGTATCGCCCTCCAGCACGCCGGTATCGACGCGCACGTGGGCGTTCTCCGCCGGCGGCTGCAGGTGCACCAGCGTGCCGGTGGCCGGCAGGAAGCCCTTGTCCGGGTCTTCGGCGTAGATGCGTGCCTCGATGCTGTGGCCGTGGATCGCCAGCTGCTGCTGTTGCAGCGGCAGCGGCTGGCCGCTGGCCACTTTCAGCTGCCACGCCACCAGATCCTGGTCGGTGATCATCTCGGTGACCGGATGCTCCACCTGCAAGCGGGTGTTCATTTCCATGAAGTAGAACTGCCCCGACTCCACGTCCATGATGAATTCCACGGTGCCGGCGCCGACATAGCCGACGGCGCGCGCAGCAGCTACCGCCGCCTCGCCCATCGCCTGGCGGGTTGCCGCCGGCAGGTGCGGTGCCGGGGCTTCTTCCAGCACTTTCTGGTGGCGGCGCTGCACCGAGCAGTCGCGTTCGAACAGGTAGACGCAGCCGCCCAGACTGTCGGCAAACACCTGGATCTCCACGTGACGCGGACGGGTCAGGTATTTCTCTACCAGTACCTTGTCGTCGCCGAAGCTGGCGCGCGCCTCGCGCTGGCAGCTGGCCAGTGCGGCGATAAAGTCGTCACTGCGCTCCACGATGCGCATGCCCTTGCCACCGCCGCCGGCACTGGCCTTGATCAGCACCGGGTAGCCCATCTTGTCGGCTTCGGTCTTCAGGAACAGTTCATCCTGATTGTCTCCGTGATAGCCCGGCACCAGTGGCACGTTGGCTTTTTCCATCAACGCCTTGGCGGCGGATTTGCTGCCCATGGCGGCAATGGCGCTGGCCGGCGGGCCGATGAAGGCGATGCCGGCGGCTTCGCAGGCGGCAGCAAAGTCTTCGTTTTCCGACAGGAAGCCGTAGCCCGGATGCACCGCCTGCGCGCCGCTTTGTTTGGCAATATCGAGGATCAGCCCGGCCTTGAGGTAGGACTCGGCGGCCGGCGCCGGCCCCAGGCGGTAGGCTTCGTCCGCCAGTTTGACGAAGCGGGCGCTGGCGTCGGCATCGGAATACACCGCCACGGTGCGGATGCCCATGGCGCGGGCGGTCTTGATCACGCGGCAGGCGATTTCGCCACGGTTGGCGATGAGGATCTTAGTAAACATGGTGGTCTCCCGTGGCGAACTCGCCGCGGCACATGCGTGCCGCCAGGCGATTTTGCTGCGCAGCTGCGCAGCCTTGCGGCTGCTGGTCGCCACGGTTGGCGATGAGGATTTTAGTGAACATGGTGCTCTCCCGTGGCGAACTCGCCGCGGCACTGGCGTGCCGTCAGGCAGTTTTGCTGCGCAGCTGCGCAGCCTTGCGGCTGCTGGTCGCCACGGTTGGCGATGAGGATCTTGGTGAACATATGGGAGCTTTCCCTTTTCTTGTCTGTTCGCTGCAGAGAGGACTAAGCGGCGGAATCCACCCGTTCAAATTTGCCGGTGGGACGCAGTGTTTTGCCTACCCGGGGTTGCTTGCGGCCAAGGTCAAAGGTTGGCCGCAAGGGCGGGGTGGTCAGTCCTTGATCCACTGTGGCGGGCGCTTGTCGAAGAAGGCAGCCAGGCCTTCGCGCGCCTCGTCGGTGACGCGGGTGGCGGCGATGGTGTGCGCGGTGTCGTCCAGCAGCGTGTCGTCCAGCGGCGAGCCCTGGCGCAGGTCGGCCAGCAACTCCTTGGCGGCGGTCAGCGCGTGCGGGCCGCCACGGACCAGCTCGGCGGCCACTTCGGCGACGCGCGTATCCAGCGCCTCGGCCGGCACCACCTCGTGCACCAGGCCGATGCGCTCGGCGGTGGCGGCGTCGATGCGCTCGGCGGTCAGGAAGTAGCGTCGTGCCTGGCGCTGGCCGATGGCATCGGCGACATAGGGGCCGATGGTGGCCGGGATCAGGCCGAGGCGCACTTCGGTCAGCGCGAATTTGGCGGCGTCGGTGGCGATGGCGATGTCGCACACCGCGGTGAGCCCGGTGCCGCCGGCCATCGCCGCGCCGTGGATGCGCGCGATCACCGGCTTCTTGCTGCGGTAGATGCCCTTGAGCATCGCCGCCAGCTTGCGCGCGTCGTCGAGGTTCTGTGCCTCGCTGTAACCGGCGGCGCGGCGCATCCAGTCCAGATCGGCGCCGGCGGAGAAGCTCTTGCCGCGGCCGGCCAGCACGATCACGCGCACGCCGGCATCCTCGTTCAGGATGCGGAAGGCGGCGGTGAGATCGGCGATCAGGTGCTCGTTCATCGCATTGTGCAGCTCCGGGCGGTTCATCCACACGGTGGCGACCTGACCGGCGCGTTCGATTTCCAAGGTGCTGTAAGTCATTGGAAAACCCTTTCTTTTATTTGCCACGTCACCCGCGGCAAAACACGGCAGCAGGCGTTGCCTGGCTGGCAGCGTCCGTTCCGCCGCCGCCATCCGTGCCTGCGGTTTGTCGTGGCGAAAACATCACATGCGGAACACGCCAAAGCGTGTTTTTTCCACCGGCGCCGACAGTGTCGCTTCCAGCGCCAGGCTCAACACCTCGCGCGTTTGCGCCGGGTCGATCACGCCGTCGTCCCACAGTCGCGCACTGGCGTAGTAGGGGTGGCCCTGCTGCTCGTACTGTTCGCGCACCGGCGCTTTCAGCGCTTCTTCCTGCTCTGGCGTGAAGGCGTCGCCCAGCTGTTCCTTCTTCACCTGCGCCAGCACGCCGGCGGCCTGTTCGCCGCCCATTACCGAGATGCGGCTGTTCGGCCACATCCACAGGAAGCGCGGCGAGTAGGCGCGGCCGCACATGCCGTAGTTGCCGGCGCCGAAGCTTCCGCCGATCAGCACCGTGAACTTGGGCACGCTGGCGCAGGCCACCGCGGTGACCAGCTTGGCGCCGTCCTTGGCGATGCCGCCGTTTTCGTACTTCTTGCCGACCATGAAGCCGGTGATGTTCTGCAGGAACACCAGCGGAATGCCGCGCTGGCAGCACAGCTCCACGAAGTGCGCACCCTTGAGTGCCGACTCGGAGAACAGAATGCCGTTGTTGGCGATGATGCCGACGCGGTAACCGTTGAGACGCGCAAAACCCGTCACCAGCGTCGTACCGTAGTTCTGCTTGAATTCGTCGAAGTCGGAGTTGTCGACCAGCCGCGCGATGATCTCGCGCACGTCGAACGGCTTTTTCGCGTCGGCCGGGATCACGCCGTAGATCTCCTCGGCGCCGTAGCGCGGCGGGCGCGGGTCGATGCGGTCGAGCGTGCCCTGTTTCTGCCAGTTGAGGTCGGACACGATGCGGCGGGCGATGGCCAGCGCATGGGCGTCGTTCTGCGCCAGGTGGTCGGCGACGCCAGATATTCTGGTATGCACGTCGCCGCCGCCCAGCTCTTCCGCGGTCACTACTTCGCCGGTCGCTGCCTTCACCAGCGGTGGACCGCCGAGGAAGATGGTGCCCTGGTCTTTGACGATCACCGTCTCGTCGCTCATTGCCGGCACGTAGGCACCGCCGGCGGTGCAGCTGCCCATCACCACCGCGATCTGCGGGATGCCGTCGGCAGACAGCTTGGCCTGGTTGTAGAAGATGCGGCCGAAGTGGTCGCGATCGGGGAACACCTCGTCCTGCAGCGGCAGGAAGGCGCCGCCGGAATCGACCAGGTAGACGCAGGGCAGGCGGTTTTCGCGGGCGATTTCCTGCGCGCGCAGGTGCTTCTTCACCGTCATCGGGTAGTAGGTGCCGCCCTTGACGGTGGCGTCGTTGGCGATGACCAGGCACTCGATGCCGGAAATGCGGCCAACCCCGGTGATGACGCTGGCGCCGGGGGCGTCGTCGCCATACATGCCGTAGGCGGCCAGCTGCGACAGCTCCAGGAACGGCGAGCCGGGGTCCAGCAGCAGGTTGATGCGCTCGCGCGGCAACAGCTTGCCGCGGGCCACGTGTTTCTCGCGCGCCTTGTCGCCGCCGCCTAGCGCGGCCTTGGCGACTTTTTCTTTCAGGTCGGCCACCAGCGCGCGCATCTTGTCGGCATTGGCCTGGAAGTCGGCGGCGCGGGGGGAGAGCTTGGATTCGATGATGGGCATGGTTGCGCCTCTATCGGTACGGAACAAGGTGCGGCAAGGTTGGCTGCACCGCTTGGACGTGGCGGGCCGGGCTTAGCGGGTCTCGGCCATCAGTTCGCGGCCGATCAGCCAGCGGCGGATTTCGCTGGTGCCGGCGCCGATCTCGTACAGCTTGGCGTCGCGCAGCAGGCGGCCGGTCGGGTATTCGTTGATGTAGCCGTTGCCGCCCAGACACTGGATGGCGTCCAGCGCCATCTGCGTCGCCGCTTCGGCGGCGTACAGGATGGCGCCGGCGGCGTCCTTGCGCGTCTGGCGCCCGGATTCGCCACGGTCCAGCGCCTGGCCGACGGCGTAGACGTAGGCGCGGCTGGCGGACAGCTTGACGTACATGTCGGCCAGCTTGCCCTGCATCAGCTGGAAGTCGCCGATGGCCTGGCCGAACTGCTTGCGGTCGTTCAGGTAGGGCACGGTCACGTCCATGCACGCCTGCATGATGCCCAGCGGGCCGGCGGACAGCACCGCGCGTTCGAAGTCGAGGCCGCTCATCAGCACCTTGACGCCGTTGCCTTCGCCGCCCAGCACGTTGGCTTCCGGCACGAAGCAGTCGTCAAAGAAGATCGGGTAGGTGTTGGAGCCGCGCATGCCCAGCTTGTCCAGCTTGCTGCCGTGGCTGAAGCCGGCAAAGCCCTTCTCGATGATGAAGGCGGTGATGCCCTTGGCGCCGGCACTGACGTCGGTCTTGGCGTACGCCACCAGGGTGTCGGCGTCGCCGCCGTTGGTGATCCACATCTTGCTGCCGTTGAGCTTGTAACCGCCGGCCACCTTGTCGGCACGCAGTTTCATGCTCACCACGTCGGAGCCGGCATTCGGCTCGGACATCGCCAGCGCGCCGACGTGTTCGCCGGAAATCAGCTTGGGCAGGTACTTGCGTTTCTGCTCGTCGTTGCCATTCTTGTAGATCTGGTTCACGCACAGATTGGAGTGCGCGCCGTAGGAGAGGGCCACCGAGGCGCTGGCGCGGGAAATTTCTTCCATCGCGATCATGTGCGCGAGGTAGCCCATGTTGGCGCCGCCGTACTCTTCCGACACGGTGATGCCGAGCAGGCCGAGATCGCCGAATTTCTGCCACAGGTCGGCCGGGAACAGGTTGTCGCGGTCGATGTCGGCGGCGCGCGGGGCGATCTCGCTCTGGGCGAAGTCGCGCACCGTTTCGCGCAGCATGTCGTAGGTGTCACCGTGGGCAAAGCGCAAGCTGCTGTACATGTCTCTCTCCTTTGTGCGAACTGCCCGGTGCCGTTGGCATCTCGTGGCGGCTATCTCTGTGTTGTAGCGGATGGTGGCGATTGCGCCATCTGCGCTGCGGCATGACTTAATCTTGAATTACGCTTACGTTAACGTCAATACAAAGTGACGAAACCATCCGTCAGGATGGCGGGAAAGCCTCAGGCTGTGGCGTCCTTGCCGGTCATGGTGTCGATCACCTGGCGGCAGTGGCCTTCCAGCACCACGATCTCGGACAACACCGCGTCGATATCGTTGCGCTGTTCTTCCAGTTGCTTCTTGCGCTCGGACAACAGCTGCAGCAGCTTCAGCGACTGGCTGGCCTCGTCGCGCGCCAGTTCGTACAGGTCGAGAATCTCGCGGATCTCGGACAGCGCGAGGCCGATGCGCTTGCCGCGCAGGATCAGCTTCAGCCGTGCGCGGTCGCGGTGGGTAAACAGGCGCTGGCGGCCTTCGCGCTGCGGCTCGATCAGGCCCTGTTCCTCGTAGAAGCGGATGGTGCGCAGGGTGATGTCAAAATCCCGTGCCAGGTCGGAAATGGTGAAAAGGCGTTCTTCGCTCATGATGGTTCCTGTTGGTCTGGCGCGATTGTAGCGTTTTTTGCCGGCCTTGCCGCGACAAGGCTTGAGTTTACGTTAACGTAATAGTAAGTTTGTGGCAAAGCGATAACAGCACAATGCAACGGAGAACACACCATGACGTCGATGTCCGCTCTACCCAGTTATGTGCACGGCACCGGTGACAAGCCGCTGATCGGCCAGACCATCGGCCAGTTTTTTGACGACGCCTGCCGCCGTTTTGCCGAGCGTGACGCGCTGATCGTGCGTCACCAGGGCATACGCTGGCGTTACGCCGAGCTGCAGGAGCAGGTCGAGCGCCTCGCCTGCGGCCTGCGCCGGTTGGGGCTGCAGACGGGCGAGCGCATCGGCATCTGGTCGCAGAACAACAGCGAGTGGCTGCTGATGCAGTTCGCCACCGCCAAGGCCGGGCTGGTGCTGGTCAACATCAATCCCGCCTATCGCCGCAGCGAGCTGGAATATGCGCTGAACAAGGTCGATTGCCGCGCGCTGGTGCTGGCGCCGAGCTTCAAGAGCAGCGACTACCTGGCGATGGTGAACGACCTCGCGCCGGAGCTGGCCGCCAGCCGGCCGGGCGAATTGCAGGCGGCGAAGCTGCCGGCGCTGCGCTGGGTGATTCGCCTCGGCGAAGAGGCGACGGCGGGTATGCTCAACTTCCCGGCCTTGCTGGCCGAGCCGACGGCGGCAGAGCGGCAAACGTTGGCCGCAATCGGCGACGCGCTGCAGTTCGACGACGCCATCAATATCCAGTTCACCTCCGGCACCACCGGCAGCCCGAAAGGCGCCACGCTCACCCACCACAACATCCTCAACAACGGCTTTTTCGTCGGCGAGGCGATGCGCCTCACCGAGCACGACCGGCTGTGCATCCCGGTGCCGCTCTACCACTGCTTCGGCATGGTGCTGGGGGTGCTGGCCTGCCTCACCCATGGTGCGGCGATGGTGTTCCCGTCGGAAGCGTTCGAGCCGCTGGCGGTGCTGCAGACGGTGGCGGAGGAGAAGTGCACCGCGCTGCACGGCGTGCCGACCATGTTCATCGCGGTGCTGGATCACCCGCGCTTCTCCGAATTCGACCTGTCCGCACTGCGCACCGGCATCATGGCCGGCAGCCCGTGCCCGATCTCGGTGATGGAGCGGGTGGTGGCGCAGATGCACATGGCCGAGGTCACCATCGCCTACGGAATGACCGAGACCAGCCCGGTCAGCTTCCAGAGCGCGACCGATACCCCGGTGGCGAAAAAAGTGGCCACCGTGGGCCGCATCCATCCGCACGTGGAGGTCAAGATCGTCGACATCGAGGGCCGCATCGTGCCGCGCGGCGAAACCGGCGAGCTGCTGACCCGCGGCTATTCGGTGATGCTCGGCTACTGGGACGACGAGGAGAAAACGCGGGAGGCGATCGACGCCGCCGGCTGGATGCACACCGGCGACCTCGCGGTGCTGGACGCCGACGGCTACTGCAATATCGTCGGCCGTGTGAAGGACATGGTGATCCGCGGCGGCGAGAACATCTACCCGCGCGAGATCGAGGAATTCCTGTATCGCCATCCCAAGGTGCAGGACGTGCAGGTGGTCGGCGTGCCGGACGCCAAGTACGGCGAGGAGCTGTGCGCGTGGATACGGCTGCGCGACGGCGAAAGCTGCACCGTGGAAGAAATCCGCGCCTTCTGCGACGGCCAGATCGCGCACTACAAGATCCCGCGCTACATCGAATTCGTCGATGCCTTCCCGATGACCATCACCGGCAAGATCCAGAAATTCATGATGCGGCAGCAGATGAAGGACAAGCTGGGGCTGGACGAAGCCAAGACCGCCTGACGCGCCGGCGCCCTGCGCGGCGCCAGTCCGCAGCAGCCGTGTGCGGTGTCGCCACCGCCACGGCTGTTTCTTTTTTGCGGCCAACGTTGGCCGCAACCGTCGTTGTTCGCCGGTCGCGATTACCCGCGCCGGCCGGCGCGCGGCGTGGTGGCGATCGTTGCTTTGTGCCTGGCGTGCCCTGGCGCCGATGGCAAGCGCGGTCGTCGGTGGCGAGTTTAGCCGCAGCGGTGTGCCTGCGGCCAAGCGCTCACCAGCTGCCGGCCGGCGGCCGCCAGCGGCTAGGTGCCGCCCACGTGCCAGCTCAGCACTTCGCGCTGTTCTTCCGCTTCGGCACGGGCGGTGGCGATGCGATCTTCCTTCAGTTGGGCGCGCACATTGTCCGGCAGTGCGGCCAGCGCGTCGCTGATGGCGGCGGCGAGCAGGTCGCCGACCATGCACGCCGGGTCGCGCTGTCGCAGGTGGGCCAGCGCTTCCAGCTCGCGCACCAGTGCTGCTGGCACCGGGCCGGACACATTGCGCACCGAGGAGCTGCGCAGGTCGCAGCTATAGGCACTGGCGGTGCCGCTGCACCAGCTGGCAACCAGTTCGTTGATCTTGTCACCCATGGTCTCTGCCTCCGTATTGGTTTCGGGCGCATCGATGCCGCACCCCGTAGTGCTTTATAGCCGCTGGATCGCGAATTGGGACGCCCCGCGCCGGCGGCCCGGCTGGTCTGTGGCGTCGCCGTGACGGGTGGCAGACGGGGTGACGGCGGCGGCCATGGCCGGCTGCGCTCGCCGGTCGCCTGCAACCGGCGGCGGCCGATGCGGCGTGGTCGCTGTCGCGGTTTTGCCCTGGTTGCTTGCCGCCGGACGGCGTCCCTGCTGGCCATTTTTCCTGGCGGGCACCGGTCTGGGCCTTGTTCGGTTTTCCTGAACGGGCACTCGGTTTTTTCCGCTATGGTGCGCGCGGCGCGGGCGCTACAGTGCCGGCATCGGGATTGGCAACCGCCAGTCAGCGTACATCCAAGGAGCCAGAATATGATTGCTATCCGTCCCGCCCACGCCCGCGGCAAGGCCGATTTTGGCTGGCTGCAGAGCCGCCACAGCTTTTCCTTCGGCCACTACTACGATCCGGCGCACATGGGCTTTTCCGATCTGCGCGTGATCAACGACGACCGCGTCGCACCGCGCGCCGGCTTCGACACCCACGGCCACCGCGACATGGAAATCATCAGCTACGTGCTCGACGGCGCCATCCGCCACCGCGATTCCACCGGCAACGAGGCGGTGCTGCGCGCCGGCGAATTCCAGGTGATGAGCGCCGGCCGCGGCATCATGCACAGCGAGTTCAACGCCAGCAACGACGCGCCGCTGTACTTCCTGCAGATCTGGATCGAGCCGCGCGAGACTGGCGGCGAACCGGGCTACCAGCAGAAGGACTTCGGCCTGCAGCCGGGGCTGACGCTGGTAGCCTCGCCAGACGGCGCCGCCGGCAGCCTCGCCATCCGCCAGGACGCACGCCTGTACCAGCTGCTGCTGGCGCCGGGCGAGGCGCTGGATTTCGCGCAGGCCAGCGGCCGCCGCAGCTATGTGCACCTGATCCGCGGCAGCCTGCAGCTGGCGGATGTGCAACTGGCGCCGGGCGATGGCGCCCGCGTCAGCCAGTTGCCGGCCTACACCCTGCGCAACAACGGCAGCGAGCCGCTGCAGGCGCTGCTGTTCGATCTGGCCTGAGCCGGCGCAGTCGCCGCCCGCCGCTGTCTGCGTGGCCAGCCGGGCGGGGCGCAGGGTTTTTCCGGCTCGTGTGCCGGCCAAGGTTGGCCGCAAGGTCTGCTGACGCACCGGCCGCGGCTGTCTGCACGGCATGGCGCGTCAGCCATGGCTGCCCGTCGCCCCGTGCCAGCGCGCCGGTGTTTACTGGCTACACTCAAAGTCAGGGAGCCGGGAGGACGAGCCATGAAGCTGGGGCTGGAAGAAATGCTGCAGCTGCTGCAGGAAGTGGAGCAGGGCGATCCGCTGGATTTTGCCGACCTGCCGATGGACGAAGACCAGCTGCGGCGGCTGGTACTGAGCGACCTGCTGCAGCGCGACCAGCAACTGCAGGCTAGCGCCTCGGCGGAGGAATGCCAGCTGATCTACCTGCTGTCCACCGCGCGGCTGGTGCTGGAAAACCTGCTGCTGCACCTGCAGTTGCTGCGGCTGAAGCAGCCGGAAGGCGGCAGCGACGTGCAGTGGCAGGCCTTGCTGCGGCGCTTCCGGCGCGGTGACGACGACGGCGCGGCGTGATAGTCGCCGCTAGCTTGCCGCTGCGGGAGTGACAGCTTTAGCGCCACGCTACCGTCGCCGCTGGGCAGCATACGGGCCGCCACCACCACCGTGTTCTTGTCTGATCCACACCATTCTCCCGCGTGTCTCCCGCGTGGCGGCCTGCTGTGCCGGCTGTCACTTGCCTCCCGCGTATCGCCGCGTGCCCCCGCTCAATCACCTCGCGCGCTTGCTGCTGCCGTCGCCACCATGCGGCGCCATGATCTTCCTCATCGTGTTCTCGTTGCCGGCCGGTGGCGGTTGTGGGTTTTTCGCCGGCGGCCTTCTATAACGGTGAGGTGACGTTTCCGGCCGTGTTGCCGCCGGAAAGGTCGGTCTGGCGCGCGGCAACCGGCCGCGCCGTTGCAACAAAACCGGCCGCCGTACCGGCGCGCCACCGCAGTGCGCGGTTGGCGGTGCTGGCCGCGGTGTGACCGGCACTGGGCGTGGGAGGCGGCGGCCGTTACGGTCTGGCTGCGATCCGGCGCGAAGGTGGATGCCATGCATCGTTCGATCCTGCTTTGCTGTCTGGCCTTGCTGTTTCCGTGCTTCGCCACTGCGGCCAAGCTTGCGCCGACTGCGGCGGCACCGTTGCTGGCGCCGCCGGCGGTACTGGCGGACCGCGACGGCGACGGCCTCGGTGACAGCCTGCAGCAGCAGCTGGCCACGGCGGCGCCGGACGCGCGCTTCGACGTGGTGGTCACCTTCCGGCAGCCGGCACAGGCGGCCGCCGCACTCCAGACGCTGGGCAACTTCGTGCCGCGTCATGAATTCAAGCTGATCCCCGGTTTTGCCGGCCGCCTCAGTGCGGCGCAGATCCGCGGGCTGTTGCACGCACCGGGCCTGCTGCGTATCGAGGAAGACGCCACGGTGCGCACCCAGCTCGACGCCGCGCGCGCCGACTTCGGCATCGAGGCCGCGCGTGGCTTGGCGGCCAGCGGCCTGAGCGGGCGCAATGTCGGCATCTGTATCGTCGATACCGGCGTCGATCCGCTGCACGAGCAGCTGGACAACGGCAAGGTCGCCGCCTTCATCGACTATGTCGCCGGCCGCAGCGTGCCCTACGACGATAACGGCCACGGCACCCACGTTGCCGCCATCGCCGCCGGCGATGGTAGCGGTGGCGCCTCGGCCACGGCGTTGCAGGGCGTGGCCAGCGGTGCCGCGCTGTACGCCGCCAAGGTGCTCGACGCGCAGGGCAGCGGGGCGGAAAGCAATGTGGTCGCCGGCATCCAGTGGTGTGCCGCCCAGGCCGGGGTGCACGTCATTTCCATGAGCCTGGCCGCGTTGCCGCCGGCCGACGGCAAGGATGCGATGAGCCAGGCGGTGGACGCCGCGGTGGCTGCAGGCAAGGTGCTGGTGGTGGCCGCCGGCAATGACGGCGACGAGCCCGGCACCGTCGGCTCGCCCGGTGCGGCGGCGGGGGCGATCACCGTCGGCGCCTGTGCCGAGTGGTCGGCGGTGCCGACTGCGGCCAACCATTCCGACGGAGTGTACCTGACGGCGTTTTCCAGTCGCGGCCCGATCACGGTGAACGCCACCACCAGCTACATCAAGCCCGATGTCTGCGCCCCGGGGCACCGCATTGCCGCGGCCAAGTCCGGCAGCACCGGTGACTACGTGGTTTATAGCGGCACCTCGATGGCGACGCCGTTTGTCGCCGGCACCGTGGCACTGGCGCTGGAGGCCAATCCGGCGCTGAAGGGCAATCCGGCGCAGGTGCGCAGCCTGCTGGAGGGCAGCGCGCAGGATCGCGGCGCCAGCGGCAAGGATAACGAGTGGGGCGCCGGTCTGCTCGACGGCTACGCCTTTGTCGCCCGCGCACAAAATGCCGCCGCCAGCGTCCGCACCGCGATGCCCACCGCCGTGCATGTGGATGCCAGTGTCGGCAGCAATCAGCTGTGGAGCCACAGTTTCAGCCTCGCCGAGAGCGACCTGGGCCAGCCGCTGGCGGCCACGGTGACCATCGTCGGCCAGCCGCTGTGTGTGCTGCAGTTTGGCGGCTCCTGCTTTGCCTACCAGTGGGATCCGGATCTCGATGCCCGGCTGCTGGCGCCGGACGGCACGCTGCTGTCGGCCAGTGGCTGCATGGGCGAGGGTGCGGACTGCGCCGCGCCGCGTGCGCCGCTGGTGGCGCTCGGCCGCCAGGAAACGCTGCATGCGATGCCGACCGTGGCCGGCACCTACCGTATCGAGGTCTGGGGCGCCCAGGACAGCGTCAATAACGGCAGGGGCGGCAGCTTCGCGCTCGACCTGTCGCGCGGCCCGCTGGCCGCCGCGGTGGTCAGCCCCGACTTTGCGCTGAGCACCACCCCGGCCAGCCGCAGCGTGGTCAGCGGCGGCAGCACCAGCTACACCACCACCGTCACCGCCACCGGGGGCTTCAGCAGCAGTGTCGATCTCGGTGTCAGCGGCTTGCCGCTTGGTGCCAGCGGCAGCTTCAGCCCCGATCCGCTCAGTGGCGGTGCCGGTTCTGCCACCCTCAGCGTGACCACCAGCAGCAATACCGCGGCCGGCAGTTACCCGCTGCTGATCAGCGGCATCGGTGGTGGGCTGAGTCGCAGCAGCACGGCCACGCTGCTGGTGACGGCGCCCAGCGCCGACTTCGCGCTGGCGGTGTCACCAAACAGCCGCACGGTGAAGCGTGGCGGCCGCGCCAGCTATACCGCCACCATCAGCCCGCTGAACGGCTTTAGCGGTGCCGTCACGCTCGGCGTCTCCAACCTGCCGGCCGGCGCCACCTTCGGCTTCAGCCCCAATCCGGTGACCGGCGCCGGCTCGTCCACGCTGACCGTCAAGACCGGCAAGAGCACACCGGTTGGCAGCTATCAGCTGCAGGTGACCGGCAGCAGCGGCAGCCTGAGCCACAGCCAGAGCGTGGGTCTGGTCGTGCGCTAGCGGCGGGCAGTGCACTGCCGCAAGGTTGGCCGCAATGCTGCCCACGCTTGCCGTTTCATGAGAAAATCCCCGCATCACGGGCAGCCCTGCGCTGCCCGCCTTGTTTTGCAGCCGGAACCTTGCCATGCCCCACAATGCTTCACCCCGCGTGCTGTCCATCATCCCGCCGATGACGCAGCTGAACACGCCTTACCCGTCCACCGCCTATATCACCGGCTTTCTGCGCTCGCGCCAGATCGACGCGGTGCAGGAGGACCTGGCGCTGGCGCTGGTGTTGCAGCTGTTCTCGGTGGCCGGCCTGAAGGCGGTGCGCGAGCGCATCGACGCCATCGCCCCGAAAAAGCGCAGCCATCAGGTGCGCCACTTCGTCGAATTCTTCGAGCGCTATCTCGCCACCATCGGCCCGGTGATCCGCTTTTTGCAGGGCGGCGATTCCACCGTCAGCCACCGCATCTGCAGCCGCGGCTTTCTGCCGGAGGGCGCACGTTTTGCCGCGCTGGACAACTATGTTGACCCGGATGATCCGGACGGCGGCGATCCGCTGGCGTGGGCGTTCGGCGCGCTGGGGGCGCAGGATAGGGCGCGGCATCTGGCCACGCTGTACCTGAATGACCTGTCCGACGTGCTGCGTGACGCGGTGGACGAGCGCTTCGAGTTCGTGCGTTACGCCGAATCGCTGGCGATGAGCCAGCCCACCTTCGAGCCGCTGGCCGCTGCGCTGGCGGCGCCGCCGACGCTGGTGGACGACACGCTGCAGGCGCTGACCCTTGCCGCCATCGAAAAGCACCAGCCGGATCTGGTGCTGCTGTCGGTGCCGTTCCCCGGCTCGGTGTACGCCGCGTTCCGCATCGCGCAGACCATCAAGCAACGTTGGCCGCAGATCCGCACCGCGCTGGGCGGCGGCTTTGCCAATACCGAACTGCGCGAGCTGCGCGAGCCGCGCGTGTTTGATTACTTTGATTTCGTGACGCTGGACGACGGCGAGAAGCCGATCCTGGCGCTGCTGGAACACCTGCAGGGGCAGCGTGGCGTCAGCCGGCTGGTGCGCACCTTTGTGCGTGATGGCGATGCGGTACGTTACGTCAACATGATGGAAGGCGACATCGCGTTCGAGGACGTCGGCGCGCCAACCTGGGACGGGCTGCCGATCGACAAGTATCTGTCGCTCCTGGACATGCTCAACCCGATGCACCGGCTGTGGAGCGACGGGCGCTGGAACAAGCTGACCGTGGCGCACGGCTGCTACTGGAAGAAGTGCAGCTTCTGCGACGTGACGCTGGACTACATCTCGCGCTACGAGACGGCGTCCGCCGCCACGCTGGTGGATCGCATCGAGGCCATCATCGCGGAAACCGGCCAGACCGGCTTTCACTTCGTGGACGAGGCGGCGCCGCCGAAGATGCTGCGCGCGCTGGCGGAGGAGCTGTTGCGGCGCAATGTCAGCATCTCGTGGTGGGGCAATATCCGCTTCGAGAAATCGTTCACCCCGGAGCTGTGCCAGCTGCTGGCCGAATCCGGCTGCATCGCCATCTCCGGCGGGCTGGAGGTGGCGTCCGACCGGCTGCTGAAGCTGATGAAGAAGGGCGTGTCGGTGGACCAGGTGGCGCGGGTGACGCAGGGCTTTACCGAGGCCGGCGTGCTGGTGCACGCCTACCTGATGTACGGCTTCCCGACGCAGACGGTGCAGGACACGGTGGACGCGCTGGAATACGTGCGCCAGCTGTTCGAGAATGGCTGCATTCAGAGCGGCTTCTTCCACCGCTTCGCCTGTACCGTGCACTCGCCGGTGGGGCAGAACCCGGAGGAGTACGGCGTCAAGCTGATCCCGCTGCCGGAGGTGACCTTCGCCAAGAACGACATCGGCTTCATCGACCCGACCGGCACCGACCACGACGCGATGGGCCGCGCGCTGAACAAGGCGCTTTACAACTACATGCACGGTATCGGGCTGGAGGCGGACGTGCGCGAGTGGTTCGACAGCAAGGTGCCGCGCACGCGGGTGTCGCGCCACTTCATCAGCAAGGCGCTGTTCAGCCAGCGCTGAGCCGACAGGCACAAAACACTGCGGCCAACCTTGTCACCAAGGTTGGCCGCAATATTTTTAAGAGCGGTTGCCGGCGGCTCAGCCCTCCAGTGCCTCCATCGCTTCCTGCAGTTCCAGCCACGCCATTTCCATTTCCTCCAGCTGGGCGGAGAGTTCGCCCTGGCGCTTCAGCGCGGCGGCCAGCCGTGCCTTGTTGTGCTCCTGGTAGGCTTCTTCCAGCAGCAGGAAGGCGTCCAGCTCGGCCTTTTCGCTGTTAAGCGTCGCCATGTCCTTGTCCAGCTTGTTCTGCTTGTTCTGCAGCGGCTTGCGCTGCGCCGCCAGCTTGTTGCGGGCGTCGGCTTCCAGCCGCTTCTGCTCCTTGCGGTTGACGCCGTCGCTGGCGGCGCTGCCCGGCGCCTTGCCGTTGTCGGCCTGCTGCTGCAGGCGCCACTGGCGGTAGTCTTCCAGATCGCCGTCAAATGGCTGCACCTTGCCGCCGGCCACCAGCCAGAAGGCGTCGGTGGTGGATTCCAGCAGCGAGCGGTCGTGTGACACCACGATCAGCGCGCCGCCGAAGTCCTGCAGCGCCAGCATCAGCGCGTGGCGCATGTCGAGGTCGAGGTGGTTGGTCGGTTCGTCCAGCAGCAGCAGGTTCGGCTTTTGCCACACCAGCAGCGCCAGCGCCAGGCGTGCCTTTTCGCCGCCGGACATCGGTCCGACCAGGTTGTTGACGGTGTCGCCGCGGAAGTTGAAGCCGCCAAGGAAGCTGCGCAGCTCCAGCTCGCGCGCCTGCGGCGCCAGCTTCTGCATGTGCCACAGCGGCGATTCGTCGGAACGCAAGGTGTCGAGCTGGTGCTGGGTGAAGTAGCCGATGCGCAGCATCTTGGCGCCGATCACCTCGCCGGCCAGCGGCTGCAGCTCGCCGGCCAGCAGCTTCACCAGCGTCGACTTGCCGGCGCCGTTGACGCCGAGCAGGCCGATGCGGCTGCCGGATTCCACCGACAGCGACAGCTGGCGCAGGATGGGGGTGTCGCCGTAGCCGACATCGGCGCGTTCCAGCTTCAGCAGCGGGTTGGGCAGGTTGTCCGGGGTGTCGAAGTGGAAGTCGAACGGCGAATCGACGTGCGCCGGCGCGATGCGTTCCAGTTTCTCCAGCGCCTTGATGCGGCTCTGCGCCTGGCGTGCCTTGCTGGCCTTGGCCTTGAAGCGGGTGATGAACGATTCCAGGTGCGCGACCTGGCGCTGCTGCTTCTCGTAGTTGCCCTGCTGCTGGGCCAGCTTTTCCGCGCGCATCACCTCGAACTGGCTGTAGTTGCCGGTGTAGAGGGTGAGCTTCTGCTGCGACACGTCGACGATGTGCGTCACCACGCTGTCGAGGAAGTCGCGGTCGTGCGAGATCACGATCAGGGTGCCTTCGTAGGCCTTCAGCCAGTCTTCCAGCCACAGCACCGTTTCCAGGTCCAGGTGGTTGGTCGGTTCATCCAGCAGCAGCAGGTCGGAGCGGCACATCAGCGCCTGCGCCAGGTTCAGACGCATGCGCCAGCCGCCGGAGAAGGTGGACACAGCACGGCTCTGGTGTTCGACGGGGAAGCCGAGGCCGGCCAGCAGCTTGCCGGCGCGGGCGGCGGCGGAATAGCCGTCGATGCGGTCCAGCTCGGCGTGCAGGCTGCCGATGGCGTTACCGTCGGCACTGGCTTCGGCGGCGGCCAACCTTTGCTGCAGGCGGCGCAACTCGGCATCGCCGTCGAGCACGAAATCGAGTGCCGATTGCGGCAGCGCCGGGGTTTCCTGCGCCACGTGCGCCATGGTCCACTGTGGCGGCAGCAGCACTTCGCCGCTTTCGGCGTGCAGTTCGCCCTTCAGCAGCGCGAAGACGCTGGACTTGCCGGCGCCGTTGGCACCGGTCATGCCGACCTTGTTGCCGGGGTTGATGGTGAGGTTGGCCGCAACAAGCAGTTCTTTCAGGCCGCGGCGCAGGGACAGGTTTTTTAGCTGGATCATAGCGATTCGGTAGGGCGGCCGCCTGGTGGCGGCCGGCGGGTGAGGGTCAGGCCTTGGGCAGGGTGGACAGATCCCAGCGCGGCTTCACGGTAAAGCTGCCGGCGGTACGCGCGTACTGCAGGCGCATGGCGCCGGCGAAGGCGATCATTGCGCCGTTGTCGGTGCACAGCTTCAGCGGCGGGTAGAACACGCCGAAGCGGCGCTTGGCCGCGGCGGCATCCAGAGCCGCGCGCAGCTGCTTGTTGGCGCCGACGCCGCCGGCGACCACGATGCGCTCCAGGCCGTACCGTTTCAGCGCCTTCACGCACTTGCTGACCAGCACGTCGACGATGGCTTCCTGGAAGGCGCGGCAGATGTCCTTGCGGGTTTGTTCATCGATGCTGCCGTATTCGGCCTCGACCTGCTTCTTCAGCATCAGCACCGCGGTTTTCAGGCCGGAGAAGCTCATGTCGAGGTTGTCGCTGTGCAGCATCGGGCGCGGCAGGGTGAAGCGCGCCGGGTCGCCTTCTTCCGCCAGTTTCGACAGCAGCGGGCCGCCGGGGTAGGGCAGGCCGAGCAGCTTGGCGGTCTTGTCGAAGGCTTCGCCGGCGGCATCGTCCACGGTCTCACCGAGGATCTGGTAATCGCCGACGCCACGCACGGCCATGATCTGGGTGTGGCCGCCGGAGACCAGCAGTGCGAGGAACGGGAATGCCGGCCGCGGATCGGCCAGTAGCGGCGACAGCAGGTGGCCTTCGAGGTGGTGCACGCTGATCACCGGGATGTTCAGTCCCACCGCCAGCGCATTGGCGAAGCTGGCGCCGACCAGCAACGCGCCGCCGAGGCCGGGGCCTTCGGTGTAGGCGATGGCGTCGATGTCCTGCAGCGTCTTGCCGGCTTCGGCGAGACAGGCACGGGTCAGCGGCGTGACGCGGCGGATGTGGTCGCGGCTGGCCAGCTCCGGCACCACGCCGCCGTATTCGGCGTGCATCGCCATCTGCGAGTGCAGCTGGTCGGCAATCAGGCCGCGTTCGGTGTCGTACAGCGCGACGCCGGTTTCGTCGCAAGACGATTCAATTCCCAATACGAGCATGTGAGTGGCTTCAAAACTAAACAATCTTTCCATTTTACCGGTGATTCTTTGTTCGCCCAAATCGGCAGTGATACGCTTGCGGTCTGAATCCAAGGGGAAGGCAAGATGAAAGCAAGACTGAAGTGGGTGGATGGCGTGTGTTTCATGGGCGAAACCGGCAGCGGCCATGCGGTGGTGATGGACGGCGCGCCGGAAGGCGGCGGCCGCAATCTCGGCCCGCGGCCGATGGAACTGCTGCTGCTGGGCACCGCCGGCTGCACCAGCTACGACGTGCTGAACATCCTGAAGAAGTCGCGCCAGGACGTGCGCGACTGCTGGGTGGAGATGGACGCCGAGCGTGCCGACAGCGACCCGAAGGTGTTCACCAGGATTCACTTCCACTTCGTGGTGGTGGGGCGCGAGCTGAAGGCGGACGTGGTGGAGCGCGCCATCAAGCTGTCGGCGGAGAAGTACTGCTCGGCCTCGATCATGCTCGGCAAGACGGCCGACATCACGCACGATTTCGAGATCCGCAGCGACGACTGAGAGCCTGTTCACGATCTGCTGTGGCTTGATCTCAAGGGTGGCGATACCGCGTTGAAAACGGCTTCGGCATGCGGGTTTATATCCAGATCAACACCGCTTCCTCCGCCGTTTTCGCCTTGTCTCGCTCTAGCTCGCGATATCGTGAACACGCTCTAAGCCAAATCTTGCGGCCAACCTTGGCCGCAATCGCCATGCTCAACGCCACCCTTGCCGGTGGCGTTGCCGTTTCCGGCGCGCGGCGGCAAATCTTGCCGCCTTGCCGGCGGCGGATGCGCCATCGGGCGGGAGTTTTCGGCCGTCGCGACCGGAACTTGAGCGCTGGGCGGCTGTTTTTTGATTGGCACAGTTCCTGCTTTAAGGATGCCAACTTAACGGACGACCGATCATGCTCGACAAGATTTCCGACCACCTCAACTTCTTCCAGCAATCGCTTGGCCTGCGTGCCAAGAAGGTGGAAGTGATTGCCAGCAATATCGCCAACGCGGATACGCCAGGCTACAAGGCGGTGGATTTCGATTTCGGCAAAGCGTTGCAAGGCCAGCTGCGCGCATCGCAAAGCGGGCTGGCGCTGGCGACCAGCAACGAGCGCCACCTGGCAGCCCAGGGCCACGCCAGCGTCGATGACGGCGGCCTGCAGTATCGCAGTGCGGTACAGCCCAGCCTCGACGGCAACACCGTCGATATGGATGTCGAGCGCGCCGCGTTTACTGACAACGCGATGAAATACCAGTCCACGCTGACCTTCCTCAACCGGAGAATCAGCGGGCTGATGGACGCAATCAAGGGTGGGCAATAACCATGTCGCTGTCTAATGTCTTCAATATTGCCGGCTCGGCGCTGACGGCGCAGTCGATGCGCCTGAACCTGGTGGCCAGCAATATCGCCAACGCGGAGAGCGCCACCAGTTCCACCGGCG
The DNA here is from genome assembly GCF_001037925.1 of Vogesella sp. EB. Classification (NCBI taxonomy): domain Bacteria; kingdom Pseudomonadati; phylum Pseudomonadota; class Betaproteobacteria; order Neisseriales; family Chromobacteriaceae; genus Vogesella; species Vogesella sp. EB. The sequence goes on along the minus strand of NZ_LFDT01000012.1, from coordinate 23,156 downwards.
AGCCGTTCCGCGGCCGTCACGCGGTGTTCACCGCCACGCCGGTGACGGCCGACATGCCGCAGGTAGCCGGTGTGCGGGTGACCTCGATCGTCGAGGACACCTCGCCGTTCCGCCTCAAGTACGAACCGGGCCATCCGCTGGCCGACGAGCGTGGCTACATCAAGATGCCCAACGTCAACCCGGTGGAAGAAATGGCCGACATGATTTCCGCTTCGCGCTCCTACCAGACTAGCGTCGAAGTAATGAATACCGCAAAGACCCTGCTGCAAAAAACCTTGCAGCTTGGCCAGTAACCGTTAGAGGTCTCGCATGGCAACCGTAAACAGCGCCACCGCCACCGGCATCGACTATGAGTCGTTCAACGTCGCCAGCAACAAGGCGGCCAGTAACGCCGAAGACATCCAGAACCGCTTCCTGAAGCTGCTGACCACGCAGCTGAAAACCCAGGATCCGTCGAACCCGATGGACAACGCGCAGATGACCAGCCAGATGGCGCAGATCAGCACCGTCAGCGGTCTGGAAAGCGTCAACGCCTCGATCAAGGCGCTGTCGGACAACCAGTCCGCCAGCCAGTCGCTGCTGGCGACGCTGATGATCGGCCGCTACGCGCTGATCCCCGGCAACGAAGTCAGCCTCAATGGCGGCGCGGCCAAGGCGGTGGTGGATTTCCCGCAGTCGGCCAGCGACGCGGTGGTCACCATCAAGAACGCCGCCGGCGTGGTGGTCAGCGAGATCAAGCTTGGCGCACAGACAGCCGGCCAGCTGACGGTCGGCTGGGACGGCAAGAACGCGGCCGGCGTGCAGCAGCCGGACGGCCAGTATTCGATCTCGATCAAGGCGGTGAACGGGACGGTGGCGGTGGATGCCAAGATCCTGAATCCGGTCAAGATCAGCAGTGTGGCGATCGACAAGGGCGTTTCTTCATTGGTGCTGGAAAACGGCAAGCGGATGTCGATGAGCGACGTGACGCAACTTATCTAAGACATTCCGGTTAAGCATTCGGGGGATAGAACATGGGTTTCCAGCAAGGTTTGAGTGGTCTGAGCGCAGCGTCCAAGCAGTTGGACGTGATCGGCAACAATATTGCCAACGGCAGCACCATCGGTTTCAAGGGCTCGCGCGTCGAGTTTGGCGATCTGTACGCCCGCTCGCTGGCCTCTGCCTCGACCCAGGCGGGTACCAATACCCAGGCCGGCGTCGGGGTGCAGGTACTGGCGGTGTCGCAGCAGTTCCAGCAGGGCAACATCACCACCACCAACAATCCGCTGGACATGGCGATTTCCGGTAACGGCTTTTACCGGTTGACCAGCGAAAACACCGGCAACGGCGGCATCGAGGCGTTCTCCCGCAACGGCGAGTTCAAGCTGGACAAGGAAGGCTACATCGTCAACAACGGCTACTACCTGAACGGCTACCAGATGGTCAACGGCGTGAAAACCGGTGCCGAACAGCCGCTGCAGGTGTCCACCATCAACAGTGGCATCGCCAAGGCGACCGGTGCTCCCGGCGAGCGCGGCATCGACTGGAGCTTTAACCTGAACGGCGGCGGCGCGGTGATCGACCCGGCGGTCAAACCGTTTGACCCGCTGGATGCGTCCACCTATTCCTATACCAGCGGTGCCAAGTTCTACGACAACTACGGCAACGTGCATACCGTGTCGGTGTACTTTGCCCGCCGTGCCTCGACCACCGACCCGGTGGTGCCGGCCACCGTGCCGCCGTCGACGCTGGACGTGAACAACTGGGACGTGTACCACTCGGTAGACGGCACCCTGGTAGCGGGCGCGCCGACCCAGGTCAAGTTTGACCAGTCCGGTCAGCTGACCGCGTGGTCGGACAACATCATCACCATCGCCGCCGATACCAGTGCCGCCAGTGCCCACCCGGCATTCGATATCGACTTCACCAACAGCACCCAGTACAGCGGCGATTACAGCGTCTCCCGTCAGGTGGCCGGCGGCTATCCGGCCGGCAAGTTCACCGGTATCGGTGCCGACTCCGCCGGCGTGATCTACGCCAACTACACCAACGGCGTGACCGAGCCGATCGGCCAGATCACCTTGTACAACTTCTCCAACATCCAGGGTCTGGTGCCTAACGGCAACAACCGCTGGCTGTATAGCAGCGACGCCGGTGCCCGCAGCATGGCCGACCCCAACTCCGGCGGCATGGGTTACATCAAGCCGTCGGCGCTGGAGGAATCCAACGTCGATACCACCGCCGAGCTGGTGAACATGATCATTGCGCAGCGCTACTACCAGGCCAACGCGCAGACCATCAAGACCCAAGACACCATCATGCAGACCCTGCTCAACCTGCGTTAATGCGGGTTGAGATGCTAAGCGCGGAGAGACGGATTCATGGATAAGGTGCTGTATCTGGCAATGAATGGTGCGAAGCACGTCGCATGGCAACAGGCGACCACTTCCAACAACCTTGCCAACGTCCATACCAACGGCTTCAAGGCCGATCTGGCGTCTTTCCGGGCGCTGCGTGTGGTCGGCGACGGTGCGCCGACGCGTACCTACCAGGTCGACAATACCGTCGGTCACGACATGAGCCAGGGCTCGCTGCAGCTGACCGGCAACGAAAGCGATTTCGCGCTGGCAACGCCGGGTTTTTTTGCGGTGCAGGCACCGGGTGGCGGCGAGGCCTACACCCGCGATGGCGGCTACATCGTCGACACCGAAGGCGTGATGCGCACCCGTTCCGGGCTGGCGATCCAGGGCGAGGGTGGCCAGATCGTGGTACCGCCGGGCTCGCGGATCACCCTCGGCATCGACGGTACGGTGTCGGCTTCGCCCAGCGTTGGTGCCGACCGTACCGTGCAGGTGCTGGGCCGCATCAAGCTGGTCAATCCGGGGGAGCGTGCGGTGTACAAGGGCGATGACGGCCTGTTCCGCCTGCACGACGGCCAGGACGCACCGGCTGCGGCCAACGTGCAGCTGAAGAGTGGCTTCCTGGAGGCCAGCAACGTCAATGCGGTCGAGAGCCTGGTGCAGATGATCAGCCACTCCCGCCATTACGATCTCAATATCAAGCTGATGCAGACGGCGGAGCAGAATGCCCGCCAGGCAACAGAATTGCTGTCGATTACCGGCTAAACGAACCGATAACAGGATAACAACATGATTCGTGCCTTGTATGTGGCCAAGACCGGTATGGATGCCAGCCAGTTCAAGCTGGACGTGGTGTCCAACAACCTCGCCAACGTGAACACCAAGGGCTTCAAGCGCTCCAACGCCATTTTTGAAGACCTGTACTACCAGACCCTGCGCCAGCCCGGCGCCCAGCTGTCGAACGGCAACGTACTGCCGACCGGCCTGCACGCCGGTACCGGTGCCGCACCGGTGGCCACCGCGCGGGTGCACACCCAGGGCGAGATGATCCGCACCGAGCAGTCACTGGACATGGCGATCGCCGGCGACGGTTTCTTCCGCATCCAGCAGACCGACGGCACCATCGCCTACACCCGCAACGGCGAGTTCAAGCGCAACAATGAAGGCCTGGTGGTCAATGCCGCCGGCCTGGCGCTGGACCCGGCGATCACCATTCCGGCGACCGCCACCAAGATCACGCTGTCGCCCGAAGGCTTGCTGGAGTATTTCGATGCCGGTGCTACCACCGCCACCGGTTCTTTCCAGATCAACACCGCCACCTTCATCAACCCGCAGGGGCTGGAAAGCATCGGCGGCAACCTGTATCTGGCGACCGGCGCGTCCGGTGACCCGATCGAAGGCCAGCCCGGCCTCGATGGCCGCGGCACCATTTCGCAGGGCTATGTCGAGGGTTCCAACGTCAACGTGACCGAAGAGCTGATCAACATGATCACCGCGCAGCGCGCCTACGAGATCAACTCGCGCGCGATCAAGACCGCCGACGAAATGCTGCAGAAGCTGACCCAGCTCTAAAGTCTAAGGAGTAGCCCATGAAGCGCCTGCTGAATCTTGTGTTGCCGCTGTGTTCGGCGCTGCTCTTGGCCGCCTGCGCGGTACAGACGGCGCCGATCACGCATCAGCCGATGGCGGTGCGGCCACAGCCGCAGCCGGCGCAGCTGCCAGCCGACGGCTCCATCTTCCAGGCCGCCAGCTACCAGCCGCTGTTCGAGGACAAGGTGCCGGTGCGCGTCGGCGACATCCTCACCGTCACCATCCGCGAGAACAACCGCTCCAGCAGCAAGGAAGAGACCGAGGGCGAGCGCGATTCCTCGATCAACGGCGGCATCAATGCCGGCGTGTCGCTGCCGTTCTTCCCCGGCGCCATCGAGAAGAAACTGGGCGGTGCCAGCCTGAACGGCAGTGGCAGCGCCAGCGAGAGCGGCTCCAGCAGCAATACCAACAGCAGCTCCTTCAATGCCTCCATCACCGTGACCGTGATCGACGTCTACCCGAACGGCAACCTGCTGGTCAGCGGCGAGAAGCAGATGAAGATCAACGGCGAGCATGAATTCATCCGCCTGTCCGGGGTGATCAACCCGCGCGACATCAAGCAGGGCAACAATGTCGAATCGACGCGGATGGCCGATGCCCGCATCGAGCAGATCAACCAGGGCCGCAGTCGCGCTTATAATGACACCGGCTGGCTGCAGAAAATCTTCCTGTCACTGCTGCCGTTTTAAGGGATAAGCGATGTCGCGTTTTGTCGTGGTGGTTTGCCTGGCGCTGCTGGCCGGTCCGCTGTTTGCCGCCCAGAAGATCAAGGAGCTGGCCAGCGTGGCCGGGGTGCGCTCCAACCCGTTGATCGGTTACGGCCTGGTGGTCGGCCTCGATGGCAGTGGCGACAAGGCCAGCGCCTCGCCGTTCACCGGCCAGTCGCTGGGCAATATGCTGAACCAGCTCGGTGTGCAGATCCCGCAGGGGATGAAGATCGACCCGAAGAACGTGGCCGCGGTGAGCCTGACCGCGACCCTGCCGCCGTTTGCGCGGCGCGGCCAGGCGCTGGACATCACGGTGTCGTCGATCGGCGATGCCAAGAGCCTGCGTGGCGGCACCTTGCTGCTGTCGCCGCTGAAGGGTATCGACGGCCAGATCTACGCGCTGGCACAGGGTAATGTGGTGGTCGGCGGTGCCGGCGCCGCCGCCGGGGGCAGCAAGACGCAGATCAACCACCTCAGCGTTGGCCGCATTCCGGCGGGGGCGACGGTCGAGCGCGAGTTGCCGGCCTCGCTGGGCATGGGCGACATGGTGGCGCTGCAGTTGCTGGAATCGGACTTCACCACCGCCAACCGCGTGGTGCAGGCGATCAATCGCGAGTTGGGCGGGCAGACGGCGCGGGCGCTGGACGGTCGCCAGATCGAAGTGCGGGCGCCGCAGGACAGCAATGCGCGGATCCAGTTTCTGTCGCGGCTGGAAAATATTGCCGTCGAGGCGGCAGAAGTTTCCCCCGTGGTGATCATCAATGCCCGCACCGGCTCCATCGTGATGAACAAGGCGGTACGCATCGATCCGTGCGCGATTGCCCATGGCAACCTGTCGGTGACGGTCAACAGCACCTCGACAGTGAGCCAGCCACCGCCGCTGAGCGGCGGCCAGACGGCGGTCACCCGCAAGGCCGATGTCAGTGTCAGCGCCGACGGCAGCAAGGTGGTCAACATTCCCGGCGGTGCCTCGCTGTCGGAGGTGGTCGGCGCCCTGAATTCGGTCGGCGCCACGCCGCAGGACCTGATCTCCATCCTGCAGGCGATGAAGGCCTCCGGCTCGCTGAAGGCGGAATTGCAGATCATTTGAGCGGCAAGGTTGGCCGCAAGCCAGTTGCAAGGCGATGTCCCTGACGGGCATCGCCTTTTTTGCTGGCCTGATTCTTGCTGTAGATCCGGCATCTGTGTCTGTTTAGCGTTCCTGCCATGCAAGTTTCCCGTGATGCCAGCAATCAATTAGCGATCGATCCCAATGCGACCGAGCGCTTGTCTTCCCTTGCGCGCAGCAATCCGAAGGAAGCGATCCGGCAGGTCGCCAGCCAGTTCGAGGCCATCCTGCTCAATCAGATGATGGCGTCGATGCGCAGCAACGGTTTTGACGGCGAAGAGGATTCCTCGGAGCTGGGCACCTACCGCGGCATGCTCGACCAGCAGATGGTCAACGCGATGGTGCAGGGCGGTGGTACCGGGCTGGCCGACATGCTGGCCCGTCAGATCGAGGGCGTGGCGCGGATTGACCAGGCCGCGACGCCGGCCGCCAGTAGTGGCATGCTGCCCTTGCCGGCGCTACCCGCCGCGGCGGCGAAAGCCATCCGCAAGTATGCGGAAGCTGCCGGCACCGCCACGGCGGCGCCGGCACCAGTGGCGATTCCGAGCGAGCGGCAGGCATTCGTCAGCACCCTGTTGCCGCATGCCGGCCAGGCGGCCGAGCGCCTCGGCGTGGCGCCGGAATTGCTGGTTGGCCACGCCGCGCTGGAAAGCGGCTGGGGCAGCCGCAGCATCCGCCATCCGGATGGTCGCGAGAGCTACAACCTGTTCGGCATCAAGGCCGGTGGTTCGTGGCGCGGCGAGTCGGTGGCGACCCTGACCACCGAGTACGTCGACGGCAAGCCGCGAAAGCAGGTGGAATCGTTCCGTTCCTATCCGAGCCTGCAGGCGGCATTCGACGATTACGCCAAGCTGCTGGAAGGCAGCAGCCGCTACCAGCGCGCGCTGAACCAGGGCGATAACGCGCAGGGCTTTGCCGTGGCGCTGCAGCAGGGCGGTTACGCCACCGATCCGGCGTATGCGCGCAAACTGGCCGGCGTCGCCCAGTCCCTGCTGGCACGCTAAAGTTCGGGCACCTGGCTGCCGATAAAGAACAACGGGAGAGTGAATCATGAGTGGTATTTTCAGTATCGGTATCAGTGGTCTCAATGCGGCACGCGCGGCATTGGATGTGACCAGCCACAACATCAGCAACGTCAATACCGATGGCTACAACCGCCAGCGTCTTTCCCAGAGTGCGGCGACGCCGCAGTTTGTCGGTTACGGCTATGCCGGCCGTGGTGTCGACCTGTACGCGGTATCGCGGCTGTACGACGGCTTCATGGACGAGCAGCTGCAGAATGTCACCGCGTCCAGCAGTGGTTTCCAGACCCAGGCCACCGCCCTCTCCGATATCGACAACCTGATTACCGATGGCAATGCCGGCCTCTCCAACCTGATGCAGGGTTTCTACGCCAGCCTGCAAACCCTCAGCCAGCAGCCGACCTCCATCGCTGCGCGGCAGTCGGTGATCAGCCAGGCCGAGTCGCTGTCCGGCCGTTTCCAGTCGATGAATACGCGCATGGAAGAGGTGCGTAACGGCCTGATCAACCAGATCAATACCTCGGTGGAGGGGGTCAACTCCTACGCCAGGCAGATCGCCGCCCTCAACGAGCAGATCATTTCCCTGAACCAGGGTGAGGGCCGTGCGCCCAATGACCTGCTGGACCAGCGCGATACGCTGGTACGCGACCTGAACAAGCTGATCAAGACCGACGTGGTCGAGCAGTCCGACGGCATGTATAGCGTCTACATCGGCCAGGGCCACCCGCTGGTGATCGGCGAGACCAGTTACGAAATGACCATGATGCGTGGCGCACCGGCGCAGCCGGAAGATCCGGAAGCGCCGTCACTGGGCATCAAGCTGCCGGGCACCAACAACACGGTGGTGCTCAATTCGCAGCTGATCGCCGGTGGCAGCATCGCCGGCGCCATGACCACGCTGAATTACGATGTGGCCCGCGTGCAGGCCGACCTCGGCCGCATGGCGGTTGAGTTTTCCGACGCGATGAACCGGCAGCAGGCGCTGGGTGTCGACCTGAACGGTCTGCCGGCCAGTACCCCGATGTTTGCCGACTTGACCGCCTTCCGTACCACCGCAGAGAACGCGACCACGCCGGCCGGTGAAGCCAAGGCGATGCGTGACGCCTTGCGCCGTTTTGCCGTGGCGGTGCAGGAGCCATCGCAGCTGGCGGTCGCCTCCGGCATCCAGGCTGGTGCTGCCGTGCCGGTCAACCCGGCCGAGGTGCCGGGCGGCAAGCCATCCATCTCGGCAATCTGGCAGGTGTCCAATCTGTCGCCGGCGGCCAACCCGACCCTGCCGGCGGCCCCGGCGCTGGCCTTGAACTATATTCCGGGCAATACCCCGCCGTTCGAGGCGGACTTTGGCGGCACCATCGTGCCGGTGACGCAGTCGGCAAGCCAGGCCGGCGTTTACGAATTCACCCTCGCCAGCGGCCAGCACATCGCCTTCAAGTTCGAGGGGCAAGCGGCAACCAACCAGACCATCCCGGTGACGCCACGTACCGGCGCCGCAGGCGAGTCGGCGCAGCTGGACAACGCCAACCTGCTGGAGATGGCCCGCTTGCAGACGCGGCCACTGATGGCGGCGACGCCCAACTCCACCTCGACCTTCCTGCCGGCGGTCGGCGCCGCGCGCACCGGCAGCCTGCAGTCGTTTTATGGCCAGACCGTCAGTTATGTCGGTAGCCGTACCAATGTGGTACAGGTGAGTTTGACGGCACAGGAAGCGGCGTTGCAGGAAGTAAAATTGAAGAGGGAATCGTTCTCCGGCGTCAATCTCGACGAGGAAGCGGCGAATCTTATACGCTATCAGCAGGCCTACCAGGCATCGAGCAAGGTCATCCAGGTGGCGCAGGAAATTTTCCAGTCGCTGCTGGACCTGCGTTGATAGTTTTCAGAGGATAAGGCAATGAGAGTCAGCAGCAATACCCAGTACATCATGGGCACCTATAACCTGCAAAGCAAGGGTTCCCAGCTCAACCGCCTCAACGAGCAGCTGTCGACCCTGAAACGCATCAACCGGGCATCGGATGACCCGGTGGCGGCGGCCACGCTGGTCGATATCAACCAGTCCAAGTCGATGAATACGCAGCAATCCAGCAATGCCAAGGCGGCCGCCTCGCAGCTGGCGATTACCGATACCATCCTCGGCAACGTCTCCAACACCATCATCTCGATCAAGACCCTGGCGGTGCAGGCAGGCAACACGGTGCTGACCAACGAAGACCGGCAGGCAATCCAGAACGAGATGCGCGAGAAGGTAAAAGAGCTGGTTTCCCTCGCCAACACCACCGACGGCGCGTCGAACTATATCTTCGGTGGCACCGACAAGAGCAAGCCGCCGTTTACCATGGCGGTGCAGGCGACCCCGCCACAGCTGAATATCAACTACCAGGGCAATGACCAGCGCCAGTACATGGCGATCTCGTCCAGCCGCGAGATCGCGGTGACCGAGCCCGGTTCGGTGGTGTTCGGCCGTACCTCAACTCCGGCCGGACCCGCCCCGGCAGGGCCGACCGCGGCCGGCAACGCGCTGTGGCAGTCGCTGTCGGTGTTTGACGAGGCACTATCCGCCGGCTCGGTGGACCCCAACTACGCCACCAATATTGCGACGGCCATTCAGGGGCTGGATGACGGCCTGTCGCAGGTACTGGCCAGCCGGGCCTCGCTGGGTTCGCGCATGCAGGAGACCGATTCGCTGATCGAGATGGGTGACGCCCTGAGCGTGCAATACGCGTCGCAGATCAGCAATCTGGAAGACCTGGATCTGGCCAAGGCGGTGTCCGACTTCGAGATGGCCAGAACGGCGCTGGAAGTCACGCAGAAAACCTTTTCCCAGGTGAAGAGCCTGTCCCTGTTCAACTACCTCTGATCGCGCCATGCAAACCATCCTCGCCCAGCTGATCGCTTTTGACACCACCAGTCGTGAGTCCAACCTGGCCCTGATCCGGTGGGTGCAGGACTATCTGGCGCAGTTTGGCGTGGACAGCACGCTGACTTTTTCCGATGCCGGCGACAAGGCCAACCTGTTTGCGGTGATCGGGGATCCGGCGCTGCCGATCGTGGTGTTGTCCGGGCACACTGACGTGGTGCCGGTCGACGGCCAGAGCTGGCAGAGCGCCCCTTTTATCATGAGCGAGCGCGACGGTCGTCTCTATGGTCGCGGCAGTTGCGACATGAAGGGCTTTATTGCCTGCGTGCTGTCCCTGGTCGAGGAGTGGACAAGGTTGGCCGCAGCCGGCCAGCTGCAGCGCGCCATCGGTATCGCGCTGTCTTACGACGAGGAAGTCGGTTGTCTGGGGGTCGGGCGCCTGATTGCCGACCTGCAGCAGCGACAGCTGCCGATCGAGGGCTGCATCATCGGCGAGCCGACCATGATGCGGCCGGTGATCGCCCACAAGGGCATTGCCCATTACCGTTGCCGCGTGCTCGGCCGCGCCGCGCATTCCTCGCTGACGCCCAAGGGCGTCAACGCCATCGAGTATGCCGCCAAGCTGATCGTGCACATCCGCAAGCTGGCCGATGCCGAACAGAGTTTCGGCATGCGGCAGGCACTGTATGACGTGCCGTTCACCACCTTGCAGACCGGCGTCATCCACGGTGGCACCGCGGCCAACATCGTGCCCAAGGATTGCGAGTTCGTGTTCGAGTGCCGCTGGTTGCCGGGTGACAATCACCAGCGTTTCGTCGACTCGGTGCGCGACTACGCGGCGCTGTTGAGCGCGGAAATGCAGCAGGTGGCGCCGGAGGCGGCGATCAGCTTCGAGCCGCTGGTCAACTGCCCGCCGTTCGAATCGGACGCCGACAGCAGCGTGCGCCAGCATGTCGACGCGCTGTGCCACGGTTGCCGTGGCGAGGCGGTGGCCTATACCACCGAGGCTGGCCGCTTTGCCGAGGCCGGTATTGCCGCGGTGGTGTGCGGTCCCGGTTCGATCGAGCAGGCGCACCGTCCCGACGAGTACGTCGAACTCGGCCAGCTGGCGCTGTGCCGCGACTGGCTGTTGCGGCTGACCGAGCGCCTTGTGCGCCCGGTGGGGCTGTAAGAGCCTGTTCACGATCTGCTGCGACTTGATTCCGGTGGGGCGATATGCCATTGAAAGCGGCTTCGGCATGCTTTTTATATCTGGATAAACGCCGCTTCCTCAGCCGTTTTCGCCTTGTCTCGCGTGAGCGTGCGGATCATGAACACGCTCTAAGAATCTTCTTTACTGTCTTTCGTTCCCCCTTCAAAATCCCGACCCTCCATTGCGGTGGAGAGTGATGCCCGCGCTGTTATCCACGGCGGCGGGCTTGTTGTCATTTCAAGGTGGGACAAACCATGAAACAAACTACGCAACCCGCGACACCCGCGGGTCAGGCGCGGGATGCCTTTACCAGCAGCTTCGGCGTGCTGGCGGCGACGCTCGGTTCCGCGGTCGGGCTGGGCAATATCTGGAAGTTTCCTTATGTTACCGGTGCCAATGGCGGCGCCGGTTTCCTGCTGGTCTACCTGCTGGCCACGCTGCTGGTCGGTCTGCCGGTGATGATTGCCGAGATCATGCTCGGCCGCAAAGCCAAGGCCGATGCGGTCACCACCCTGCGGGTGCTGGCGCCGGCCGGGCAATACTGGTGGCTGATCGGTGCCTCCGGGGTGCTGGCGGCGTTCCTGATCCTGTCGTTTTATTCCGAAGTGGCGGGCTGGGTGTTCGCCTATGTGTTCAAGGCCATCGGCGGCGACATCCTGAGCAAGGATCCGGCGCAGACCTCGGCCGCGTTCGGCGCGCTGGTGTCCGATCCGCTGCAGTCGCTGCTGTGGCAGTGGGGCGTGCTGCTGTTCATTGGCGGCATCCTGCTGCTGGGTGTGGCCAAGGGTATCGAGGCGGTCACCAAGAGGCTGATGCCGGTGCTGTTCATCCTGTTGCTGGTGCTGGGCGTGCGCAGCCTGATGCTGCCGGGCGCGGCGCAGGGGCTGGCCTTCCTGTTCGCCCCCGATTTTTCCAAGATCACCGCCGAAGTGGCGTTGATCGCGATGGGGCTGGCGTTCTTCAAGTTGTCGATCGGCATGGGCACCATGATGACCTATGGCAGCTATTTCCGTGACGACCAGAACATTCCTGCCACCACGGTACGGGTGATGAGCGCCGACCTGTTCGTGTCGATGCTGGCCGGTATCGTGGTGTTCCCGGCGGTGTTTACCTTCGGCTTCAAGCCGGAAGCCGGGCCGTCGCTGCTGTTCATCACCATTCCGGCGGTATTCGCCAGCATGCCGATGGGGCACCTGTTCATGGTGCTGTTCTTCGTGCTGTCGGCGGTGGCGGCCACCGGTGCCATGCTGTCGCTGCTGGAAGTGCCGGTGTCGGTGATGGTCGGCCGTTTCGGCATCAGCCGTGCCAGGGCGACGCTGATCAACCTGCTGCTGCTGGGCGTGATCGGCGCCAGCTGCGCGCTGTCCAACAGTGTGCTGGCCGACGTCAAGCTGTTCGGCATGACCTTCTTCGACTTGTTCGACTTCGTGTCATCGTCCATCCTGTTGCCGATAGGCGGCATCTTCATCTGCCTGTTCGTGTCCTGGGTATGGGGCAAGGACAAGATGATGGCGGCGCTGTCGAACGAAGGCGTGCTGCATAACCGGGTCGTGGTGCAGCTGCTGTACGGTTTGCTGAAATACGTGACCCCGCTGCTGATCCTGCTGGTGATGCTGAAGGGGCTGGGGCTGCTGTAACAGGGCGGGCAGGGGCTGCCGTATTGGCAGTCTCTGCTATAGAACAAGCAGGAGCAGGACAAGCAGAAACGGGAGAAAAAGATGGCAGGCCGATTGCTGGTTGGCACCGTTGCCGCCGCCTGCGGTGGTGCACTGGTGCTGTGGTTGCTGCTATCGCAGGAGCGCCTGCCGGTGGCGGAGTCCGTATTTCCGCCGGATCGCAATGGCGACCTGCTGCGCGACGACGTCGGCGAGCTGATCGCCGCGCGCTTCGCCGGCAATGCCGCGGCGTTTGCTGCCAGCAGCCAGCTGGCGCGGGCATGGCAGCGCGCGGTGCGGCAGACCGATCCGGCCAGGCTGGGGCCGGAGGTGACGCAGGTGCGCTACGCGATGTCCTGTGTGCTGAGCGAACACACGCTGGGCAAGGCCAAGGTCGATGCGCAGACCATGCTGCACTTCCTCGACCTGCTGCATGCGCGGATGTTCGATACCCCGGCGCGGCGGCAGCTGTGGCAGCAGTACGAACGCAGCGCCAGCCGCATTCCGCACGGGGAAACGCCGCTCAACCCCTGTCGTTTCGACATCTCGGCGATGGTGGGCTGAGCCGGTTATGCCATCAAGCAAACGTTGGCCGCAAGTGATTGCGGCCAACGTTTTTTTTATTCGCCTTTCGGACGCAGCGCGGCGAGGGCCGCCTTTTGCATTTCCAGGGTGCGGAGCTGCATCGACAGCGCGCCCAGGTTCATGGTGAGCCAGGTTTCCACCACGCGCAGCTCGGCCATGCGGCGGTCGATTTCCTCTTCGCTCATCGGTGGCAGGAACGGCTGGGCGCCCGGCGGGGTTGCGCTTTGCATCATCTGGCGGAACAGGGCGAACGGATCGGCAGGATTGAAATCGGCACTCATCGGAACCTCCACAAGGTTGGCCGCAACATAAAAAAACGGGTGAACATGACGTTCACCCGTTCAGTATAACCACTATCGGCGCTTAGCTATTTGCTTGTACATCCACCGCGGCCAGCGCCACCATGTTGACAATGCGGCGTACCGAGGAGATCGGGGTCAGGATGTGCACCGGCTTGGCCATGCCCATCAGGATCGGGCCGATGGTCACGCCGTCGGACGCCGAAACGCGCAGCAGGTTGTAGCTGATGTTGGCCGCTTCCACGTTTGGCATCACCAGCAGGTTGGCGGCGCCCTTCAGCGTGCTGTCCGGCATCGCCTGCTGGCGGATGCTTTCGATCAGCGCGGCATCGCCCTGCATTTCGCCGTCGATTTCCAGTTCCGGATGCGCTTCCTGCACCAGAGCCAGCGCGTCGCGCATTTTGCAGGCGCCTTCCGAGTTCCAGGTGCCGAAGCTGGAGTTGGACAGCAGGGCCACTTTCGGGTTGATGCCGAAGCGGCGTACCGACTGTGCCGCCATCTCGGTGATGGCTGCCAGCTGCTGCGCGTCCGGGTTCGGGTTCACGTAGGTGTCGGCGATGAAGATGTTGCCGGTCGGCAGGATCAGCGCGTTCATGGCACCGGCGACCTTGTCCTGGCGGGCGTAGCCGATCACGTTCTCGATGATGTCGAAGTGCTGGCGATACGGGCCATAGGTACCGCAGATCATCGCATCCGCTTCACCGCGGCGTACCATCAGCGCACCGATCAGGGTGGTGTTGCCGATCACGCGGCGACGCGCCTGTTCCTGCGATACGCCTTTGCGCTTGCTCAGCTCGTAATACTCTTTCCAGTAGTCGGCAAAGCGCGGATCGGATTCGTTGTTGACCAGTTCGAAGTCAACGCCGATTTCTATCTTCAGACCCAGCTTTTCGATACGCTTCTCGATCACGGAAGGACGGCCGATCAGGATCGGGAAGGCCAGACCTTGCGAGATGATTTCCTGGGTGGCGTGCAGCACGCGCTCGTCTTCACCTTCGGCCATTACCACGCGGGCCTTGGCTTTCTTGGCCTGGGTGAATACCGGCTTCATGAACAGGTTGGTCTTGTACACGAACTGCGCCAGCTGCTCGACATAGGCATCCATGTCGGCGATCGGACGGGTGGCCACGCCGGAATCCATCGCCGCCTGGGCAACGGCCGGAGCGATCTTCACGATCAGGCGCGGGTCGAACGGTTTCGGAATCAGGTATTCCGGGCCGAACGACAGTTCCTGGTCGCCGTAAGCGGTGGCCACCACGTCGTTCTGCTCCGCCATCGCCAGGTCGGCAATCGCGCGCACGCAGGCCAGCTTCATCTCTTCGTTGATGGTGGTGGCGCCCACGTCCAGCGCACCACGGAAGATGAACGGGAAGCACAGTACGTTGTTGACCTGGTTCGGGTAGTCGGAACGGCCGGTACCGATGATGGCGTCCGGGCGGACTTCCTTGACCAGCGGTGGCAGGATTTCCGGTTCCGGGTTGGCCATGGCGAGGATCAGCGGGTTGGCTGCCATCGACTTGACCATGTCCTGGGTGACCAGTTTCGGGCCGGACAGGCCGAGGAAGATGTCGGCGCCGACCATGGCGTCGGCCAGTTTGCGCTGACCGTTGTCCTTGATCGCGAAGCGCTTCTTCGATTCGTCCATCTTGTCGTCGCGGTTTTCAAAGATCACGCCTTTGGAATCGCAAACGGTCACGTTTTCACGCTTGATGCCCAGAGCCACCATCAGCTCCAGGCAGGCAATGGCGGCCGCACCGGCGCCGGAGGCGACCACGCGGACATTGCCGATTTCCTTGTTGATCAGGCGCAGTGCGTTCAGGACTGCGGCGGCGGCGACGATGGCGGTACCGTGCTGGTCATCGTGGAACACCGGGATGCCCATGCGTTCGCGGCACTTCTTCTCGATGTAGAAGCATTCCGGCGCCTTGATGTCTTCCAGGTTGATGCCGCCGAAAGTCGGTTCCATCGCGCAGATGATGTCGACCAGCTTGTCCGGGTCGTTCTCGGCCAGTTCGATGTCGAATACGTCGATGCCGGCGAACTTCTTGAACAGCACGCCTTTACCTTCCATCACCGGCTTGCCGGCCAGCGGGCCGATGTTGCCCAGGCCCAGCACGGCGGTGCCGTTGGTAACCACGGCCACCAGGTTGCCACGGGCGGTGTACTTGTAGGCGTTCAGCGGGTCTTCCACGATTGCGTCGCAAGGTGCTGCCACACCTGGCGAGTAGGCAAGGGCCAGGTCGCGCTGGGTGGCCAGCGGCTTGGTAGGGGCGACCTGGATCTTGCCCGGCTGTGGAAACTGGTGGAAATCGAGTGCGGCTTGACGCAGTTGCTCGTCCATTCTGTTGGCTCCTGATTATTATTTCATGAGGGTGTGGAGAGGGTTGACATTATAGGGCCAACCCTTAGTTGCGGGCTATGCCGTGTCCGACAAAAAACGCGATGGAGAGGTTCCATCGCGTTTTTGCGGCCAAGGTGCTTGTTACATCATGCCCAGGGTCTTGGGCAGCCACAGCGAAATCATCGGTACATAGGTGACCAGGCCAAGGAAAGCCAGCATGGTCAGCAGCCACGGCCATACCGCCACCGTCAGCTCGGTGATGCCCATCTTGGTGATGCCGGAGGCGACGTACAGGTTCAGCCCCACCGGCGGATGGCACATGCCGACTTCCATGTTGACCACGATCAGGATGCCGAAGTGCACCGGGTCGATGCCCAGCTGCATCGCCACCGGGAACAGGATCGGCGCGAAGATCAGCACGATCGACGACGGTTCCATCACGTTGCCGGCCAGCAGCAGGATCACGTTCACCGCCAGCAGGAAGGCGATCGGGCCGAGGCCTGCATCAATCAATGACCCTGCCATCGCCTGCGGGATGCCTTCGCTGGTCATCAGGAACGAGAACAGCACCGCGTTGGTGATGATGTACAGCAGCATCGCCGACATGCTGGCCGAATCGAGCAGCACCTTCGGCACCTGCTTCAGCGTCAGGTCCTTGTAGATGAACACGGCGACGATGAAGGCGTACACCGCCGACATCGCGGCGGCCTCGGTCGGGGTGAAGATGCCGGTGTAGATGCCGCCGATCACCACCACGATCAGGAACAGGCCCCACATCGACTCGCGCAGCGCCTTGACGCGTTGCTTGAAGGAGGCTTTCGGCAGGCGCGGGTAGTTGAACTTGCGCGCACGGTACCAGGTGGTGAGGCCGAGGAAGGTGGCCAGCATCAGCCCCGGGATCACGCCGGCCATGAACAGCTGGCCGACCGAGGTGTTGGTCGCGACCGAGTACATCACCATCACGATGGACGGCGGGATCAGGATGCCCAGTGCGCCGGAGGTGGTGATGACACCGGCGCCGAAGCTGTTGGGGAAGCCCTGTTTCACCATCGCCGGCAGCAGGATGGAGCCGATGGCGACCACGGTGGCCGGGCTGGAACCCGATACCGCGGCAAACAGCGCGCAGGCCACCACGCCGGCGAGGCCGAGGCCGCCGTGCCAGTGGCCGACCATCGACGAGGCGAAGTTGATCATGCGCCGCGCCACCCCGCCGTGGGTGAGGAAGTTACCGGCAAGGATGAAGAACGGAATGGCCATGATCTCGAACTTCTCGATACCGGTGAACAGCTTCAGCGCCACCGCCTCGATCGGCACGTCGGTCATGGTGAACAGGAAGGTCAGCACGGTGAGGCCGAGCGAGATGGAGATCGGCATGCCGGTCAGCATCAGCACCAGCAGCAGGCCGAAAATGATGAGGGCGCTCATTGCTTGCCTCCTTTGTTGGCTACGTCATGCGGGTGCAGGTTGTCGTCCAGCGCGAACCAGTTGCTGTCTTCGGTGACATCGTCCATGCCTTCGACATGGCTGTGGTCGTGTTTCGGCAGTACGCCGGTCTTGAGGAAGTTGACCATCACCTGCAGGAAGCGGAAGCACATCAGGTAGGAGCCGCAGGGCACTGCGAGGTAGACCAGCCACATCGGCACTTCCAGGTCGGCCGAGGTTTGCTCGGTATGGCCGATTTCCCAGACAAAGGTGGCGCCCAGGGTGCCGACGATGCCGGTGAACAGCGCGCCGGCGAGCAGGCCGATGACGATGAACTTGGCGCGGTTGTTGTCGGACAGCTTGTTGATCAGCACGTCGACGCCGACGTGGATGCCGGTGCGCACGCCGTAGGCGGCACCGAACTTGGCCATCCACACGAACAGGTAGATGGTCAGTTCCTGTGCCCAGCTGGTATGGATATCGGCAAGCAGGGGTTGAAGCAGCTCGATGCCGCTCCCGTAACGGTGCACGACGGCGAAGAAGGTGATCAGCGTCGCGGCGGCCATCAGGGTGGCGATCAGCCACTCCTCGAGGTGGTCGAGGAATTTCATGATAGTGACTCCGGTTAAGACAAAGGTTGGCCGCATGCCATGCTGCGGGATGCGGCCAACCTTCAGTCAGTCAGGTGCGGTTCAGTTCGGGGTGTAGCCGGTCTGCTTGTAGATCAGCTGTACCAGGCCTTCGCCGATGCGGTCGTCCATCTTGGTGTGAACCGGAGTCAGGGCTTTCTTGAAGGCGGCGCGTTCTGCCGCAGTCGGGATGTAGACCTGGGTTTTGCCGGAGGCCTTGATCTTGGCCAGATCGCTTTCGTTTTCCTGCTGCGCAATCTTGTTGGCGTAGACGGTGGCTTCCTTCATCGCGCCATCCAGCGTGGTGCGGATGTCGGCCGGCAGGCCGTCCCAGAACTTCTTGTTGACGATCACGGCGTAGCCGAGATAGCCGTGGTTGGTCACCGTGGCGTGCTTCTGCACTTCGTGCATCTTCTGCGTCAGCATGTTGGACGGCGGGTTCTCGGTACCGTCCACCACGCCGGTCTGCAGCGCCTGGTAGGTCTCGGAGAAGGCCATCACCTGCGGCAGGGCGCCGAGGGCGCGCATTTCTTCTTCCAGCACTTTGGACGACTGGATGCGCATCTTCAGGCCCTTGAAGTCGGCCGGCGACTTCAGCGGCTTGTTGGCGGAGAAGATCTTGAAGCCGTTATCCCAGTAGGCGAGGCCCTTGATGCCCTTGTTCTCGAGCTTGGCCAGCAGTTGCATGCCGATCGGGCCCTGGGTCACCTTGTGCAGTTCGTCGTAGCTGTCGAAGATGTACGGCAGGTCGAAGACCTCGAATTCCTTGGCGCCCAGCGGGCCGAACTTGGCCAGGCTTGGAGCCAGCATCTGTACCGCGCCCAGCTGCAGCGCTTCCAGTTCTTCCTTGTCCTTGTACAGCTGGCTGTTCGGGAATACCTGTACCTGTACGCGGCCCTTGGTACGGGTTTCGGCCAGCTTCTTGAAGTATTCGGCGGCCTTGCCTTTCGGCGTGTCCTGCGCCACCACGTGGCTGAATTTGATGACGAAATCAGCGGCGTGGGCGGCGCCAGCGAAGCCGAAGGTGGCCCCGATTACAAGGGCTGCATATTTCAGTTTCATCTCGGTACTCTCCTGTTATTTGTCGTGTTGTGCGTGTTATCGTCCGTGTCAGACAAACGGACTGTCCGCCACATCAACATTAGTTCCCGCAATGGGGGCTGACCATTGGGGACTTCCGCATTGGGGTTTTCCCTAGTGATTGATGCTGTTTGCCCTGGTTGCCCGTATGCAATTGATAGCTACTCCCCCGTTGAAATCGTCGCCCCGCCTGCTGTGGCTGGGGGTGATCCTGACCCTGGCCGCCTTGCTGGCGGCGCTGGCCGGTCTCTATTCCGTGGTCTACCGCGACTGGGTCGACGAGCAGCGCGACAGCCTGGTGCAGGAGCTGCTGTGGCTGGAGCAGAGCCTGCGCCTGCATCTGGAGGGGCACCAGCAAACGGTGGAGAGCATGACGCCGGACCTGCAGGGCGGCGCAGCCGGGCAGCAGCGTTTTGTCGCCGCCGCCAGCCTGCTGCGGCGCGAGAGCCGCGAGATTGCCGAGGTGCAGTGGGTAGACGGCCGCGGTCGCGTGCTGCTCGACGGCAGCGGCATGGCCAATGGCGGCCAGCAACTCGAAGGCGGCAGCTACGACGCCTTGTGGCGTGCAGAGCGCCTGAAGCGGCCGGTGTTCGGCACGCCGTATCGTGCCGCGGACGGCAAATACCGTTTCGATCTGGCGGTGCCGGTGCTGGTGCACGGCCGCTATCAGGGCGGGGTGCGCATCGTCTATGACATGGCGGCGCTGCTGCACCACCAGGTGCCGTGGTGGATCGCCTCGCAATACCACATCAGTGTGGTGGACCTGGACGGCAAGGCGCTGGCCAGCAAGTTCGAGCAGACGCCGCCGCAGAACACGCTGTTCCACCAGATCAGTTTCGATCCCCCCGGCTACGGCCTCAGCCTGCGCGCGGTCAGCTACCGCGCCGGTGTCGGGCTGGCGCTGCCGGTACTGTCCAGTTTCATCGGCCTGCTGACGCTGGCGCTGCTGTATTCGCTGTGGCGCATCCGTGGCCACGTGCGCGAGCGGGCGCAGGCGGAAAAGGCGCTGCAACACGAGATGATCCTGCGCCAGGCGATCGAGAACAGCATGAAAAGCGGACTGCTGGCGCTGGACCTGCGCGGCCAGATCGTGCACGTCAACCGCGCCTTTTGCGAGCTGACCGGGCTGGACAGCGCCGAGCTGGTCGGCCAGTCGCCGCCGTATTCCTTCTGGCCGCAGGAGGAGGGGGCGCTGCTGCAGGCGGCGATGCAGGCGGTGCTGGGCGGCGAATTGCCGGAACACGGCTTCGAACTGCCGTTCTGCCATTGCGACGGCGAACGTTTCGAGGTGCGCTTCTACGCCACGCCGCTGCGCGGCAATGACGGCCGCCACACCGGTTGGGTGGCGTCGCTGTACGACATCACCGAGCTGAAGAAAAAGCGGCTGGCTCTCAACTATTCGCACCAGCGCTTCCTGTCGGTGCTCAACGGCCTCGATGTCGGCCTGTGCGTGACCGACGGCGCCAGCTCGCAACTGCTATACGCCAACCCGGCCTTCGCCGAGATGTGGGCGCAGTTCGAGCCGGCGGGGCTGTATTGTCCGATGCTGCCGGGGCTGGCCGGCGCGGCACCGGCGGATCGCGTGTCGCTGGAGTTTTCGCCGGACCACGACGAGCACTGGTTCCAGCTGCAGTACCGCAAGATCAGCTGGGTCAACGAGGAGGAGGCGTGGCTGGCGATGCTGGTCGATGTCACCGAACAGCGCCAGCGCGACGAGCGGGCGCGGACGCAGGACGAGCGCTTCCAGACCACCTCGCGCCTGATCGCGATGGGCGAGATGGCGTCCAGCCTGGCGCACGAGCTGAACCAGCCGCTGACCGCCATTTCCACCTACGCCGCCGGGGTGTCGCGGCGGCTACCGGAGGCGGTGCAGCAGCAGCACGGCGTGCTGGAGGCGATCCAGGCCATCGTGCAGCAGGCGCGCCGCGCCGGGCAGATCGTCAACAGCATCCGCGCCTTCGTCAAAAAGCACGCGCCACAGCTAGAGAATGCCGATCCCGATCTGGCGGTGTCGCGCGCCCATGCGCTGGCGCTGCCGCTGGCGGAGAAATACGGCGCCCAGCTGTTGTGGGAGCCGGGCGGCAAGCCGGTGACGGTGCAGATGGATCCGGTGCTGATTGAGCAGGTGCTGCTCAACCTGATCAAGAATGCGGTGGAGGCGATGCGCGAGGCCGACGTGCGGCGGCCGCTGGTGGCGATCCGTACCGAGGCCGGCGAACGCTTCTGGCGGGTGGAGGTCAGCGACAGCGGGCCGGGGCTGGCGCAGGAGGTGAAGGACAACCTGTTTACGCCGTTCTATTCCACCAAGCCGGACGGGATGGGCATCGGCCTCAATATCTGCCGCTCCATCGTCGAATTCCACCACGGCGAATTCGGCGTTAGCGACACGCTGGCCGGCGGCTGCGTGTTCTGGTTCACCCTGCCGCTGTCCGGCCACAACGGCGCGCAGTAGCCGGACGAGGGCAAAGGTTGGCCGCAACGGCTGCGGCCAACCTTGTGCTTCAGCCTGCCGGCGTCAGCACGGTATCGTGGCAGTCGGCGTCGGTCTGCGGATAGTCGCGGCTGAAGTGCAGGCCACGGCTCTCCTTGCGCAGCAGGGCAGAGCGCACGATCAGCTCGGCGGTCTGCACCAGGTTGCGCAGCTCGATCAGGTCGTTGGTGACGTGGAAGTGGCTGTAGTACTCGTTGATCTCTTCCGACAGCAGATTGATGCGGTGCAGCGCCCGCTCCAGCCGCTTGTTGGTGCGCACGATGCCGACGTAGTCCCACATTGCGCGGCGCAGCTCGTCCCAGTTGTGCGAGATCACCACTTCCTCATCCGGATCGGTGACGCGGCTGTCGTCCCAGTCCGGAATCGCCGGCAGTGGCACCGTCTTCGACGCCACGATATTGGCCGCGGCCGCCTTGCCGATCACCATGCACTCCAGCAGCGAGTTGCTGGCCAGACGGTTGGCACCGTGCAAACCGGTGCAGGCGACTTCGCCGACCGCGTACAGGCCGTCGACATCGGTGCGCCCTTCCAGATCGGTGACCAGGCCGCCGCAGGTATAGTGCGCCGCCGGTACCACCGGAATCGGCTGCTGGGTGATATCGATGCCCAGCTCCAGGCAATGCGCGTAGATATTGGGGAAGTGCTCCTGGATGAAGCTGGCCGGCTTGTAGGAAATGTCCAGATAGACGCAGTCGAGGCCGTGCTTCTTCATTTCGAAGTCGATGGCGCGTGCCACTACGTCGCGCGGTGCCAGCTCGGCGCGCTCGTCGTGCTGCGGCATGAAGCGGGTGCCGTCCGGCAGGCGCAGGATGCCGCCTTCGCCGCGTACCGCCTCCGACACCAGGAACGACTTGGTGTGCGGGTGATACAGGCAGGTCGGGTGGAACTGGATGAATTCCATATTGCCGACCCGGCAGCCGGCACGCCAGCCCATGGCAATGCCGTCGCCGGTGGCGGTATCCGGATTGGTGGTATAGAGGTAGACCTTGCCGGCGCCGCCGGAGGCGAGGATGGTATGGTTGGCCGCAATGGTCACCACCTCGTCCAGATCCTTGTCCAGCGCGTAGGCGCCATAGCAGCGGTTTTCGCTGCGCCCCAGCTTCTTGCCGGTGATCAGGTCAACCGCAATATGGTTTTCCAGTACGCGGATACGCGGGTGGGCCTTGATCTTCTGGCCAAGGGTGGACGTTACCGCCGCACCGGTGGCATCGGCGGCATGGATGATGCGGCGATGACTGTGGCCGCCCTCGCGGGTCAGGTGAAAGCCGGTCTGGTGGCTGGCGTCCTTGGTGAACGGCACGCCGAGGTCCACCAGCCAGTCGATGGCATCCTTCGAGTTCTCGACGATGAAGCGGGTGGTTTCTTCATTACATAGCCCGGCGCCGGCGATCAGCGTGTCATCGATATGCTTGGCGACCGAATCGCCGGTGTCCAGCACCGCGGCAATGCCGCCCTGCGCATAAGAAGAACTGCCCTCCAGCAAATCCCGCTTGGTGATCAGGCCGACCTCGTAATGCTCGGCCAGATGCAGCGCCAGGGTCATGCCGGCCAGGCCGCTACCAATAATCAGGACATCAAACTTCAGTGTTGTCATTGTCGAATCGCTCTGAAACCGTGGTGAAAGCACACGCTGAAACAAAAAAGCAAGATTAGCAGAATCGCCCATCGCGTGCTGCGTCACGCCAAAGAATCATTGCGGCCAACCTTTTGCATTTTTCTTGACGCTGCGGTGTTTTTGAAATCAAGGGCTTGCCGCTTTTGTGTCGGAAATTGTGTTTGCGGGTGTTGACGCGGCTGGCGGGCTTCGCTATAGTTCGCCTCCTCAGCTGACGCCGAAAACGAAAC
>NZ_LFDT01000011.1:0-110256 GCF_001037925.1 Vogesella sp. EB | reverse complement strand
CGCCAGGTACACCAGCAGCAGCGAGGCGGCCAGTTGCGGCAGCAGCGGCCAGTCGCGCTGCGGCATCACCAGCCAGCCGAAACCGGCCAGGCCGCCGCCGGCGGCCAGCAGCAGCAGCGCGCGCGCCCGCGGCGGCGACAGGCGGTCCTGCCACAGCCCGAGCAGCGGGTCGATGGCGGTATCGAACAGCCGCGCCAGCAGCAGCACCCAGCCGAGGCTGGCCAGCGCCACGCCGAAATCGGCGGCGTACAGCGCCGGGGTGTGCACGTACA
The DNA here is from genome assembly GCF_001037925.1 of Vogesella sp. EB. Classification (NCBI taxonomy): domain Bacteria; kingdom Pseudomonadati; phylum Pseudomonadota; class Betaproteobacteria; order Neisseriales; family Chromobacteriaceae; genus Vogesella; species Vogesella sp. EB. The sequence goes on along the minus strand of NZ_LFDT01000011.1, from coordinate 109,984 downwards.
GCGGCAGCGCCACCATCGCCAGCGGCAGGCCGCCGAGGCCGCTCAGTGCCAGCTGGCGCGTGCTCAGCGCGTTCATCCGCGGCCACCCAGCAGCTGCTCGCGCACCGCCGGCGCCCGCGATGCCGGATCCAGCCAGATGCGGAAAAACAGCTGCCCGAACAGCGGGTCGTCGATGCGGTGGGTCAGGCGGCCGTTAAGCCAGAAGCGCACCACCGCGCCGTCCATGGCGCCGAGCAGCACGTCGCCCTCCTTTACGTCGGGAAAGGCGCGCCGCATGTGCTCGGCCCACGCCGCACGTGAACGCTCCGGCATGCCGTAGCGCAGCATTTCCTCGAGGCTGGTTTCCACCAGCTTGGCGCCGGCAATGCTGCGCGCGTAGCGTATCTCCAGCGCGAACGGCCGCGCCCACTGGAAGGGCTGCGCCGCCGGGGTGTACAGCGCCGAGTCGTACAGCTTGAAGCCGAACCAGCGCAGCGTGCCCTGGCCGCGCAGTTGCAAACCGTTCAGTTCTGCTGGCAGTGCCATGGCATTTCCCATCTGTGCGACAAGCAGCGCCACGCTAGCGGCGACGGATTTCCAGTTGGCAGACATCGGTGCGTCCCGCATCGAAGCCGGCGATGCAGTAGTGCAGGTAGAACTGCCACAGGCGCACGAAAGCCTGATCGAAGCCCTGGCCATACACCTGCGGCAGCGCGGCGTTGAAATCATGCAACCAGCGCCGCAGTGTCTCGGCGTAGTCGCGGCCAAAGGTATAGCGCTCGGCCAGCTGCAACCCGGCGCCGGCGATCTCGCGGTCCAGCGCCGCCGGCGACGGCAGCATGCCGCCGGGGAAGATGAACTGCTGGATGAAGTCGGTACCGCGCTGGTAGCGCGCGAAGTAGTCGTCGCCGATGGTGATCACCTGCACCATCGCCCGGCCGCCGGGCTTGAGGCGGTCGTGCAGGGTGCGGAAGTAGCGCGGCCACCAGCGCGCGCCGACCGCCTCCAGCATCTCGATCGACACGATGTGGTCGAACTGGCCGTCGATGTCGCGGTAGTCCTGCAGCCGCAGATCGGCCTGCTGCGCCAGCCCCGCTGCGGCCAACCTTTGCTGCGCCCATTCCAGCTGTGACGGCGACAGGGTCACGCCGGTGACGTGCACGCCGCGGCTGCGGATCGCGTACTCGGCAAAGCCGCCCCAGCCGCAGCCGATCTCCAGGATGCGCTGCCCCGGCTGCGCATCGAGCCGCGCCAGGATGCGTTCGTACTTGGCCTCCTGCGCTGCGGCCAACGTCTGCCCGGCCTCGCCGCTGAAGATGGCGGCGGAATAGGTCATGCCCGGGTCCAGCCACAGCCGGTAGAAGTCGTTGCCGATGTCGTAGTGGGCGTGGATGTTGCGGCGGCTGCCACGGCGGGTATTGGCGCGCGTCAGGTGCTTCAGCCAGTAGCCGGCGGTGCCGAGCCAGCTGCCGTGGATCGCCTGCTCGAAGGCGGCCTCGTTGGCCAGCGCCAGCTGCAGCAGCGACGTCCAGTCCGGCGACGTCAGCCAGCCGTCACGCCAGGCCTCGGCAAGGCCGATGTCGCCGGCCAGCACGATGCGGCGCAACGCGCGCCAGTCGTAGACCTGCAGCTGTGCCTGCGGGCCGGGATGCGCGCCGCGGAACAGGTAGCTGCCGCCGTCGGGGGTGATCAGCGTCAGCTCGCCGTACTGCAGGCGCGACAGGGCCAGCAGCAGCGGGCGCACCAGCAGCGGGGCACGCAAGTCCTGCGGCGAAGCGAGGGTACGCGAGGATGCATTCATGACAACTCTCCGGGAGGGGCCGGGGTGGCCACACGGCCATCCTTGCCGAAAAACGGGACTTTCTTGCGCCACAGCCGTAGCGCCTGCCAGTGGATGCGCCCCCACACCGCCACGGCGAGCAGGCCGGTGGCCAGCAGCAGCTGCCACAGCCGCGCCGGCGAGTACGGCACCGGCGTGCCCTGCTGGGTGGCGACGAAGTCGTTGTGCTCGTCGTCGCGGCGGTACTCGATACGCACCGCGAAGCGGCCGTCCGCCGCGCGCAGGAAGCGGAAGCGGTAGCTGCCCTCCACCTGGAAGAACGGCGACACCTGAAGCGCCTTGCCGGCGGTCAGCAGGTCGCGGCTGCCGATGGCACGATGGTCGGGGTGGTGCAGGCAGTAGTCATGATGCTGGCCGAAGGTATTGCTGACCTCGACCCACACCGCGCGCAGCGTGGCGGCGGCATCGAACACCAGGTAGAAGCTGACCGGGTTGAACACGTAGCCGCACAGGCTGGGCAGGGTGTGCAGCTCGATGCGCGCGATGTCGTGTACCCCGCTTGCGGCCAACCTTGCCGTCAGCCACGGCAGCAGCGGCGAGCCGTCGCGCGGGCCGTGGCGGCGGCGCTGCCAGCTCACCCCCGGCGCCAGGCGGATGCTGGCCGGCTCCGGCTGCCCCGGCAGCAGAGTCAGCGCCAGCCAGGCGTGGCGGTAGCTGAACTGGTGGCGGGCCGGCGCGCTGCGTCCGTGCCAGACGCGGCCGCGGTAGACGGAGAACGTGCTCATGGCGCAATCACCACCGGTTGCGGTTGCAGCGGCGGTGCGGCCAGCGGCACGCTGATGTCCCACGGGATCGGCGCGCCGAGCGCCTGCGCCACCGCCATGCCGGCCTTGAGGCCGTCCTCGTGGAAGCCGTAGCCGGCCCACGCGCCGGCAAACCAGGTGCGCTGGCGGCCCTGTATCGTCGCCAGCGACTGCTGCGCGGCGATGGCGGCGCGGTCGAACAGCGGGTGGGCGTAGTCGAACTCCGCCAGCTTGCCCTGCGGCTCGCGGTAGGGGTTCAGCGTCACGATCACCGGACTGCGGAACGGCAGCCCCTGCAGCTGGTTGAGCAGGTAGCTGACCATCACCGGCTGCGACGACGGCCCGCCCTCGCCCATGCGGTAATTCCACGCTGCCCACGCCTGGCGTCGCGCCGGCAGGAAGGAAGCGTCGGTGTGCAGCACCGCGCGGTTGGGCTGGTAACGCAACTGCGACAGCAGCGCGCGCTCGGCGTCGCTGGCGTCGCCGAGCAGCGCCAGCGCCTGGTCGCTGTGGCAGGCCAGCACCAGCTGCTCGAAGTGCTCCTCGCCGTGGCGGCTGCACAGCGTCACGCCGCGCTCGTCGCGACGCACCTGTCGTACCGGCGACGACAGCCGCACCTCGCCGATGCCGGCCACCATGCGCTGCACGTACTCGCGCGAACCGCCCTGCACCGTTTTCCACTGCGGCCGGTCCAGTATCTGCATCAGGCCGTGGTTGGCGCAGAAATCGAAGAAGGTCGAGGCCGGGAACGCGGCCATGTCGCGGGTGGAGCTGGACCAGATCGCCGCCCCCATCGGCAGCAGATACCAGTCGCGCAGCGCCGCGCTGAAGCGGTAGCGATCGAGGATCTGGCTCAGCGTCTCGCCGCTGTCGCGGCTTTCCCGCTGCAGCTGCGGCGCCAGCCGGTGCAGGCGCAGGATGTCGCCGACCATGCGCCAGAAGGTTGGCCGCAACAGGTTGCGCTTCTGCGCGAACAGCGTGGCGACGCTGCTGCCGGCCCACTCCACGTTCTCCTGCTCCAGCACCACCGAAAAAGTCATCTCGCTGGCACGCACCGGCACGCCCAGCAGCGCAAACAGGCGGATCAGGTTGGGATAGGTGCGGTCGTTGTGCACCAGGAAGCCGGTGTCCACCGGCGCGCGGACGCCTTCCAGCTCGACATCGACGGTGTTGCTGTGGCCGCCGGCGTAGGCCGCGGCCTCGAACAGCACCACCTGGTGTCCGGCCCGGCTCAAGAGCCAGGCCGAGGACAAGCCGGCAATGCCGGCACCCACCACCGCAATTTTCATGATGTCAGTCCTTTATCGATAGTGCGTTATCGGTCAATCACAACTGATTGTCAAATGTTTGTCCTGTACAAAAATGGAAAGTTCAACAAAAAAGCCTGACATCGTCAGGCTTTGTCCACTACATGAGCGCCGGCTCAGTCCAGCCGGTGCTGCCGTTCGCCGCGCTGCCAGGCCTCGATATTGCTGACCAGCTGCGCCGCCAGCCTGGCCATCGCCTCGCCGCTGGCCCAGCCGACGTGCGGTGTCACGATCAGGTGCGGCAGGCGCGCCTTCAGCAGCGGATTGCCGTCGCGCGGCGGCTCCACCGACAGCACGTCGAAGCCGGCGCCGCCGAGCTGGCCGAATTTCAGCGCCGCCACCAGTGCTTCCTCGTCCACCAGCCCGCCGCGCGCGGTATTGATCAGCACCGCGCCCGGCTTCATCGCCATCAGCTCCGGCTGCGCGATCAGGTTGCGGGTGTCGTCGTTCAGCGGGCAGTGCAGCGAGATCACGTCGGAGCTGGCCAGCAGCGCGTCAAACGCCACGTAGCCGTCGCGCACCGTGGCCGCGCCCTTGCGCTCGGCAAACTGCACGCGCATGCCGAAAGCGCGCGCGCGCTGCGCCATCGCCTGGCCGATGCCGCCGCTGCCGACGATGCCCAGTGTCGCGCCCTGCAGGTCGCGGATCGGCGCGCCGAAATGGCAGAACTGCGCCGCCTGCTGCCACACCCCGGCGGCGACATCGCGCTGGTAGGCCGGCAGGTTGCGCATCAGCGCCATCATCAGCATGAAGGCATGTTCCGCCACGGTGTCGTCGCCGTAGTGGCGGATATTGCTCACCGCGATGCCGCGCTCGCGGCAGGCGGCGACATCGATGTGGTTGTAGCCGGTAGCGGCGATGGCCAGCAGTTTCAGCCGCGGCAATGCGGCCAACGTGGCCGCATCGAACGCGACCTTGTTGCTGATCACGATGTCGGCATCGGCACAGTGGGCCAGCAGTTGCTCGCGGCTGGTGGACGGATAGGCGCTGAAGCGGTGCGGGAAGGCACAAGACGGCACCGGGACAGGCAAGCTGTCCCGGTCGACAAACACGATGTGGAGATTCATGGAATGGACAGGTGCTAGCGCTCGAAGTTGATCAGGGCGCGATAGGCATGCCAGCTGGACAGCCCGATCAGGGGCATGATGAGCAACAGGCCGATGAACTGGGTAGCAAAACCGATCGCGGTCAGGACCACGATCATAGCCGCCCATACCAGCATCGTCAGCAAATTGCGATACACCGCCTGCACGCTCATCACCATCGCGGTGACGGTATCGACTTCCTTGTCCAGCATCATCGGAATGGCGCAGACGCTGAGCGCGAACACCGCCACGGCAAAGAAGAAGCCGGTGCCGAAGTAGGCAATCAGGAACGGCAGGTTCTCGGCAGTGAAGGCGGAGACCACCAGCTGTTCCAGCGACGGCACGCTACCCTGGAAGAACAGTGCGAACATCAGCAGCGAAACGCGGAACCAGCCGAATACCAGCACCGCCAGCAAGGCGGCAAACAGGGTAAAGCCCGGCATGTTGACGCGCCACGCGGTCATGCTGTGCATCAGCGTCACCTTCCCGCTACCCGGTGCTTCCAGCTGCCGCGCGATATCGTACAGGCCGATGGCGAGGAACGGACCGCCCAGCAGGAACAGCGTTGCCAGGGTAATCACGTGCTGTGGTGCGAAGTCGAAATACATGTTCAGCAAGAAGCCCATCACCACAAACACGGCGCCGTAGAACAGCGAATCCGCCGGTGCGCGCCGCAAATCCTGCCAGCCCAGGCGCAGCCACTGCAGCGGCTGATCGGGCGTCACATGCCTGACCACTATATGCTCATGAGACGGTAGATGAGTAATGTCCATTGCCATTCCCCTATGTCAGATAAAGTCGTAGGCGAAAACTGCTCCGCTTTCTCTTTATAAGCAATTGAAGGGCAAAGACAATATCAAGATTTCGACGGCGCGGTAGCGGACTGTTAAAATGCCGTTTTCGCTAATGCAGCAAAACAAGGACATCTCATGGCAGAACTGATCATCGAAGACCTGCTGGTAGGCGACGGCGCGGAAGCCGTGGCCGCTCAGGAAGTGACCGTGCACTACACCGGCTGGCTGACCGATGGCACCAAATTCGATTCCAGCAAGGATCGCTACCAGCCGTTCAGCTTCGTGCTGGGCGAAGGCTACGTGATCAAGGGCTGGGATCAGGGCGTGCAGGGCATGAAGGTCGGCGGCAAGCGCAAGCTGACCATCCCGGCCGAGCTGGGCTACGGCGCCCGCGGTGCCGGTGGCGTGATCCCGCCGCACGCCACCCTGGTATTCGAGGTCGAGCTGCTGCAGGTCGGCTGACCCCGCCTCACCCGGCAATGAATAATGCCCCGCGCTGCGGGGCATTATTCATTTGGCGATCAGGTCTTCGGCGTTGCGCCGGGCTTTCGACTCGCGCCGCTTGTGGCGCCAGTAGAAGCCGCCCAGCACCACCGCCAGCAGCGCGATGGCGATCAGGATGCCGGCCTGGCCACGGTGCACCATCTGCATCAGCCACTCGTGGTTGCGTGCACCGAAGTAACCGAGATACACCCACACCGGCACCGAGATCAGCGCGGCAAAACCGTCCATCAACAGGAAACGCCAGTACGGGATACGCCGTGTCAGCCCGGCGGTCAGGAAGATCGGCGAACGCAGGCCGGGCAGGAAACGGGCGACGAACAGCACCCAGTTGCCGTAACGGGCGAACTTCTCCTGTACCGCGGCAAAACGCTCCGGCGTCATCACCTTGGCAATCGGCTTGAAGCGCAGCACACGGTCGCCGTAGACGCGGCCGGCGAGGAACATCAGGCCATCGCCAAACAACACGCCGGCCATGCCCACCGCAAACATCACGTGCACGTCGGTATAGCCCAGCCCGGAAATGATGCCGCCGGCGACCAGGGTAATATCCTCCGGAATCGGCACACCAAAACCACACACCAGCAACACGATGAATACGGCAAAGTAGCCATATCCCGTGAACAAATCGAGAAGAATCTGCAGGATATCCATGTCGGCCTGACAAGCTGTTGATCGGTCGAAGTACTTCCGGCAAGGCCAGGCGAAGCAGTTCAGAGAGCGGCTGCCATCATAGCACAGCCCCCGTGGCGCCCTGCTTGACTATGGTTAGGTCGCCACGGCAAAAACAAAGCCACCTTCGCAGGTGGCTTGCGCCGATGCCGGTACGCCGTCAGGCCGCTTCGATCGCCGCGGCGATTTGGCCGGCCCACTGCTCGGCCAGCGCCAGTTCATCCGCTTCGACCATCACGCGCACCACCGGTTCCGTACCGGACGGACGCAGCACCACGCGGCCACGGCCGGCCAGCGCCAGCTGTGCCTCGGCGTACTTGGCGGCACTGGCGGCCTGCCAGTCCTGGCCATTGAGACGCACATTGATCATCTTCTGCGGGAACGGCTGCCAGTCGTTGCAGATGGTGGCCAGATCACTGTCCAGCTCGGCCAGCGCCGCCAGCACCTGCAGGCTGGAGATGATGCCGTCGCCGGTGGTGTGCTTGTCCAGACACAGCACGTGGCCGGACGCCTCGCCACCGACCTGCCAGCCGTTTTCGTGCAGCAGTTCCAGCACGTAGCGGTCGCCGACCTTGGCGCGGCCAAAGGCGATGCCCTGCTGCTGCAAGGCCAGCTCCATCGCCAGGTTGGTCATCACCGTGCCGACCACGCCGCCGCCGAGCTGGCCGCGCGCCGCGCGCGCCTTGGCGATCACGTAGATCAGCTGGTCGCCGTCGTAGACCTTGCCGTGGCGGTCGGCCATCATCAGCCGGTCGCCGTCGCCGTCCAGCGAGATGCCGAGATCGGCACCATGCTGCAGCACCGCCTGGCTGATCGCCTCGGTGTGGGTGGCACCGACGCCGTCGTTGATGTTGTAGCCGTTCGGCTCGCCACCGATGGTGATCACCTCGGCGCCCAGCTCGTGGAACACCTTCGGTGCGATGTGGTAGGTGGCGCCGTGCGCGCAATCTACGACCAGCTTCAGGCCCTTCAGGTTGCGCTCGTTGGGGAAGGTGCTCTTGCAGAATTCGATGTAGCGGTCGGCGGCACCGTCGATGCGCCGTGCGCGGCCCAGCTCGCGCGACGGGCTGGTCTGCATCGGCGAATCCAGCATCGCCTCGATCTCGCGCTCCAGCGCGTCGTCCAGCTTCTTGCCACCCTCGGCGAAGAACTTGATGCCGTTATCCTGATACGGATTGTGCGACGCGGAAATCATCACCCCGGCCGACAAGCGCAGCGCGCGCGTCAAATAGGCGATGCCCGGCGTCGGCAGCGGCCCGGTCAGCAGCACGTTGACACCGGCGGCGGTGAGGCCGGCCTGCAGCGCCGCTTCCAGCATGTAGCCGGAAATACGGGTGTCCTTGCCGATGATCACCGTCGGGTGTTCCTGCCGCTCGTGATCGACCAGCACCTTGCCGGCGGCATAGCCCAGGCGCAGCACGAAATCGGGGGTAATCGGAAACTGGCCGACTTCGCCACGCACACCATCGGTACCAAAATATTTGCGGCTCATTATTGTTCCTTCAGACTTTTATCCTGCCGATTTTACATCGCCACCTGCTTGCGGGGGCAACTGCCGCCACAGCCGGTTTCAGCCCAGCGCCTGCCACACCTGCAGCGCCTGGTGCGTGGCCTTCACGTCGTGCACGCGGATCACCTTGGCACCGCGCTGTGCTGCCAGCAACGCCGCCGCCACGCTGGCACCGAGGCGCTGGTCCGGCTGCTGCTCGCCGGTGATGGCGCCCAGCATCGACTTGCGCGACATGCCGACCAGCAGCGGTGCGCCGGCCAGTACTTCCAGCTGCGGCAACTCGCGCAGCAGTTGCAGATTGTGCTGCAGCGTCTTGCCGAAACCGAAGCCGGGATCGGCCAGCAGCCGGTCGCGGGCGATGCCGTGCGCCAGACACAGCTCGATGCGGCGGGCGAGGTAGCTACCGACTTCCTGTACCACATCGGCGTAGTCCGGCTGCTGCTGCATGGTGTCCGGATTGCCCTGCTTGTGCATCAGGCAGATGCCGACGTTGGCCGCCGCCACCAATGCCAGCGCACCCTCGTCTTCCAGCGCCGACACGTCGTTGATCAGGTCGACGGCACCGGCCTGCAGCGCGGCGCGCATCACCGAGGTGCGCCGGGTATCCAGCGACAGCGGTACCTGCAATGCGGCCAACCTTTCCAGCACCGGCAGCACCCGCTGCAGCTCCTCTTCCGGGCTGACGTAGGGCGCGCCCGGCCGTGTCGACTCGCCGCCGATGTCAAGGATGTCGGCACCGTCGGCCAGCAGGCGCTCGGCGTGCGCCAAGGCCGCATCCAGCCGGTTGTAGCTGCCGCCATCGGAAAAGGAGTCCGGCGTCACGTTCAAAATGCCCATCAGCAGCGGGCGCTCGAGCGACAGGCTGAACCTGCCGCAGGCAAAAACCGACATAGCTTTCTCCAATGCAAAACAGGGTGTCAGCCTGGACTGACACCCTGTTGTTTACCTGACCTGCCTTACAGTTCTTGTGCCGGCGTCACCGATGGTTCTGGTGCCGGTGGTGCCGGCGGCTTGCTGTCCGGCTTGTTGAAACCGGCGCCCGGCGATGGCGGACGCGGCGTCTTGCCGGCCATGATGTCGTTGATCTGCTCGGCATCGATGGTTTCCCACTCCAGCAGCGCGGCGGTCATTGCCTCCACCTTGTCGCGGTTCTCGTCCAGCAGGCGGCGCGCCAGCGCGTACTGCTCGTCGATGATGCGGCGGATTTCCTGATCCACTTGCTGCATGGTGGCTTCCGACATGTTCTTGTGGGTGGTCACCGAACGGCCGAGGAACACTTCACCCTCGTTCTCGCCGTAGACCATCGGGCCGAGACGGTCGGACATGCCGTAGCGGGTCACCATGTCGCGCGCCATCTGCGTGGCACGCTCGAAGTCGTTCGAGGCGCCGGTAGTCATCTGGTTCATGAACAGCTCTTCCGCGATGCGGCCGCCGAACAGGATGGCGATGCGGTCCATCAGATAACCGCGGTCGTAGGCGTAGCGGTCTTCTTCCGGCAGCTGCATGGTCACCCCCAGCGCACGGCCGCGCGGGATGATGGTGACCTTGTGCACCGGATCGGACTTCGGCAGCAGCTTGGCCACCACCGCATGGCCGGACTCGTGGTAGGCGGTATTCTTTTTCTCGTCCTCGGACATCACCATCGACTTGCGCTCGGCGCCCATCATGATCTTGTCCTTGGCGGATTCGAAGTCCAGCATGTCGACCAGGCGCTTGTTGCGGCGCGCGGCGAACAGCGCGGCTTCGTTGACCAGGTTGGCGAGGTCGGCACCGGAGAAGCCCGGCGTACCGCGCGCGATGATCTGCGCGTCGACGTCGGCGGCAATCGGTACCTTGCGCATGTGCACGTTCAGGATCTGTTCGCGGCCGCGGATATCCGGCAGCGGCACCACCACCTGGCGGTCGAAACGGCCTGGGCGCTGCAGCGCCGGGTCCAGCACGTCCGGACGGTTGGTGGCGGCGATCACGATCACCGTCTGGTTGGTCTCGAAACCGTCCATCTCCACCAGCAGCTGGTTGAGGGTCTGTTCGCGTTCGTCGTTGCCGCCACCGAGGCCGGCGCCACGCTGGCGACCGACGGCGTCGATCTCGTCGATGAAGATGATGCACGGCGCGTTCTTCTTCGCCTGCTCGAACATGTCGCGCACGCGGGAAGCACCGACGCCGACGAACATTTCGACGAAGTCGGAACCGGAGATACTGAAGAACGGCACCTTGGCTTCGCCGGCGATGGCCTTGGCCAGCAGGGTCTTACCGGTACCCGGCGAGCCGGCGAGCAGGATGCCGCGTGGAATGCGGCCACCCAGGCTCTGGTAGCGGGAAGGATCGCGCAGGTAGTCGACGATCTCCTTCACCTCTTCCTTGGCTTCATCGCAACCGGCCACGTCGGCAAAGGTCACGGTGTTGGTGTCCTGATCCAGCATGCGCGCCTTGCTCTTGCCGAACGAGAACGCGCCGCCCTTGCCGCCGCCCTGCATCTGGCGCATGAAGAAGAACCACACCCCGATCAGCAGCAGCATCGGGAACCAGCTGATGAAAATGCTCATCAGCATCGACGGTTCCTCTTCCGGCTTGGCGGAGAAGGTCACGTTGTTCTTGATCAGCACGTCCACCATTTTCACGTCGAACGGGGCATAGGTGCTGAAACTGGAGCCGTCGGTACGCTTGCCGCGCACCCACTGGCCGCGTAGCGGATTGCCTTCAATGCTCACCGTCTGAATCTTGCCGGACTCCACATCGCTCATGAATTGCGAATACTCGACCTGATTCTGGGTTTCCTGGCGCTTGGTAAACTGGTTGAACACAGTCATCAGTACAAGACCGATGATGACCCAGATCGCGATGTTTTTTCCGATATTGTTCACAAGAGCGTGCTCCTATGTGCCCTGACTTGGTAAATGGTTTTTTCTATTGTAAACCCGGCACGTCGCACTGTCAGCGACGGTCTTTGCCCAGCAGGTAGATTTCACTGGAACGGTCGCGCGAGGCCTTGGGTTTACGCGTTACGACTTCGCCAAACAGCTCGCGCATGGCTTTCAGATAGGGCTGAAAATCACTGCCCTGGAACACTTTGACGAGAAAACTGCCGCCGGGTTTCAAATGGTCACGGACAAATTCCAGTGCCAGCTCATTCAGATGAAAGCTTCTGGCCTGATCAATCCCGCTCATCCCTGAGATATTGGGCGCCATATCGGAAATTACAAGGTCCAGCTGCCGCCCGCCGAGCATGGTCACGAACTCCTCCAGCACCTCGTCGTCGCGGAAGTCGCCCTGGATGAAGGCGACGTCGGCGATCGGGTCCATCGGCAGGATGTCGATGGCAAACACCTTGCCGTTGTCGCCGACGATGCGCGCCGCCACCTGCGACCAGCTGCCCGGCGCCGAGCCGAGATCGGCCAGCACGGTGCCCGGCCGGATCAGCTTGTCCTTGTCGTTGATTTCCAGCAGTTTGTACGCGGCGCGTGCGCGATAGCCGTCTTTTTGGGCCATTTGCACATAGTGATCGTTGACGTGCTCACGCAGCCAGGCGTTGCTAGACTTGCTTCTTGCCATGTGGATTCCAGTAATTAATGCATGTGCCGTTTGGGGAATGACCTAAAGTTTAGTAAAATCGTTTTTTAATCTGAAACTTGAAGCCACAATGAAAATCGAACTGACCCCAGTCGAGCGCCAATATCTGAAGGGTTTGGCCCACTCGCTCAGCCCCGTCGTGATGATCGGCAACAATGGCCTGACCGAGTCGGTTATCCGTGAAATCGCCGTCAGCCTGGACGCCCACGAACTGATCAAGGTGCGCGTTCTCGGCGACGACCGCGCGGCACGCGTGGCCATGTATGACCAGATTGCAAACGATCTGGGCGCCGGTCAAGTGCAGCACATCGGCAAGCTGCTGGTGCTGTTCCGCCCGTCCGAGGCCAAGCGCATCGACCTGCCTAAAAGCAAGAAGGCACTCAAGGCACGCCCTTGAGCGTTGCCGGCTAGCGGGCGGCGGTCACGGACCGCGGCGCGCGCATGACAGACAAAAAGCGGTGGCGATGCCACCGCTTTGTCTTTGTCGGCCCGCACAAAGGTAGTACGGCTCAGTTGTCGCTGCGCAGCAGGTACACCAGCGCCATCAGGCTTTGCAGCAGGTAGATCAGGCTGGAGATGGCATGCCAGGTGGCAAAGCCACCACCGAACAGCCCTTCCGCGGCATGGTTCATCTGCAGCTTGAGGCTGGCGATGATCGGTGTCACCGCGAAGTGGTTGATCACGATGCACACCAGCATGCCCAGCAGCAGCCAGAAACCGCCCTGCTTCAGGCCGCGTGCGCCGTAGCGCAGCACGTAGTCGGCGAGCAGGAAGATGCCGCACACCAGCCCGACCCAGGCGATGGCGGCAAACAGCCGCCCCGCCACCATGCCGGCGGTCACGTTATCCAGTGCCGAAAACAGGATGGGGGCCACGATGATGCCGACCACCCACATGCCGCCGATCCACAGGGTCCGGGCAATTGCACGCAATCCGTCCATTGGTCTTCCTCTTCCCGGCCGGCTTTGCGGCCAACGTTACAGCACCCGCCTGGCCGCAGCCAGCCGCCGCGCTCAGATGTAGCGCACTTCCAGCACTTCGTACTCGCGGATGCCACCCGGGGCCATCACCTCGGCCACGTCGCCTTCCACCTTGCCGATCAGCGCGCGCGCGATCGGCGAGTTGACCGACACCTTGCCCAGCTTGATGTCGGCTTCGTCGTCGCCGACGATCTGGTAGGTCTTTTCTTCTTCGCTTTCCAGATCGGTGAGCAGCACGGTGGTGCCGAACACGATGCGGCCGTCGGCATCCAGCTCGGTCGGATCGATGATCTGGGCGTTGGAGATTTTGCCCTCCAGCTCGGCAATACGGCCCTCGACAAAGGCTTGGCGCTCTTTGGCGGCGTCGTATTCTGCATTCTCGGATAGATCGCCTTGCGCGCGCGCTTCGGCAATGGCCTCGATCACCGACGGACGCTCAATGCTTTTCAGACGCTGCAATTCGGCCTTCAGCTGTTCGGCACCACGCACGGTCAACGGGACTTTGTTCATGACTCGGTTCTCCAAGGGCGTACTGCTGCCCTGTGATAAAAGCGCAAGCCGCCGTACGGGACGGCGGCTTTGCTGGACGTTTGATTCAGCGGTGATTGTAACGAGATTTTGCTCCGGGTTCAAAGGTTGGCCGCATGCGGCCAACCTTTGACCGTGCTTAGCCCTTCAGCTCGGCGTGCAGTTGCTGCACGCTGTAGACGTCGAAATCATCGACGTGCGACAGGCCGACGCAGACCGCCTTGGCACCGGCCAGGGTGGTGTACTGCGGCACGCGCATCTGCAGCGCGGAGCGGCGGATGGCGTGGCTGTCCTGGATCGCCTTGCGCTTCTCGTCCACGGTGTTGACCAGCACGTCGATTTCGCCGTTCTTGATCATGTCGACGATGTGCGGACGACCTTCGTTGACCTTGTTCACCACCTGCACCACGATACCGGCGTCGGCCATCGCCTTGGCGGTACCGCGGGTGGCGCAGACGCCGAAGCCCAGCTTCTGCAGTTCGCGCGCCACTTCGATGCCGCCTTCCTTGTCGCTCTCGCGCAGGGACAGGAACACCTTGCCGGTACGCGGCAGACGGTCGCCGGCAGCCAGCTGGCCCTTGACGAAGGCTTCGGCAAAGGTGCGGCCAACGCCCATCACTTCACCGGTCGACTTCATTTCCGGCCCGAGGATGGTATCCACGCCCGGGAACTTGATGAACGGGAACACCGCTTCCTTCACTGCGTAGTACGGAGGAATCACTTCCTTGGTGAAACCCTGCTCGATCAGGCTGATGCCGGCCATGGCACGGGCGGCGATCTTGGCTAGTGGCGCGCCGGTCACTTTCGACACGAACGGCACGGTACGCGACGCACGCGGGTTCACTTCCAGCACGTAGATGGTGTCTTTCTGGATCGCGAACTGCACGTTCATCAGGCCGACCACGTTCAGCGCACGCGCCATCGCTTCGGTCTGGCGGCGGATCTCGTCCTGCACCGCCGGGAACAGGCTGTACGGTGGCAGCGAGCAGGCGGAGTCACCGGAGTGGACACCGGCCTGTTCCACGTGCTGCATGATGCCGCCGATCACCACGGTGGTGCCGTCGGACACGCAGTCGACATCGACCTCGATGGCGTCGTTCAGGAAGCGGTCCAGCAGCACCGGGCTGTCGTTGGACACCTTCACCGCTTCGCGCATGTAACGTTCCAGATCGGCCGGTTCGTGCACGATTTCCATCGCGCGGCCGCCCAGTACGTAGGACGGACGCACCACCAGCGGGTAGCCGATCTCTTCGGCCAGACGCATCGCGTCAACCGGATTGCGCGCAGTGCGGTTCGGCGGCTGCTTCAGGCCAAGGTCGTTCAGCAGCTGCTGGAAGCGCTCGCGGTCTTCGGCGGCGTCGATCATGTCCGGGCTGGTACCGATGATAGGCACGCCGTTGGCTTCCAGCGCGCGCGCCAGTTTCAGCGGCGTCTGGCCGCCGTACTGCACGATCACGCCGAACGGCTTCTCGATGCGGCAGATTTCCAGCACGTCTTCCAGCGTCAGCGGTTCGAAGTACAGGCGGTCGGAGGTGTCGTAGTCGGTGGACACGGTTTCCGGGTTGCAGTTGACCATGATGGTCTCGAAACCGGATTCGCGCAGGGACAGCGCGGCGTGTACGCAGCAGTAGTCGAATTCGATACCCTGGCCGATACGGTTCGGGCCGCCACCCAGTACCATCACCTTCTTGCGGTCGGTCGGATTGGACTCGCACTCTTCTTCATAAGTGGAGTACATGTAGGCGGTGTTGGTGGCGAATTCGGCGGCGCAGGTATCCACGCGCTTGTACACCGGATGCAGCTTCAGCCCCCAGCGATGGCTGCGCACGGCGGCCTGGTCGGTACCCAGCAGCTCGCCGAGGCGACGGTCGGAGAAGCCCTTGCGCTTCAGGCGACGCAGTTCGTCGTAGCCCAGGCTGTCTGCCTTGCGGCCGGCCAGCGCTTTTTCTTCACCGATCAGGTCTTCGATCTGCGCCAGGAACCACGGATCGATCTTGCTGATGGCAAAGATGTCGTCACGGCTCATGCCGAGACGGAAGGCGTCGGCCACGTACAGGATGCGTTCCGGACCAGGCGCGCCCAGTTCGTGACGGATGGTTTCTTCGTCCTGGCTCACCGAGTTGAAGCCGGAGAGGCCGGTTTCCAGACCGCGCAGCGCTTTCTGCATCGATTCCTGCAGCGTGCGGCCCATGGCCATCACTTCGCCGACCGATTTCATCTGCGTGGTCAGGCGGTCGTCGGCCTGCGGGAATTTCTCGAAGGCGAAACGCGGGATCTTGGTGACCACGTAGTCGATGGACGGCTCGAACGAGGCTGGGGTGGCACCGCCGGTGATGTCGTTCTTCAGTTCGTCGAGGGTGAAGCCGACCGCCAGCTTGGCGGCGATCTTGGCGATCGGGAAGCCGGTGGCCTTGGAGGCCAGTGCCGAGGAACGCGACACGCGCGGGTTCATCTCGATCACGATCATCTCGCCGGTATCCGGGTTGGTCGCGAACTGCACGTTGGAACCGCCGGTGTCGACGCCGATTTCACGCAGTACCGCCAGACTGGCGTTACGCATGATCTGGTATTCCTTGTCGGTCAGCGTCTGCGCCGGGGCCACGGTGATGGAGTCGCCGGTGTGCACGCCCATCGGATCGAAGTTCTCGATCGAGCAGATGATGATGCAGTTGTCGTTGCGGTCGCGCACCACTTCCATCTCGTACTCTTTCCAGCCGAGTACCGATTGTTCGATCAGCAGCTCATGGGTTGGCGACGCTTCGAAACCGCGCTCGCAGATGGCCAGGAACTCTTCCTTGTTGTAGGCGATACCGCCGCCGGAACCGCCCATGGTGAACGACGGACGGATCAGGGTCGGGAAGCCGACCTTGGTCTGCGCTTCCAGCGACTCTTCCAGGGTGTGACAGACGAAGGACAGCGGGCAGGACAGGCCGATCTTGGCCATCGCTTCCTTGAAGCGGCCGCGGTCTTCCGCCTTGTCGATGGCGTCTTCGGTAGCACCGATCAGCTCGACCTTGTACTTTTCCAGCACGCCGTTGCGCGCCAGGTCCAGCGCGCAGTTCAGCGCGGTCTGGCCGCCCATGGTCGGCAGGATCGCGTCCGGACGCTCCTTGGCGATGATCTTTTCCACTACCGGCCACGAGATCGGCTCGATGTAGGTGACGTCGGCCATATCCGGGTCGGTCATGATGGTGGCCGGGTTGGAGTTCACCAGGATGACTTTGTAGCCTTCTTCACGCAGTGCCTTGCACGCCTGCGCGCCGGAGTAGTCAAACTCGCAGGCCTGGCCGATGACGATCGGGCCAGCGCCAATGATGAGAATGCTCTTGATATCAGTACGTTTAGGCATGGTAATCGCTCAATATTGTTCAATGTTTTACACGTTCCGGCAGACTGACGCGGCCTGCTGCCGGAGACGCTGGATAGTTACAGGCTGGCGGCGGCCAACTTGGCGCCGAAACCGATAAACATGGCACCGACCGCCCCGCCCATTGCCGCCGACAGGCGACGGCGGCGGCGGAACGCCTCGGCCAGATGATTGCCGGCCAGGATCAGCGTGGTCAGGTACAGCGCGCTGAACAGCTGCACGATGGCGCCGAGGATGGCAAAGGTCAGTGCCGGGTAGTGATAGGCCGGATCGACGAACTGCACGAAGAACGACACGAAGAACAGGATCGCCTTCGGGTTCATCAGGCTGATCAGTAGCGCCTTGGAAAACGGGCGGTTGATGTCCAGCACCGGTGCCGCCACCGCGACCTGGCCCTGGCGGCGCTGTTGCCAGCCGGCCCAGGCGCCACGCAGCATGGCGATGCCGATCCACGCCAGATAGGCGCCGCCGGCATACTTGACGATGGCAAACAGCGCCGGATTGGCCTGCAGCAAACCGGCGGCACCGGTTGCAGCCAAGGTCATCAGCACGAAATCACCGACGAACACGCCACAGGCGCCGGCAAAGCCGGCCCGCACCCCGCGCTGCGCCGCCACCGACAGCACATACATCGAATTGGGGCCCGGCAGCAGCACGATGAAGATGGTGCCGAGAATGTAGGTGGTCAGGTCAGTGATACCGAACATGATGCGTCCTCCGTGATCAGGCCGGTTTGTGCGCGGCCATCAGCGAGATGAAACGGTCAAACAGATAGGCCACGTCTTCCGGCCCCGGGCTCGCTTCCGGGTGTCCCTGGAACGAGAATGCCGGGCGGTCGGTCAACGCGATGCCCTGCACCGTCTGGTCGAACAGCGAACGGTGGGTAATGCGCACGTTGGCCGCAAGGCTGGCTTCGTCAACCTGGAAACCGTGGTTCTGGCTGGTGATCATCACGCGGCCGGAATCGAGATCCTGCACCGGGTGGTTGGCACCGTGGTGGCCGAACTTCATCTTGGAAGTCTTGCCGCCGGTGGCCAGGCCCAGCAACTGGTGACCGAGGCAGATGCCGAAGACCGGCAGCTTGGTGTCCAGGATGTCGCGGATGGCGCTGATCGCGTAGTCGCACGGTTCCGGATCGCCAGGACCGTTGGACAGGAACACGCCGTCCGGTTTCAGTGCCAGCACGTCCTTGGCCGGCGTCTCGGCCGGTACCACGGTCAGCTTGCAGCCGCGCTCGGCCAGCATGCGCAGGATGTTGCGCTTGACGCCGAAATCGTAGGCCACCACATGGAACGGGGTCTCGGTCTGCTCGACATAACCCTGGCCCAGACGCCATTCGCGTGTCGTCCAGCCGTAGGCTTCCTTGCAGCTGACCACCTTGGCCAGATCCTGGCCGGCCATGCTGCCGAAACTGCGTGCCAGCTCGACGGCTTTCGCCTCATCGATGTCACCGGCCATGATGCAGCCGGGCTGGGCGCCTTTTTCGCGCAGGATGCGCGTCAGCTTGCGGGTGTCGATGTCGGCGATGGCGACGACATTGTTTCTCTTCAGATAATCGGACAGCGACTCTTCCGCACGGAAGTTGCTGTGCAGCAGTGGCAGATCACGAATGATCAGGCCAGATGCAAAGACGGCGCCGGACTCGGTATCTTCCGAGTTGGCGCCGACGTTGCCGATATGAGGATAAGTCAGGGTGACGATCTGCCGGGTATAGGACGGGTCGGTAAGGATTTCCTGATAACCGGTCATGGCAGTATTGAATACTACCTCTCCGACGGTGTGGCCGTTGGCTCCGATGGCGACGCCTTTGAACAGCGTGCCGTCAGCCAAGGCAAGAATCGCGGGTACGGTTGTCACTGGCTGGCTCCTAATAATGATATTTTTGATTTATTGATACAACAAACGGGACTATAGCGACGTGCGCTTGTCCCGTTCGGTTAAACTTTTCAAGTATATCCTGTTTTCGGCCATCGCGGCAAGGCCGCGCACCGCGACTGCTGCTTTTCTGAACAATGGATACAGTCGCCATCACCGGCTAAGCCCTTGTTTACGCTAGCGTCAACCTTACAAAAAATGCGCGCGCCCGGCAAGTTGTTCTGCGCCGGGCTCCGGCCAGCCACACGTCCCGTCATTAACCTCCAGCGCCGATCGCCGCATAAAAAACCGCCGGCGCCACGACTGCGGCACCGGCGGTTTTCATACCCAGGGCTGTCACTCAGAACAGCGCTTCGTCCAGCTCCAGCACGCTGTCACCACCGTGAACGATGGCGGCCGCCAGACCGGCGGTCTGCGGCAACAAGTGCTCGCCATAGAAACGGGCAGTGACGATCTTCGCCTCGAGGAACTCGGCATCGGCATCCTCGTCGCCCTGCTGCGCCCTGGCGATCAGCGCGGCGCGCCCCATCATCCAGCCGCCGAGCACGATACCCATCAGCTTGAGGAAGGGCACCGACCCGGCGGCAGCCAGCTGCGGCCGGCTGCTGAAGGTGTCGAGGATGAAGGCGACGCAGCGCTCGGCATCCTTCACCGCGGCCTCAAGGTTGGCCGCAAGGCTGGCGTAGCCCGCCGCCGCCAGCTTGCCGGCGGTGACCTTGACCTCCTCCAGCAACCAGCGCGCGGTCACGCCGTCTTCGCTGGCGGTCTTGCGCCCGATCAGGTCCAGCGCCTGGATGCCGGTGGTGCCTTCGTAGATGGCAGTGATGCGCGCGTCGCGGCAGTACTGCGCGACGCCGGTCTCCTCGATATAACCCATGCCGCCGTGGATCTGCATCGCCAGACTGGTGATCTCGTTGGCCTGCTCGGTGTTCCAGCCCTTCACGATCGGGATCAGGAAGTTGACCAGCGCCTGGCTGCGCGCCGCCTCGCTGGCTACCGGATCGCGCGCGGCGCGGTCCAGCGCTGCGGCGGCGTAGAACGCCAGTGCGCGTTGCGCCTCGATCTGCGCCTTCATCGTCATCAGCATGCGGCGCACGTCCGGGTGCCGGATGATGGCGACACCGGCTGGGTCGGGACTACCGACGGCGCGGCTCTGCACGCGGTCACGCGCGTATTCCACCGCCTTCTGGTAGGCGCGCTCCGACACCGCCATGCCCTCGATGCCGACACCCAGGCGCGCGTGGTTCATCATGGTGAACATGTAAGCCAGACCCTTGTTGGCCTCGCCCACCAGGTAGCCGATGGCGCCGCCGTCGTCACCGAAGCTCATCACCGCGGTCGGGCTGCCGTGGATGCCCAGCTTGTGCTCGATCGACACGCAACGCACGTCGTTGCGCGCGCCGAGGCTGCCGTCGGCATGAACCAGGAACTTGGGCACGATGAACAGCGAGATGCCCTTCACCCCGGCCGGCGCATCCGGCAGCCGCGCCAGCACCAGGTGGACGATGTTGTCCGCCATGTCGTGCTCGCCCCAGGTGATGAAAATCTTCTGGCCGCTGATCTTGTAGCTGCCGTCGCCGACCGGGATGGCGCGCGAACGCACCTGCGCCAGATCGGAGCCGGCCTGCGGCTCGGTCAGGTTCATGGTGCCGGTCCACTCACCGGTCGACATGCGCGGCAGGTAAATATTTTTCAATTCGTCAGACGCGTGGTGATTGATCGCCTCGATCGCGCCCAGCGTCAGCATCGGCGCCAGCGAAAACGCCAGGTTGGCCGAACACCACATTTCTTCTGCCGCCAACGCCACCAGCGCCGGCAGGCCCTGGCCGCCGAACTCGGCCGGCGCGCGCAGGCCGACCCAGCCCGCCTCGACATACTGTTGCCATGCTTCCTTGAAGCCTTCGGCGGCGGTAACGGTAAAGTCAGGCGACCACTTGGCGCCCTTGTCGCCCAGCCGGTTGATCGGCGCCAGCACGTTTTCGGCGAACTTGGCGCCCTCCTCCAGGATGGCGTCGGTCAGCTCCACCGAGCAATCCTCGTAGCCGGGCAGGGTGCAGATGGCCGGCAGCTCCGCCAGCTCGTTCAGGGCAAAGCGGATGTCTTTGCTGGGTGCCTTGTAAATCATCGATAGCTCCTCTGTGTCATTTCTCGTCATTTCTCGTGCAAAAAAACCGGCCATGTGTCCGCCAACGGACAAGCCGCACGCTGCGCACTGCGCGGTGTGGACTCCTCCCGACGAACCGGTCATGGCCGGTGTTCTTGTGTGGTGCGGCACCGTAGCGCCGCACCTTATTTTGATTACTGCGTTTTGATTACTGCAGGTGTTACTTGGACAGCTCGGCGATCAGCTCCGGCACCACGGTGAACAGGTCACCAACGATGCCGTAGTCGGCCACCTGGAAGATCGGCGCCTCTTCATCCTTGTTGATCGCCACGATCACCCTGGAATCCTTCATGCCGGCCAGGTGCTGGATGGCACCGGAGATGCCCACCGCCACGTACAGCTGCGGCGCCACCACCTTGCCGGTCTGGCCGACCTGGTAGTCGTTCGGCGCGTAGCCGGCATCCACCGCGGCGCGCGAGGCACCGACGGCGGCGGACAGTTTGTCGGCCAGCGGCTCGATCACCGCCTTGAACTGCTCTTCCGAACCCAGCGCACGACCACCGGACACGATGATCTTGGCAGCGCCCAGTTCCGGACGGTCGGACTTGGTCAGCTCCTGGCCGACAAAGCTGGACAAGCCGGCGTCGGAGACGGTAGCGACCGCTTCAACGTTGGCCGCACCGCCAGTAGCCGCTGCTTCGAAGGCGGTGGTACGCACGGTGATCACCTTGATGGCATCAAGCGACTGCACGGTGGCCAGCACGTTGCCGGCGTACACCGGGCGCACGAAGGTATCGGCCGACTCGATGGCGATGATATCGGAAAGCTGCGCCACGTCCAGCAGCGCGGCGACGCGCGGCAGCAGGTTCTTGCCGTAGGAGGTTGCCGGTGCCAGCACGTGGCTGTAACCCTTGGCCAGTTCCACCACCAGCGGTGCCAGGTTTTCGGCCAAGCCGTGGGCGTAGGCGGCGTTGTCGGCCAGCAGCACCTTGGCCACGCCGGCGACGGCCTTGGCTGCATCGGCAGCAGCGGCGGCGTTGTGGCCGGCGACCAGCACGTGCACTTCACCCAGCTTGGCGGCGGCGGTAACGGTGTTCAGAGTGCCTGCTTTCAGGCTCTGGTTGTCGTGTTCAGCGATAACGAGAATGGCCATGGCTTACAGCACCTTTGCTTCGTTTTTGAGTTTGGCCACCAGCTCGGCGGCATTGGCAACCTTGATACCGGCCGAGCGCTTGGCAGGCTCGGCCACTTTCAGGGTTTTCAGGCGCGGGGCGACATCGACGCCCAGCTCGGCCGGGGTGGTCTTGTCCAGCGGCTTTTTCTTGGCGGCCATGATGTTCGGCAGCTTGACGTAGCGCGGCTCGTTCAGGCGCAGGTCGGTGGTGACCACCGCCGGCAGGCGCAGCTTGACGGTTTCCAGACCACCATCCACTTCACGGGTCACGTCCACGGTTTCCGCGGTGACATCCACTTTCGAGGCGAAGGTACCCTGCGCCCAGCCCAGCAGCGCCGATACCATCTGACCGGTCTGGTTGGCGTCGTCATCGATCGCCTGCTTGCCGACGATCAGCAGCTGCGGCTGTTCCTTGTCCGCGATCGCCTTCAACAGCTTGGCCACCGCCAGCGGCTGCAGCTCGGCGTCGGTTTCCACCAGGATGGCGCGGTCGGCGCCCATCGCCAGTGCGGTACGCAGGGTTTCCTCGCACTGCTTCACCCCCAGCGATACCACCACGATCTCGGAGACCTTGCCGGCTTCTTTCAGACGCACGGCCTCTTCCACCGCGATCTCGTCGAACGGGTTCATCGACATCTTGACGTTAGCGACATCCACATCAGTGCCATCGGCCTTGACCCGGACTTTCACGTTGTAATCGACAACGCGTTTCACAGCGACTAGAGCTTTCATATTCCTCCAGCGAACTCTCTGAGTTGAACAATTGTCGTCAATGTGCGGCTGTTTGGCGTGAGGCGACAGCGCAATCTCAAACAAGCGTTTAATTGGTAGATTGCCTACAAAAAAACTGCAGTACAACAGGGGTGACACAAATATTACGCCATTTTCCCCGTAATTTGCATTTGAGGTAAAGCGTGTCAGAATGCGCTGCAACAATTGAGCATGTCATAACACGCCGACAGACCGGACATTCCTGCCGCAAGTGCTGCCATCGTGGTGCCTACTTGCGGCTTTTCTTGCCAAAACAGGGAGCACAGCATGACTGTCTACTTCGAAGATATCCAGATCGGTGACAGCGCCGAATACGCCAAAACCATCACCGAGGCCGATATCCTGATGTTTGCCGCCGTTTCCGGCGACGACAATCCGGTGCACATCAACCAGGAATACGCCGAAGCGTCGATGTTCAAGACCCGCATCGCCCACGGCATGCTCACCGCCGGGCTGATCTCCACCGTGGTCGGCACCCGCCTGCCGGGCAACGGCACCATCTACCTGTCGCAATCGACCAAGTTCAAGGCGCCGGTACGCCTCGGCGAGACCGTCACCGCCCGCGTCACCGTCACCGAGCTGGACCCAGCGAAGAAGCGCGTCAAGTTTGCCACCCAGTGCCTGGTGAAAGGCAATGTGGTACTGGAAGGCGAATCGCTGGTGATCGCGCCGTCGCGTCCCGCCTGATGAGCACGCTGCGCATCGAACGACTGAGCGACGAGCACGGCCACATCACCCAGCCGCAAATCCTGGCCGCGGCGCTGGCGGTGCATCGCCAACTGCGGCCGATGCTGCCGGAGACCGCTGCCGACTACGTCGCCAAGATGGCGCGCATCACCGGCTACGGCGCACGGCTGGTGGCGGCGCTGAACGAGGACGATCAGGTACTGGGACTGGCGCTGTATCGCGTCTACGAAAACACCTACGAAGACCTGCGGCTGTACATCGACGACCTGGTCACCGACGAGCGCCTGCGCTCGCAAGGTGTCGGCAGTGCGCTGATCGACTGGTGCGAGGCCGAGGCGCGGGCGCTGGGCTGCCGCTTTTTGGTGCTGGATTCCGGCACCTGGCGCACCGCCGCGCACAAGCTGTACCTGCGCAAGGAGTTCGTGATCTCCTCCTTCCACTTCACCCGCGCGCTGGACTAAGATCCGTCGGCAGGACTAGTGGTGCAAGGTTGGCCGCAAGCCTGGCTTGCGGCCAACCTTTTATGCGCGGCCCTGTTGCTGCGCCAGCGCCCAGGCGACCGACTCGCGCACTACCTCCTCCGCATGATCCTGCCGCTGTTGCAACGCAACAACAATCTCGGCCGCATGTGGCGCATTGCCCAGCCCGATGGCCAGATTGGACAGCCACTTGGCGTAGCCGATGCGGTAGATCGGGCTGCCTGCCATGCGGCTGGCAAAGGTCGCCTCGTCCCAGCCGAACAGCTCCAGCAAACTGACATCGTCCAGCCCGTGGCGCACGGCAAAATCGTCCTCTGCACTGTGCACCACGAAACGGTTCCACGGGCAGGCCAGCTGGCAGTCGTCACAGCCATAGACGCGGTTGCCGATCAGCGGCCGCAACGGCTCCGGTATCACGCCCTTCAGCTCGATGGTGAGGTAGGAAATGCAGCGCCGCGCGTCAACCTGGTACGGCGCCACGATGGCGCCGGTTGGACAGACATCCAGGCAGCGGGTACAACTGCCGCAGTGGCCGTCCTCGCTGTCATCTTCCGGCAACGGCAGATCGGTGAGAATCTCGCCGAGGAAAAACAGCGAGCCCTGCTTCTTGTTGAGCAGCAGCGTGTGCTTGCCGCGCCAGCCCTGCCCCGCCTGTGCCGCCAGCGCCACCTCGGCCAGCGGTGCGCTGTCGGTGAACACGCGGTAGCCATGCTCGCCCACCGCCTGCGTGATGCGCTCGGCCAGCTTCTGCAGCCGGTTGCGCACCACCTTGTGGTAGTCGCGGCCCAGCGCGTAGCGCGACAGGTAGGCACGCGTGCCATCGGCCAGCACCGCCTCGGCAGCGCGTGCTGCCGCCGGCCAGTAGTGCATGCGTAGGCTGATCACGCGCACCGTGCCCGGCACCAGCTCCGCCGGGCGCACGCGCAGTACGCCATGGCGTGCCATGTACGCCATTTCGCCGTGGTTGCCCGCCGCCAGCCACGCCAGCAGGCTGGCTTCGGTCTCTGCCGGCAGCACCGCCCGCGTGATGCGCGCGTCGGCAAAACCGAGTTCTTTGGCCCATCCCTTGATTTGGCTGGCCAATTGGCGATAATTCTCGCTTTTACAGGATATTTCACTCATGGCAACGGATGATACCAGCCTGCGGCAAGGCTTCCTTGCCGATGAAAGCGCCACCCTGCAACTGGGTGCCACGTTGGCCGCAGTGCTGCATGGCGGCATCCAGCTGCAACTGCACGGCGACCTCGGTGCCGGCAAGACCACTTTCACCCGCGGCCTGCTGCAGGCGCTGGGCCATCCGGGGCGGGTGAAAAGCCCGACCTACACCCTGGTGGAAAGTTACAGCCTGCCGCCGCTGACGGTGCACCACTTCGACCTGTACCGCTTTGCCGATCCGGACGAGTGGCACGATGCCGGCTTCGGCGACTACTTTGCCACCGACACGCTGTGCATCGTCGAATGGCCGGACAAGGCCGGCAGCTGTCTGCCGCCACCCGACCTGGCGCTGGAACTCTCGGTTTGCGACGCTGGTCGCAACTATCGTCTTCAAGCCTTTAGTGAAACAGGACACCAATGTCTCTCCCGCCTCGCGACCTCCGCCGCCGCCAGCTGATCGGCGCCGCCGCAGCCACGTTTTTCCTGAGCGTCAGCCGCATCGGCTTCGCCAGCAGCAGCCAGATCGTGGCGGTACGGGTGTGGCCGTCGTCGACCTACACCCGCGTCACCATCGAGGCCAGCGAAGCCATCCGTTACAAGCACTTCAGCCTCGCCGAGCCGAACCGGCTGGTGATCGACCTGGAAGGCGTGCAGCTGACCGGCATCCTGCAGGACATCAACAAGCAGATCCAGAGCGCCGACCCCTTCATCCAGACCGCGCGCGCCGGCCAGTTCAACAGCAACACCGTACGCCTGGTGCTGGACCTGCGCAACGAGGTCAAGCCGCAGATCTTCTCGCTACAGCCGATCGGCGAGTACCGGCACCGCTTGGTGGTGGACCTGTATCCGGCCAGCGGCCAGCAGGACGACCCGTTGCTGGCGCTGCTGCAGGATTACAACAAGGGGCAGTTGAACGAGCAGGCACCACTGGGCAGCAAGGGCCGCACCGACAAGAACCGCATCATCACCGTGGTGATCGATCCGGGACATGGCGGCGAAGACCCCGGCGCCGTCGGCCCGTCCGGTGTCTATGAAAAAGACGTGGTGCTGCGCATCAGCCGCCAGCTGAAGAAGCTGATCGATAGCGAAAAGAACATGAAGGCGCACCTGACACGCGACGAGGACGTATTCATCCCGCTGGGGGTGCGCGTGGCCAAGGCGCGCAAGCTCGGCGCCGACCTGTTCATCTCCATCCATGCCGATGCCGTCGCCAACCGCACCGCCAACGGCTCCTCGGTGTTCGCGCTGTCGGAAAACGGCGCCACCAGCAGCATGGCGCGGCTGCTGGCCAAGAGCCAGAACGACGCCGACCTGATCGGCGGCGTCAAGATCAGCGGCAAGGACCGCTACCTCGCCCACACCCTGTTCGACCTGACACAGACCGCCACCATCAATGACAGCCTCAAGCTGGGCAAGTCGGTACTCGGCAAGATGGGCAACCTCAACCGCCTGCACAAGTCGCAGGTGGAGCAGGCAGGCTTTGCCGTACTCAAGGCGCCGGACATCCCCTCCATCCTGGTGGAAACCGCGTTCATCAGTAACTACGAGGAAGAAAAGAAACTGGTCAGCCCGGCCTTCCAGCAGCAGATGGCGGAGGCGATAATGTCCGGCGTGCGCCAGTATTTTGCGCAGGGAGCGGTGCTGGCCCGCATCTGAATTACCGGCTAGCAATGAAAAAGCCGTTGCCTTGCGGGCAACGGCTTTTTGCTGGCTGGCGCTCTGCGCTCAATCGGGATGGTCGTCAAACGGCAGATCCGGTGTCGCTGGCACGCGGTACTGCTCGTCGGCCCACTGTCCGAGGTCGATCAGCTTGCAGCGCTCGCTGCAGAACGGGCGGTACGGGCTGTCCGGCCCCCAGCGTACCGGGGTCTTGCATTGCGGACAGGGAACGATAGTGGGTGAGGTCATCGGTAATCAGAACTTGCAAAAGGTCAGGGTGAACTCGATATCCTGCTCCACCTGGCGCGAACGCACCTCGCCGGTGCCGGCATCGATAAAACGGATATTCAGTGCGTACTTGTTGGCGGAGACTTCCGGTACCACCTGGTAGCGCTCATCAAAGCTGACGCGGATCAGCTGCACTACCTTGCCGCCGGACATCTGCTGGAACGCGCCACGGCGCGCGACATAGGAAAAATGCTTGCCGCTGTCACGCAGCAGTTTCAGCAGGATGGCCGCCGCCTGCGCCGTCGGCATCAGCGGCAGCGACCAGCGCTGCAGGTCGGCGCGGCGTTGCGCCACCGGCTGCTGCAGCCACAGGTGATAGGACGGCAGGTCGAACGAGCAGGTGCCACCGGGAATGATGGAACGCTGCTTGATCGCCATCAGCCATTCGTTCTCGCGCAGATGCTGGCCAAAACGGCTGCTCAGCTCCAGCAGATGCTGCGACGCCAGCTCGATCTCGTCCAGCACCTGCTCCAGCGCCACCTGTTCGATGGCCGGGCTTTCGCGCCAGCTCTCCAGCGCCTGCTTCTGCCGCTCCAGCTCCTGTAGCAACTCCGACTTCAACTCGGTACGGCCGGCCGCCTCCAGCACCTCGAACAGCGCCATCAAGGCGGCGTGATGCTGGTATGGCTCGTCTTGCGCCATGAAGAAAGCCAACCGCTGGTAGAGCTGCTCCAGCCGGAGCAGCGTTCTGGTACGTTCGGTAACAGGAAACTCGAAACTAGTCACAGCGCCGGATCCACAGAATTTGAAGGGGCAGCAAGGTTGGCCGCAGCGAAACGTTGCAGATAATAACGATGTTTGTTCTCGACTTGAAGCGACAATAGCGCCAAATCGCCACTATTATCAAGCACGGCATCCGCCAGCGCCCGCCGCTCTTCGCGCGGCATCTGCGCGGCGATGATGGCATCCACCTGCGCCGCCGGCAAGCCGCTGCGCTGCATCACTCGCTCGCGTTGCAATTGCGGCTCGCAATCCACCAGCAGCGTTTCGGCCACCAGGTTTCGATAAGCGGCAGTTTCAAACAGCAGCGGCACCGCCAGCAGTACATAGGGCGCCTGTTGCAATGCCAGCTGCCGCCGGCTTTCCGACAGGATCAGCGGATGAAGAATAGCTTCCAGCCGCTGCCGCTCGCCCGCATCGGCGAACACCTTCTGCCGCATCACGGCACGATCAAGTGCGCCTTCCGCCGTCAGGATCGCGGCGCCGAACTGCGCCACCAGTGCCGGCATCGCGGCGCCGCCGGCCGCAGTCAGCTGATGCGCGATACGGTCGGTATCGACACAGGGAATGCCCAGCCTGGCAAACAGCGCCTCGACGGTGCTCTTGCCGGCGCCAATGCCGCCGGTGAGGCCGATCACCGGGCTAGACACCGAGATACCACTGCATGATGGCAGGCCCCCACACGAAGGCACACCAGCCGGCCAGCGCCAGATACGGCCCGAAAGGCATGGTCTGCCCTTTTTCATGTTTCGACAGCAACAGCAACAGGATGCCGAATACCGCGCCCAGCACCGACGACAGCAGGATCACCAGCGGCAACAGCATCCAGCCCAGCCAGGCCCCCAGCGCCGCCAGCAGCTTGAAATCGCCGTAGCCCATGCCTTCCTTGCCGGTCACCAGCTTGAACAGCCAGTACACCGACCACAACGCCAAGTAGCCCAGCACCGCGCCCATGACCGCATCCGCCAGCGGCACCCGGCCACTCCACAGATTGAACAGCAGGCCGGCCCACAGCAAGGGCAGGGTCAGGTCATCCGGCAACAGCTGGGTGCGAGCATCAATCAGCGCCAGCGTCAGCAGCGTCACCGAAAACAGCGAGGCCACCAGCCACCACGGCGACAGGCCGTAGTGCCAGGCAAAGCCGGTAAACAGCAGCCCGCTGGCCAGCTCCACCAGCGGATAACGCCAGGAAATCGCTGCCCGGCAATGGCTGCAACGACCGCGCTGCAGCAGGTAACTGACGAGCGGGATGTTTTGCCACGCGCGGATCGGCGCCTGGCAATGCGGACAGGCCGACGCCGGTACCAGCAGGTTGAACGGTGGTTGTGCGGCCAACTCGTTACCCTGCCACTGCGCGCACTCCGCCGCCCAGCGCCGCTCCAGCATCAAGGGCAGGCGATAGATCACCACATTAAGAAAACTGCCCAGCAGCAGACCCAGCAGTGCCGCAATCGCCACCTGAGCGCCGAACGGCAGCTCCGCCAATAACGCCAACATCAACCGACCACCTGCCCCATCTGGAAGATCGGCATATACATCGCGATCACCAAGCCACCAATCAGCACCCCGAGAATGATCATGATCATCGGCTCCAGCAAGCTGGACAGCGATGCCACCGCATTATCAACTTCGTCTTCATAAAAATCCGCCACCTTGTCCAGCATCGAGTCGAGCGAGCCGGACTCCTCCCCGATCGAGGTCATCTGCAGCACCATATTGGGAAACAGGTTGGAGCGCTGCATCGAGTTGTTGAGGGTCGAGCCGGCGCTGACATCCGACTGGATAACCTTGGTGGCCTCGGCATACACCTGGTTGCCGGCGGCCCCGGCCACCGAGTCCAGTGCCTCCACCAGCGGCACGCCGGCAGTAAACAGCGTCGACAGCGTCCGCGCCCAGCGCGCAATGGTTGCCTTGCGCACCACGTCGCCGATCACCGGTACCTTAAGCACGAAACGGTCCATCGCCGCCTGCATCTTGGGTGAGCGCTGGTACAGCTTGACGGTACCGATGATCACCACCGCAATGGAGCCGAACACCATCCACCAGTACTCGACGAACAGGTCGGACAGCCAGATCACGATCTGCGTCGGTGCCGGCAGATCGGCACCAAAACTGGAGAACAGTTCCTTGAACGCCGGAATCACATAGATCAGGATCACCGCGGTAATGATGAAGGCGGTGGCGATGATCGCCGCCGGATAGATCATTGCCGACTTGATCTTGCCCTTGATGGCAATCACCTTTTCCTTGTAGGTCGCCAGCTTGTCCAGCAAAGCATCCAGCACCCCGCCCGCCTCACCGGCGGCGATCAGGTTGCAGAACAGCTTGTCGAAGTACAGCGGATACTTGCGAAAAGCATCGGCTAGGTTGCTGCCGGACTCGACCTCCGAGCGCACATCGAGCAGGATGCGCACAAAGGCGGCATTGCTGTGCCCCTTGGCCGCGATGTCAAAGGCCTGCAACAGCGGCACGCCGGCTTTCATCATCGTCGCCAGCTGGCGGGTAAACAGCGCAACATCCTTTTCGGTGATGCGCTGCCGCAGGCTGGCGCTGCGCTTCTTCAGCTTGGTCGGGCTGACCCCTTGCCGCCGCAACTGGGCACGGGCGACGGTTTCCGACTCGGCACGAATCTCGCCGCGGATGGCCTTGCCGGCCCGGTCTCGCCCTTCCCAGACAAAGACATGGGAGGCGGGCTTCTTGCTTGGCGTGGGCATAGTGATCGCTTGTCTATTATTCGTTGGTAACGGCTTCGATTTCAGTCAGCGACGTCAGGCCACGTTTTACTTTCAGCAGGCCGGCATGGCGCAAATCGACCATGCCCTCCTGGCGCGCGAGGTCGGCAATATCCATCGCGTTGCCGCCACTCATGATCAGTCGCACCATAGCGTCGGTGATCGGCATCACCTCGTAGATGCCGACCCGCCCCTTATAACCGCTGCCACGGCACTCCTCGCAGCCGACCGGGCCGTGCGGCTGCCAGCTGCCGTCCAGCTCTTCCTTGCTAAAGCCGGCACGCAGCAAGGCCGGCTCGGGAATCTCGACCGGTGCCTTGCAGTGCGGACACAGCCGTCGCGCCAATCGCTGCGCCATGATCAGCAATACCGAGCTGGCGACGTTGAATGGTGCCACCCCCATGTTCAGCAGCCGGGTCAGTGTCGCCGGTGCATTATTGGTATGCAAGGTAGAAAATACCATATGCCCGGTTTGCGCCGCCTTGATCGAGATGTCCGCGGTTTCAAAGTCGCGGATCTCGCCGACCATGATGATGTCCGGGTCCTGACGCAGGAAGGCGCGCAGCGCCGAGGCAAAGGTCAGCCCGGCCTTCTCGTTGACGTTGACTTGGTTGATGCCGGGCAGGTTGATTTCCACCGGGTCTTCCGCGGTAGAGATATTGCTGTCCGGCTGGTTCAGGATATTGAGGCAGCTATACAGCGACACCGTCTTGCCGCTACCGGTCGGCCCGGTGACCAGCACCATGCCATAAGGGCGCTCGATCGCCCGCAGCAGCATTTCCTTCTGCTCCGGCTCGAAACCGAGCTGTTCGATATCCAGCGATGCGGCGGAAGAATCGAGAATACGCATCACGATCTTCTCGCCATACAGTGTCGGCAAGGTGCTGACGCGGAAATCCACGGCACGGTGCTTGGAAATCACCAGCTTCAGGCGGCCGTCCTGCGGCACCCGCCTTTCCGAGATGTCCATCTTCGACACCACCTTGATGCGCGACGCCAGCTTCTCGCGGATGGCCAACGGCGGCTGCGCGATCTCCTTCAGGATGCCGTCGACACGATAGCGGATACGGAAGAACTTTTCGTAGGGCTCGAAGTGAATGTCGGATGCGCCGCCATTGATGGCGTCCATCAGCACCTTGTTGACGAACTTGACCACCGGTGCGTCATCGACATCAGGCAGGCTGTCGCTTTCCAGCTGGGCATCGCCATCGGTCAGCTGCAGCTCGCCAAATTCGTCACCGGCCAGATCATTGAGTACCTTGCTCGGATTGCTGGCATAGCGGCCAATCGCCCGTGCCAACTTGTCATCTTCCACCACCACCAGGTCGATGCTGAGACCGGTCTTGAAGGTAATGGTATGGAACAGCGTCGCCTGCGTCGGATCGGAAGTGGCAATGAACAGCTTGTTGCCGCGCTTGTACAACGGCAGCAAGCGGCCGTTGTTGACCGTGTCGTCGTCCACCAGATTGCGCGGCAGACCGTCCTGGCTCAGCGCGGCCAGATCCAGCAAGGGCAAGCCGAACATGTTGGCCGCAAACACTGCCACCTCGATGGCACTCATCTTCTTGCTCTGCACCAGCAGCTCGACAAAGCTCACCCGCGTGGTCTGCGCCTGCTTGAACAGCGCCTCGGCATCCGCCGTCGCCAGCCGCTCGTTCTGCACCAGGGCACGTGCCAGTCCGGAAATGCTTGCTGTGCTCATGACATTATTCGCCAGAAAAGGATGGGAGGATTATACGAAGAAAACGGGACGGGGTTCATGGTGCCACAACAAATGATGGCATTGCCGACAGCTCTACCGCTTTGCAATGGCGACTGCAATGAAAAAAGGCTGCCGAAGCAGCCTTTTCAGATCAAACCATCAAGCGATGATTAGAACTTGGTACCGAGGTATACCATTGCACGGCGCACGGAACCATCAGCGTTGTCGTCGTAGTTGACTTTGGAGATCTGGGCACCAGCGCGAGTGCGCTTGGACAGAGCGTATTCAACACCAACAGCGTAGGCCTTGTGACCGTCGTTGATCTTGTCGCCGTCAGCTTCTTTCAGGTCGCCCTCTTTCCAGAAGCCAACCATCGGCTTCAGGTTGCCCATGGCGTAGGAAGCGGACAGACCGTAGCCGCTACGCTTGTCACCGTTAGCAGCCTTATCGTGGGCATAGCCAGCAACCAGGCTCAGTGCATCCAGCGATACGGTTGCGTTCAGTTCGTGCAGTTTGCCAGTCTTGTTCTCAACAGCATCTTTGGTACGACGGCCGTCATAAGATACGCCAAAGCCTTCGCCTTCGTAGGCCAAGCTCAGAGTCTGAGAGTGTGCTTTGTCTTCTTCAGCTTGCTTGGACTTACCGAAGGAGTGCTGGACAGTAGCGGTAAAGCCAGCGATCGACGGAGTTACGTAGGCAACAGTGTTGTTCACACGGGTACCTTGGTCGTAGATAGCGGAGTCAAAAGTAGCCGACAGGTCTTCAAAGATAGCCAGCTGACCGGAAGTTGGCATGTTGTAGATGTTACCCAGCTTCACTGTACCGAAGTCACCTTGCAGACCTACGAAGGACTCACGGGTGCCCCAAGCATTCTCTTCAGCAGCGCTTTCGTCTTTGGAGTCAGCCAGGTTGATCTTGGTAGCGATCTGCCAGATGGACTTCAGACCGTTACCCAGATCTTCTTTGCCTGCGAATTTGATTTCGCCGGAAGTACGGTCTTGAGTAGTCAGGGAGCCGGTGCCGGACTCTTTGGTGTTGGTGATACCAACAGCCAGGTTACCGGAGATAACAACGTCAGCCATTGCAGCAGCTGGCAGCGCAGCCAGAGTAGCCAGAACGATCAGCTTCTTCATGTGTGTTCCTTTCGAGGTCATGTACACTGCCCGTGTTTTGCCGAAGCCTGAGGCCCGGCGGGGCTGTATTGACCACCGCGATTAGGCGGCGGTTTCTGGATGGCAATATAAGCGGGGCGTTGCGAAAAAACAAAAGCGCTTTACGCATTTGTGTTGAAGCCGGATACAAAACCGGCACAAATTCGACATAAGTTATTGTTTTTTTTGAAAAATACAAAAAACAACAGCAGTCTCCTTTTCGCAACACAATTGACCACAACCAAGATATCTGTTGTTTTTTCACACATAACCCAGCCAAAACCATGAGCCAAGCAAGCGTTCTGATGTGGTTTCGCCGCGATTTGCGCGCCAGTGACAATGCTGCGCTGAATGCCGCCTTGCGCAGCGGCGCCAGCGTGCATTGCGTGTTCGTGTTTGACCGCCGGATTCTGGCCAGCCTGCCGCCGGACGACAAACGCCTGGTCTTCATCCACGCCGCCTTGGCGGAGTTGCAGCAGACGCTGCGCGACGCCGGCGGCGAGCTGTTGTGGCGGAATGGCGATCCGGTGCACGAGATTCCGGCACTGGCGCGCGAGCTCGGTTGTGCCAGCGTCTACGCCAACCGCGACTACGAACCGTATGCGCGGCAGCGTGATGCGGAAGTGGCGGCGCAGCTTGCGGCCAACCTTGGCCAGCTGCAGCTGTACAAGGATACGGTGATCTTTGAGCAGGACCAGTTGCTCACCGGCCAGGGCAAGCCGTACACCGTGTACACCCCCTATATGAAGCGCTGGCGGCAAAGTTTTCATCCGGCGCTGGCGGCGGAGGCCAGCACCGCCTTGCGCGGCGCACTGGCGGCGCCAGCCGGCACCCGTCCGTTGCTGACACTGGCGGAGCTGGGTTTCGGTGAGGCCACGCTGGACGGACTGCGGGTACAGACCGGCCGCAGCGGCGCGCTGGCGCTGCTAGACGATTTCCGCCGCCGCATCGCGCACTACAAGACGCTGCGCGACTTCCCGGCGGTGAAGGGGGTGTCCTACCTGTCGGCGCACCTGCGCTTTGGCACGCTGTCGGTACGCGAGGCGGTGCGCGCCGCACTGGCGGAACCGTCGGAAGGGGCGGAGTGCTGGCTTAACGAGCTGATCTGGCGCGAGTTCTACCAGCAGCTGCTGTGGCACTTCCCGTCGGTGGCCGGTGAAAGCTTCAAGCCGGAGTACCGTGAGCTGCCGTTCCCCAATGACGCGGCACTGTTCGAGGCCTGGTGCCAGGGGCGGACCGGCTATCCGCTGGTGGATGCCGCGATGCGCCAGCTCAACCACAGCGGCTACATGCACAACCGGCTGCGCATGATCGCCGCCAGTTTTCTGGTCAAGGACCTGCTGGTCGACTGGCGCTGGGGCGAGGCCTACTTCGCGCAGAAGCTGCTGGACTTCGATCTGGCGGCCAATAACGGCGGCTGGCAGTGGGCCGCCTCCACCGGTTGCGATGCGCAGCCCTACTTCCGCATCTTCAACCCGGTGACGCAATCGGAAAAATTCGACAGCAAGGGCCAGTTCATCCGCCGCTACGTGCCGGAGCTGGCGGCGCTGGACGACAAGGCGATCCATGCGCCGTGGCTGGCGAAAACACTGCCAGCCGGTTTTGTGCTCGGCCGCGACTATCCGGCCCCCATCGTCGACCACGCGGTCCAGCGCGAAGCGGCACTGAAGCTGTTTGCGCGCGATTAACGTTCAGCAACACGACAAAAAGCCTGTCGGCGACGACAGGCTTTTTTTGTTTGCGGCCAACGTTCAGGACTTGCCCTGCTCGTCCGCCTTGCCGATCTTGTCCTCGGTGCCGGTAAGCAGGTTCACCAGATTGGACTTGTGGCGATGCACCACCAGAATGGCGATGATGATGCAGGTGCCGAAGTAGACGCTCTGCGGGCCGACGATGAAGTAGGCGTACACCGGCACCATCACGCAGGCGACGATGGCCGACAGCGACGAAATCTTCACCACGAAGGCCATGAACAGCCAAGTGACCAGCGCCGCCAGCGCCAGCCACGGGCTGAAGGCCAGCAGCACGCCCACCGCGGTGGCCACGCCCTTGCCGCCCTTGAAGCCGAAAAACACCGGCCACATGTGGCCGAACAGCACCGCAAGACCGGCCATGGCGACCTGCTGCTCGCCCAAGCCGTAGGCAGGACCGAAACTGGCGACCAGGAACACCGCCAGCCAGCCCTTGACGCCATCGCCCAGCAGCGTCAGCACCGCGGCCAGCTTTTTGCCTGAGCGCAGCACATTGGTGGCACCGGGGTTTTTCGAACCGTAGGTACGCGGATCGGCCATCCCCATCAGGCGGGTGACAATCACCGCAAACGACAGGGATCCGATCAGGTAGGCGCCCAAAATAAAGGCAAACGCTGTTGTGGTCATGGCTTATCCACTAGAATGCAAGACTTGGCATTTTACGGTATCGGGCAGTAAACCCAAAGCCCGCAGCGATGGACATCATATTTTTGCGCGAAGTGCGCGCCGAGACAGTGATCGGCGTTTATGACTGGGAGCGCCTGGCGCCCCAGACTATCTTGCTGGATCTGGAGATCGGCATCCCCAGCGAAGTGCCCTGCCATAGCGACGACATTGGCGACACCATCCACTACGGCGTGGTAGTGGAACGCATCCGCCAGTCGCTGGCCGAGCAGCATTTCCTGCTGATCGAGGCACTGGCCGAGCACATCGCACGCATGGTGCGCGAGGAATTCGGTGCGCCGTGGACCAAGGTGGCAGTCACCAAGCTCAACATCCTGCCGGACGTGAAGCATGTCGGCGTGATGATCGAACGCGGCCACCGACCACGCTGACCCCACGCTCACGGCAAAAACATTGCGGCCAACCTTGTACAAGGTTGGCCGCAATGGTTTTTGGGGCGTGGCAGACCGCTCAGTCTTCGCGATTGCGCATGAAGTCGGCGGTGTTGTAGAACGCCTCCAGCAGCCTGGCCTTCAGCCAGTCCTCGCACACCAGCTCGTTCACCGCCTGCGTCATGCACTTCATCCACTGGTCGCGCGCCTCGCCATCCACCGCGAACGGCATGTGCCGCTGCCGCAGCCGCGGGTGGCCGAAGGTATCCATGAACAGCGGCGGGCCGCCCAGCCAGCCGGAGAGGAACATGTACAGCTTCTCGCGCGAGGCGGTCAGATCCGCTGGATGCATGTCGCGCAGCGGCTTCACCGCCGGATCGCTGTCCATGATGTCGTAGAAGCGGTCGGTCAGCCAGCGCACCACGCCGGCGCCGCCGAGCAGCTCGTAAGGGGTCATTTCCTGCATGTTGTTCCTTGCCGCGGGCGCTGCCCGCGTGAATATCAGTGCGCCCGATTACGCCCGGGCCCGGGCCAGCTCGTACACCGTCTTGCCGCGCAGGGTGAAATAGTCCGCGGCAAAGTAGAAGTTCTCGGAGTGGCCGACAAACAGCAGACCGTGCGCCTTCAGCAACGGGTGGAATTTCTTCAGCACTGCCAGCTGGGTGTCACGGTCGAAATAGATCATCACGTTGCGACAGAAGATCGCGTCGAACTGCTTGCGCTGCGCCCAGTTGGCGTCGACCAGGTTCAACCGCGAGAAGGTAATCATTTCGCGCAGCTGCGCCTTGGCCTGGTAGTTGCCGTCCGGCAGCTTGTCGAAGTAGCGCGCGGCATGACCGGCCGGCAGGCGCGAGATCTTGTCGGCGCTGTAGATGCCCTTGCGGCCAACCTCCAGCACGCTGGTATCGAGGTCGGTGGCTTGGATCTGGATGCGGCTGCCACTGCCCAGCGCTTCCAGCGCGGCGATCGCGATCGAGTACGGTTCTTCCCCGGTCGACGACGCCGCACACCAGATATTGATCTCGCCCTTGCCAGCCAGCGTCTTCAGGTGTGCTGCCAGAATCTGGAAATGGTGTTCCTCGCGAAAGAAGAAGGTCAGGTTGGTGGTCAGCGCGTTGACGAACTGCTCGAACTCGCGCTTGCCCGCGATAGACTGCAGGAAGTCGATATAGGCGGCGAAGCTGTTCAGCTTCAGCTCGCGGATGCGGCGCACCAGCCGGCCGTAGACCATGTCCTTCTTGGTCGGGTTCAGCGCAATGCCGGCTTCCTTGTAGATCAGCTGCCGGATGCGCTCGAACTCCTGGTCGCTGAAGGCGAACTCGCGGGTAAAGTCGATCTTGGGCAGAATGATGGGCGGCATCTTGTTTTGCATCGTTAGAACCCTGAAGTTGAAAAACCCGGACACCAGGTCCGGGTTTCAGGTGCTGGCAATGCCGTACTTATACCGAAAAGGACGAGCCGCAGCCACAAGTGGTCTCTGCATTCGGATTGCGAATCACGAACTGCGAACCTTCGATGCTTTCCTGGTAGTCGATTTCGGCGCCGACCAGATACTGGTAGCTCATCGGGTCGACCAGGAACACCACACCTTCGCGTTCGATGGTGGTGTCGTCTTCGTTGGCAATCTCGTCAAACGTAAAGCCGTACTGGAAGCCAGAACAGCCACCGCCGGTGACGAACACACGCAGTTTCAGGTCAGGATTACCTTCTTCAGCCACCAGGTCACGCACTTTGGCGCAGGCGCTGTCGGTAAAGTTGATCGGGGACAGGGTTTCAGCAGCAGCAGCAGTCATTTTAAGCCTCACGGTACAGGACAGGCCGCAAGACGGCCTTTCATCCTACTATTTTAGTCGGATATTGGGTCGTCTGGCGAGTCTTCAAGTTCAGGGCAGCAACGGCACGATGTCGAGACCGGCATTTTCCGGCAGCCCGAACATCAGGTTCATCACCTGCACCGACTGGCCGGACGCCCCTTTCACCAGATTATCCTCCACCACCAGGATGATCAGCAAATCGCCATCGCCGGGGCGATGCACCGCGATGCGCGCGGTATTGCCGCCGCGTACCGAGCGGGTTTCCGGGCAGCTGCCGGCCGGCATCACGTCGACGAACGGTTCGGCGGCAAAGCGCTGCTCGAACAGCTGCTGGTAGTCGACATCGCGGCCTTCCGGCTTGATGCGGGCGTAGATGGTGGAATGAATGCCACGAATCATCGGCGTCAGGTGCGGCACGAAGGTCAGCTTCACCGGTGCGCCGTGGATCAGCGACAGGCCCTGCTCGATCTCCGGCGAGTGGCGGTGCCCTTTCACGCCGTAGGCCTTGAAGTTGTCGGCCGACTCGGCAAACAGGGTACCCACCTCGGCCTTGCGCCCGGCGCCGGACACGCCGGACTTGCAGTCGGCGATCAGGGTAGTGGTTTCGACATACTGCT
The DNA here is from genome assembly GCF_001037925.1 of Vogesella sp. EB. Taxonomy (NCBI): domain Bacteria; kingdom Pseudomonadati; phylum Pseudomonadota; class Betaproteobacteria; order Neisseriales; family Chromobacteriaceae; genus Vogesella; species Vogesella sp. EB. The sequence goes on along the minus strand of NZ_LFDT01000011.1, from coordinate 71,374 downwards.
TGCCGCCTTCCAGCAGCGGCAACAAGCCCAGCTGCACCGAGGTCGGATAGCAGCCGGCCATGCCGATCAGGCGCGCGTTCTTGATCGCATCGCGGTTCACTTCCGGCAGGCCGTAGACCGCCTCGGCCAGCAGGTCGGTGCAGCTGTGCTCCATCGCGTACCACTTGGCGAACTCGGCCGGGTCTTTCAGGCGGAAGTCGGCGGCCAGGTCGATGACCTTGACCCCGGCTTCCAGCAGCTCGCGCGCCTGCGCCATCGCCACCCCGTGCGGTGTGGCAAAGAACACCACGTCGCAGGCTTTCAGGTCGGTTTCATCCGGCGTGGAAAAGGCGATATCGACATGGCCGCGCAGCGACGGGAACATCTCGGCGACCTTCATCCCCGCTTCCTTGCGTGAAGTAACGGCGGTCACCTTGGCCGAAGGATGGTTGGCCAACAGACGCAAAAGCTCTACGCCGGTATACCCGGTGCCACCGACAATGCCCACCTTGATCATGCTGCGCTCCTAACAATATAAAAAAATGTCGCAAAGGCGACATGGTAAGGAGTGCGGCAAGGCATTGCAACAAAGAAAAAAGCCACCCTGCTGGGTGGCTTTTTCGATCGGTACAAACAGATTAACGCTTGGAGAACTGTTTGCGACGACGCGCCTTGCGGAAGCCGACTTTCTTACGTTCAACTTCACGGGCATCGCGGGTAACGAAGCCGGCGTGCGACAGGGTTGGTTTCAGTTCAGCACTGAAATCAACCAGAGCGCGGGTGATACCGTGACGGATCGCACCAGCCTGGCCAGTTTCGCCACCACCGCATACGTTCACCATGATGTCGAAGGACTCGAGGTGATCGGTGATTTGCAGTGGCTGACGGATTACCATGCGGCCAGTTTCGCGAGCGAAGTACTGGTCAACAGGCTTGCCGTTAACGATGATCTGGCCGGAGCCTTTTTGCATGAACACACGAGCTACAGAGCTCTTGCGACGGCCGGTACCGTAGTAATATTTACCGTTCATCTATTAATTGCCTCTGATCAGATTTCCAGCACTTTAGGCTGTTGCGCGGTGTGTGGATGCTCGGTGCCGGCGTAAACCTTGAGCTTCTTGATCATCGCGTAACCCAGCGGACCCTTAGGCAGCATGCCTTTTACGGCTTTCTCCAGAACGCGCTCAGGGAACTTGTCTTGCAGTTCGGTGAAGTTGCGCTCGTAGATACCACCAGGGTAGCCAGAGTGGCGATAGTATTTCTTGTCCAGTGCCTTGTTACCGGTTACGCGCAGTTTTTCTGCGTTAACGACAACAATGTAATCACCAGTATCAACGTGCGGAGTGAACTCCGGCTTATGCTTGCCACGTAGGCGGCGTGCGATTTCAGCGGCAAGACGGCCCAACACCTTGTCTTCGGCGTCGACCACAAACCACTCGCGCTTTACCTCATGCGGCTTGGCAGAAAAGGTCTTCATGGAACTCTACCATCGTAATTCTTGAAAGTTCCGGAGTCTATTACAAGACTATTTCGCTGTCAAACCGAAGCTGGCTTTCGCCGGGGAATCGCGACCAAAAACACCCGCCGCGGCAACAGAATGTGGACAACAGGCAAAAAAAGGGCGCAACCAAGAGACTGATCGCGCCAAGTTCCACCTTATAGAAGGAGGATGGAGGAGACAACACCAAAACGCACACGATATGCAACGTCCTGATGCAGTTGTGATTATGGTGACCCGATTCGGGTTTTGCAAGTTTTTTTGTGCAGCGCAGTATAAGTTGCGCCACAGTGCGGCCAACTGTGGGCAGCATGCCGCAGCCGGCACCGCTCAATCCAGCTGCAGCGCGGTCTCCAGCGCGATTTCCATCATGTCGTGGAAGCTGTTCTGGCGGGCTTCGGCATCCATCGCCTCCCCGGTCGGAATCACATCCGACACCGTGAGCATGGCCAGCGCGCGGGCACCATATTGCGCCGCAACACCGTAAATACCGGCCACTTCCATCTCCACCGCGTTGACATTCATGCCCCTGAGCACGTCCAGCAGCGGCGGCTGCACACCGTAGAACAGGTCGGTGGAGAACACGTTGCCGACCCGCACCGGCTTGCCCAGCCGCGCGGCGACCTCCACCGCGGTGCGCAGCACCTCGAAGTCGGCGATGGCGGCAAAGTCGTGATCCAGCAGACGCATGCGGTTGACCTTGCTGTCGGTGCAGGCGCCCATGGCGATCACCACCTCGCGCAGCCCGAGGCGCGCGCCATCCACCGAGCCGCAGGAGCCGATGCGGATCAGGGTGCCCACGCCATAGTCCTTGATCAGCTCGGTGGCGTAGATGCTGGCCGACGGAATGCCCATGCCATGCGCCATCACCGACAGCCGCTTGCCGCGGTAGCTGCCGGTGTAGCCGAACACGTTGCGCACGCTGGTGACCTGCACCGCGTCCTGCAGATAGGTTTCCGCGATCAACCTGGCGCGCAGCGGGTCGCCCGGCATCAGTACGATGTCGGCAAAATCACCAGCTGCGGCGCCGATATGCGGTGTCGCCATGTTTACTCTCCTGTGTCATGCCACCATGCGCAACAGGCCACCATGCCGCCTGCCGCCCGGAGTAGGCCCCATGCTTGCCATGATAGCGCGGCGCCCGGCAAGCACCAGCGCTGTCGCCAGCCGCGACATGACCTGACCTGTACCACGGAAACAGGCCACCATGCTGCCGCTGGGGCATTGCGCGCAGCTGGCGCGCGGACTCATTGGCTGCCAACCCCGCAAACAACACAAGGTTGGCCGCAACGCTTGCGGCCAACCTTGTCGGGTACTGCAGCCTGCCGTGGCCGGCGGCTACACGCGGCGCGCCTCCTGCACGCCGCGCACTTCCATCAGGTGTGCCAGCACGCGGCTGATGTCGCGCACGTGGCGCACCTCCAGCGTGAAGCGCAAGCGTGCCTTCTGCTCACGCGACAGGGTATTGACGCCGATCACGTTCAGCTTCTCGCGCGAGAACACGTCGGAGATGTCGCGCAACAGCCCCGGGCGGTCGCTGGCGAGGATGTCGATGTCGATCGGGAACACGCTGCCCTTCTGCTCGCCCCAGTCGGCGGCGATCAGCCGCTCCGGCACGTCGGCCGACAGCCGCTTCAGCGTGATGCAGCTGCTGCGGTGGATGGAGATGCCGCGGCCCTTGGTAACGAAACCGACCACGCTGTCCGGCGGCGCCGGGCGGCAGCACTTGGCCAGCACCGTCATCAGGTTGCCAACACCCTCGATCAGCACACCGCCGGCGTCGTGGCCACCGCGGCTGCGGCGCACGATGTCTTCCGGATTGACGTCCGGCGGTGGTGGCGGCGCAAAGCTGACGAAGGCCTGGTTGACGGCGCGGGTGCCCAGCTCACCGTGGCCCAGCGCGGCGTAGACCTCGTCCAGCTTGTCGTAGCCCAGCTTTTCCGCCACCTGTGCCAGGTTAGGCTGTACCCCGGGATGGCGCGCCAGTTCGCGCTCGAAGATGTGGCGCCCGGTTTCGCGCACCGCGTCGAGGTTCTGCTGGCGGATGTACTGGCGGATCTTGGAGATGGCGCGATGGCTCTTGACCCAGCCTTCGTGCAGCCAGTTCACCGACGGGCCGCCCTCCTTCGCGGTCAGCACCTCGACGCGCTGGCCGTTCTGCAGCGGCGTCGACAGCGGCACGATGTGGCCTTCGACCTTGGCGCCGCGGCAGTGATGGCCGACGTCGGTATGCAGCGCGTAGGCAAAGTCGATGGCGGTGGCGCCCTGCGGCAGCGCCAGCACCCGCCCCTGCGGCGTCAGCACGTAGATGGTGTCGGCGAACAGCTCGGTCTTGAACGCGTCGGCCAGCCCCTCGCGGTCGGAGCCGGACATGTCCTCGCGCCAGTCCAGCAGCTGGCGCAGCCAGGAGATCTTCTCCTCGTACTGGCTGTCACCCTTGCCGCCTTCCTTGTAGCGCCAGTGCGCGGCGACGCCGAACTCGGCGTGCTCGTGCATCTCGAAGGTGCGGATCTGCACCTCGACCACGCGGTCTTCCGGGCCGATCACCGCGGTGTGCAGGCTGCGGTAGTCGTTGGCCTTCGGATTGCTGATGTAGTCGTCGAATTCGCCGGGAATCGGCTGCCACATGCTGTGGATCAGGCCGAGCACGGTGTAGCAGTCCTGCAGTTTTTCCACCAGGATGCGCACCGCGCGAATGTCGTACAGCTCGGAGAAATCGAGCTTTTTCTTCTTCATCTTCTTCCAGATGGAGAAGATGTGCTTAGGCCGGCCGGCAACATCACCCTTGACCCCGGCCTGGCGCAGCTCGCCACGCAGGGTATCCAGCACCCGTTCGATGTAGTCGATGCGCTCCAGCCGCCGCTCGTCGAGCAGCCTGGCGATCTTCTTGTAGTTGTCCGGATCGGTGTGGCGGAAGCCGAGATCTTCCAGCTCCCACTTGATCTGCCACACGCCGAGGCGGTTGGCCAGCGGCGCGAACAGGTCCAGCGTCTCGCGCGCGATCTGGCGACGGATGCCCTCGTCGCACTGCGGCAGGTAGTGCATGGTCTGCGTGCGCCACGCCAGCTTGATCAGCACCACGCGGATGTCGGCCACCATCGCCAGCAGCATCTTGCGCATGGTTTCCGCCTGCCGCGCGCTGTCTTCCGGGGTGGCAAACCTGTCGATGCGCGCGATCTCGGTGAGGCGGCGCACGCGGTTGCCGCCCTCTACCAGCGTCAGCACGGTGCGGTTGAACGCCTTGGGCAGCCACTCCTGCCAGTCGGCGCGGTAGTCCGGCACCGCGAACAGCAGCGTGGCGACGATGGCGTCGGTCAGCAGGTTGAGGTCGGCGACGATCGCCGCCGCCGCCACCGCGTGGCTGAACACGTCCTCGCCGGTGTGCGGCAGCTTCTTGTCGCGGTACAGCTCGCGCGCCGCGGCAAACGCCTTTTCCAGCATCGCCATGTCGTCGGGCGCAACCGAGCTGGACAACTGCGCCAGCCAGCGCCCCGGATCGGCCGCATCGGCCAGCGTATCGGCAACAGATCGAACAACGGAAACCATGGTCTAGTCTTTCACCCTGCCTGTGATGGCATATCGGGGTTAATCAATGGTGGCGCCTGCGGGCGACTGCAAGGCCTGCAACAGCAATTTGCGTACCGGGGTCGGCACCCCGGCGTCCAGCGCCTGCGCCAATGGCAGCCAGACATGACCGTCTTCGGCACAATGGCTTGCGGCCAACCTTTGCAGTGGCACGCACTGCGGCGTGATGGTGAGGCGGAAATGGGTAAACACGTGCCGCAATTCCGGCCACACCGGCAGTAGCTCGCCGTCGCCGTTGTCCGCCAGCCAGTCGGCAATCGCCAGCGTGGACTCGAATTCCGGCAGCGACAGCAGACCGCCCCAAATGCCGGAAGGCGGCCGGCGCTGCAACAGCACCTGCCCCTGGTGCAGCGCGATCAGCATCACCGTCTCCCGCTGCGGCTGCACCTTTTTCGGCTTGCGCTGCGGCAGCTCGGCGGTGCGACCGTCACGGGCGGCGACGCAACCGTCCGCCATCGGACAGACGCCGCAGGCCGAGCGCGAGCGACTGCAGACGGTGGCGCCCAGATCCATCAGCCCCTGGGTGTAGGCAACCATGTCGCCGTCGGCGGCCGGCAGCAGGCTCTCCGCCAGCGTCCACAATTGCGCCTCCACCTTCTTGTCGCCGGGATAGCCGTCGATACCGAAACAGCGCGTCAGCACCCGTTTGACATTGCCGTCGAGTATGGTTTCACGCTGGCCGAAGGCAAAAGCGGCAATCGCCGCCGCGGTAGAACGACCGATGCCGGGCAGCGTCTCGATCGCCTCGCGCCGGGCCGGAAACTCGCCGCCAAAGCCGGCCATCACCTGCTGCGCCGCCTTGTGCAGGTTGCGGGCGCGGGTGTAGTAGCCGAGGCCGCTCCAGTGCGCCAACACGTCTTCCACCGGCGCGGCGGCCAGCGTGGCCAGATCCGGGAAGCGTTCGAGGAAGCGCGCGTAGTAGCCGAGCACCGTGCTCACCTGCGTCTGCTGCAGCATGATTTCCGACAGCCACACGCGATAGGGATCGCTGACCTGCCACGGCAAACCGTGCCGGCCGTGCTGTTTCTGCCAGGCGACTAGGCGCGCCGCAAACGCCGACTGCAAGGTCATCGCATCATCCAATCCGAATCGAACCGGCCATGGTAAACCAATCATCCGCGACTACCAAGAAGTTGCCGGCGAAATCAGCTAGAATAGAGGATTGTTTTGAAAGGATTACCCTCAGATGTCGACCTTCCGTTCCCGCCAGCGCGCCGCGCAACGCCGTCAGCCCACTCCGACCGCCGAGCGCGCCACGCCACCAGCCGGGAACAATGCCCCGCCCGGCCCGCGTGGCGACAAACCATTCCAGCAAAAACCACGCGCCGGCGATGCACGGCAGGAAGGTCGCTTCGGCGCCCCCCGTGACAAGGACCCGCGCTTCGGCAACGACAAACCGCGCTTCGCTGGCGACAAGCCACGCGAGGGCGGTTTCAACAAGCCGCGCTTCGACGCCGACAAACCGCGTTTCGGTGGCGACAAGCCACGCGAAGGCGGCTTCAACAAGCCACGCTTCGACGACAAACCGCGCTTCGGTGGCGACAAGCCGCGCGAGGGCAGCTTCCAGCGCGACCGCGAGCAGGCACCGCGCGAAGGCGGCTTCAACAAGCCGCGCTTCGACGACAAACCGCGCTTCGGTGGCGACAAGCCACGCGAGGGCAGCTTCCAGCGCGACCGCGAGCAGGCACCGCGCGAAGGCGGCTTCAACAAGCCACGCTTTGATGCCGACAAACCGCGTTTCGGCGGCGACAAGCCACGCGAGGGCAACTTCCAGCGTGACCGCGACCAGGCGCCGCGCGACGGCGGCTTTAACAAGCCACGCTTTGATGCCGACAAACCGCGTTTCGGTGGCGACAAGCCACGCGAAGGCAGCTTCCAGCGTGACCGCGAGCAGGCACCGCGCGAAGGTGGTTTCAACAAGCCACGCTTCGACGACAAGCCGCGTGAAGGCAGCTTCCAGCGTGACCGCGACCAGGTACCGCGCGACGGCGGTTTCAACAAGCCACGCTTTGATGCCGACAAACCGCGTTTCGGTGGCGACAAGCCACGCGAAGGCAGCTTCCAGCGTGACCGCGAACAGGCACCGCGCGAAGGCGGCTTCCAGCGCGATAGCGCACCGCGCAGTCCGGCCGCCGAGGGCAACGCCCCGAAAGTGCTGTTCGGCAACCGCAAGATCAGCGAAGACCACGCCGCGGCACCAAGCACCACTGACAGTGCGGCCGCCAGCGGCGAGCGCAGCTACACCCGCGACCGCGTGGCCGGCATCCGCGGCAAGGCGCATCCGGACTTCCAGGCACCGGAGCGGCGCGAACCGGCCGAGCCGGTACGTCCGAAATCCTTCCTGAAAACGCCGCGCCGCGACGATGACGCGCCGCGCCGTGACGAGCCGCGCGACAGCGGCGAACGTGCCCCACGCCGCGACGACCGCCCTTACGGCGAAACCCGCGAGGGCAGCTTCCAGCGCAACCGCACCTTTGACGCCCGCGGCGAGCAAAGCGGCGTGCGCGAGAGCGGCTTCCAGCGTGACCGCACCTTCGATCGCAGCAGCCCGGCACGCGACGGCGAGCGCAAGCCGTGGCCGCGTGACGACAAGCCGCGCTTCGACCGCGAGCGCAGTGCACCGCGTGACGAACCGGCACCGCGCACGCTGTTCGGCAAGGGCAATGCGCCGCAACGCAGCGACGCCCCGCGCGGCAACGCCCCGCAACGCGGCGATGCGGCCAACGTTGGTCGCACCCCGTACGCCAAGCCGCAAGCGCGCATCCTGCAGCAAGGCCAGCTGGCGCTGTTCGCCAGCTGCCCGCGCGGCCTGGAAAAACTGCTGGCCGAGGAAATCAGCCAGCAAGGCGGCAGCGAACTGCAGCTGACCGACGGCGGCGTGCACTTCACCGGCAACCAGGAAGTGATGATGCGGGTCAACCTGCACTCGCGCACCGCCAGCCGCCTGCTGCAGCAGCTGGCGCAAGGCAGCTTCCAGATCGAGCGCGACATCTACACCTTGGCCAAGAGCATCGACTGGCCGGCGCTGTTCGACATCAGCAACACCATCAAGGTGAAGACCGACGGCCACGCCCGCCTGCGCAGCATCGACTACGTGTCGCTGATCGTGAAGGACGCGATCTGCGACCGCTTCCGCGCGCTGAACGACGAGCGCCCGAGTGTGGACACCCGCCGTCCGGACATCCGCATCCGCGTGTTCCTGTCCGGCTTCGACGTGCAGATCTATCTCGACACCAGCGGCGAAGCGCTGTTCAAGCGCGGCTGGCGCGACGAGACCGGCGAGGCACCGCTGCGTGAAAACCTGGCCGCCGGCATCCTGCTCAGCGCTGGCTACAATGGCAGCCAGCCGCTGCTGGACCCGATGTGCGGCAGTGGCACCTTCCTGGTGGAGGCTGCCGACATCGCACTCAACCGCGCACCGGGCCGCCTGCGCAACTTTGCCTTTGAAAAGCTGAACACCCACAACGACCTGCTGTGGCACAGCATCCGCAACGATGCCGAGCTGGCGGTACGGCCGCTGGAAAAGCTGGCGATCTACGGCAACGACGCGTCACTGGAAATGGTGGAGATTGCCCGCCACAACCTGACGCGCTGCGGCCTGGAGTCACTGGTCAGCCTCAGCCACGGCGACGCCACCGAGCTGCAGGCGCCTGCCGCCAGCGGCCTGCTGGTGTGCAACCCGCCATACGGCATCCGCCTCGACGAGCAGGACTCGCTGGCCGAGCTGTACCCGCGGCTGGCAACCTGGCTGAAACGCAACTTTGCCGGCTGGACCGCTCACCTGATGACTGCCGACAACCGCCTGCCGGCCCTGATGCGCCTGAATGCCGAAGCGCGGCCGCTGCTGTACAACGGCGCGCTGGAGTGCCGCGTCTATGCCTTCCCGCTGGTGGCCGGCTCCAACCGCAAGGAATAATGCGACAGCATTTGCCAGTAACAAGGCATGGCAGTAGCCACTAAGCAAGGGCGTGCGATAATCCATCGCACGCCCTTTTGCCATTCTTCCCCACCGAGGCAGCCATGGACACATCCTTTCTCTCCGCCACCATCCTGCTGATCCTGATCACCGATCCGCTGGGCAACATCCCGCTGTTCATCTCGGCACTGAAGCAGGTGAAGCCGGAGCGCCGCCGCCGCGTGGTGTTCCGCGAGTGTTTCATCGCCTTCAGCGTGCTGCTGACCTTCATGTTCTTCGGCAACGGCTTCCTGGAAGTGATGCACCTCACCGACGAGAGCCTGCGCGTGGCCGGCGGCGTGATCCTGTTCCTGATCGCACTGAAGATGATCTTCCCCGGCGGCGACGGCCACGCCGGCAACCAGCTGAGCGGCGAGCCGTTCATCGTACCGATCGCGGTGCCGCTGATTGCCGGGCCGTCGGCGATGGCCACGGTGCTGCTGATGTCGACGCGCGAGCCGGAACGGATGCTGGAATGGATAGGCGCGCTGACGCTGACCATGCTGGTGACGCTACTGGTGTTCCTGTTCTCCGGCAAGATCCAGAAACTGCTCGGCGAACAGGCGATTACCGCGCTGGAGCGGCTGATGGGACTGGTGCTAACCGCGATCTCGATCGAGATGCTGCTGGGTGGCGTCGCCGCCTACATCAAGAAGCTGGCCTGAGGCCGGCGCCGCGTACGACAACGGCGCCCTTCGCGGCGCCGTTTTTGCGGCGCGCTCGCGCTGGCGGCCTTGCTCCACGCTAGAGCCAGGACTGCCCTGCTCCACAGCCGGGCCAGCAATGCAAAAAGCCGCAACCCGTTAAGGATTGCGGCTTTTCATATTTGGTGGCCAATCTCGGAATCGAACCAAGGACACACGGATTTTCAATCCGTTGCTCTACCAACTGAGCTAATTGGCCAAACATCTGGCGCAGGGGAAAAGTGGTGGCCAATCTCGGAATCGAACCAAGGACACACGGATTTTCAATCCGTTGCTCTACCAACTGAGCTAATTGGCCTCTTTGCCGCGCACTTGCGTGCTGCATCAGAGGCACGCATTAAAGCAGATCGGAATTTATGCGTCAAGGCTTTTCCGGAAAAAAACCGCCGAAACGGCGGTTTTTACCAGTTTACTGCGCGTCCGGCTGCCGTGACGGATGGGCCTCCGCAAACGCCGGCACCTGCTCAAGGTTGGCCGCAATGCGCGCCAGCAAGGGATACGCGCCCATGTCGACGCCAAAGCGCTGCGCGTTGAACACCTGCGGCAGCAGGCAGACGTCGGCCAGCGTCAGCGTGTCGCCGAAACAGTAGCGCCCGGCACTGGCGGCCAGCTGCTGCTCCAGCGCGGCAAAGCCCGTCGCCACCCAGTGCCGGTACCAGCCGTTGCGCGTCTCTTCACCCTGCCCCAGCTCGGTCTTCAGGTAGTTGAGCACGCGCAGGTTATTGAGCGGGTGGATGTCGCAGGCGATGGCCTGCGCCACCGCGCGCACCTGCGCCCGCGCTACCGCGCCCTCCGGCAGCAGCCGTGCGCTGTCCGGATAGGCCTCGTCCAGGTACTCGCAGATCGCCAGCGACTGCGTCAGCAGTACGCCGTTGTCCAGCAGCGCCGGCAGCAGCCCCTGCGGATTGAGCGCCAGATAATCGGCGCTGCGCTGCTCGCCGCGCAGCAGGCTGACCGGCGCCTGGGCGTAGGCCAGCTCTTTCAGGTTCAGCGCGATGCGCACGCGGTAGGCGGCCGAGGAACGGAAATAGCCGTACAGCGTGCGACCAACGTTGGCCGCGTCAGCCATGCTTGACCACCGTCTGCGCGATGGCGCCGAAAATACTCACGCCGGCGGCATCCTTCATCTCGATGCGCACCGTGTCGCCCACCTTCATGAACGGGGTGATCGCGGCGCCGCTGTCGATGATCTCGATCATGCGCTGTTCGGCCAGGCAGCAGCTGCCGACGCTGCGGTCGTGGTTGGACACGGTGCCGGAGCCGACGATGGAGCCGGCAACCAGTTCGCGGGTCTTGGCCACGTGCGCCACCAGCTGCGGGAAGCTGAACTGCATCTCGACGCCGGCGTTCGGCTTGCCGTAGAAGGCGTTGTTGTAATCAACCAAGAGCGGCAGGTGCACCTTGCCGTCCTGCCACGCGTCGCCCAGCTCGTCCGGGGTCACCGCCACCGGCGAGAACGCGGTCGCCGGCTTGCTCTGGAAGAAGCCGAAGCCCTTGGCCAGCTCGTTGGGAATCAGGTTGCGCAGGGTCACGTCGTTGACCAGCATCAGCAGGCGGATATGTGCGGCGCACGCGGCGGCATCCGCACCCAGCGGCACGTCACCGGTGACCACCGCCACCTCGCCCTCGAAGTCCAGCCCCCACGCCTCGTCGCGCAGCGGAATCGGCGCCTGCGGCGGCAGGAAGGCGTCGGAGCCGCCCTGATACATCAGCGGGTCGTGGTAGAAGCTCTCCGGTACCTCGGCGCCGCGCGCCTTGCGCACCAGCTCGACGTGGTTGAGGTAGGCACTGCCGTCCGCCCACTGGTAGGCGCGTGGCAGCGGGCTGTGGCAACGCGCCGCGTCGAAGGCGACGGTGCCGGCGGCCTCGCCCTGATTCAGCGCGGCGTAGACCTGTTGCAGTTGCGGCTCGGTCTGCGCCCAGTTGTCCAGCGCCTGCTGCAGGGTGGCGGCGATCTGCGGTACGGCGACGGCACGGGAGAGGTCACGGCTGACGACCATCAGCTGGCCGTCGCGGGTGTTGTTCTGGTAGGTGGCGAGTTTCATGTGGGTGGTCTCGTCTGGAACGGTGTCGATACACGTTGGCCGCAGCAATCTGCTGCGGCCAACCTTGTGCTGCGGTGCGTCGGCTCACGCGGCGACGCGGAGGTCACGCCGCCAGCGCGCTCAATCGGCCTTCAGCACGCCGCGGCGGATCTGGTCTTCCTCGATCGATTCGAACAACGCGCGGAAGTTGCCTTCGCCGAAGCCTTCGTTGCCCTTGCGCTGGATGATCTCGAAGAAGATCGGCCCGATCACGGTTTCGGTGAAGATCTGCAGCAGGATGCCTTCCACCGGCGCGCCGTCGATCAGGATGCTGTTCTTCTGCAACCGAGCCAGGTCCTCACCGTGGTTCGGCACGCGCTGGTCGACCTTGGCGTAGTAGGTGTCCGGGGTGTCGAGGAAACGGGTGCCGCGCGCCTTCAGTGTTTCTACTGTGGTGTAGATGTCTTCGGTGGTCAGCGCAATGTGCTGGATGCCTTCGCCGTTGTACTGCTTCAGGAATTCCTCGATCTGGCTCTTGTCGTCGGACGATTCGTTGATCGGGATGCGGATCTTGCCGCACGGGCTGGTCATCGCCTTGGACACCAGGCCGGTGAGCTTGCCTTCGATGTCGAAGTAGCGGATTTCGCGGAAGTTGGCGATGTTCTCGTAGAATGAGCCCCACTTCTCCATATTGCCGCGTATCACGTTGTGGGTCAGGTGGTCGATCACCTGCAGGCCAACACCGGCCGGGTGCTGGTCGACGCCGTCCAGCGGCACGAAGTCGATCTCGTAGATGTCCTTGTCGTGGCCGTAGCGGTCGACGAAGTACAGAGCCGAGCCGCCGATGCCTTCCACCGCAGGGATGTTCAGCTCCATCGCGCCGACCGGGCGCACATACGGCTTGGCGCCGTGTGCTAGTGCGTAGTCGTAGGCCTTGGCGGCGTCCTTGACGCGCCAGGCCATGGCGCAGGCGGACGGGCCGTGCACGGTGGCAAATTCGGAGGCCGGCTGGGTGCGTTCGGCGTTGAGGATGAAATTGATGTCACCCTGGCGGAACAGGCTGACGTTCTTGCTGCGGTGGCGCGCGATCTCGATAAAGCCGAGCGACAGGAACAGCGCTTGCAGCTTGGCGACGCCTTCGGCGTTGGGGGCGGTGTACTCGACAAACTCGAAGCCATCGGTTGCCAGTGGGTTCATCAGTTGATGTTCCATTTTCATTCATCTCTCCTCTTGCGCGTCGTGCTCGACGCTGTCTCTGTGGTGCCGCCGCCTGGACTGCGCCGGGCGGCCGGCTTGCCGTTGCGTGCCGGACGCAGTCGCGGCCGCATGATGTAGACAATATCCGGTGATCTGGCGCCACCGTGTAAAATGTCTGGCTCAGGCGCTTTATTCTAAGTAAACTCAACCGCAATTTTCTTGCGATATAGTGCCGAGAAAACAAAAAACTTAAAACAATATTCCAGAGCAAACCCATCATCAGGAGATAACATGCCTACGGCACCCCTGGACAAGACAGATATAAAAATGTTGGCCGCATTGCAGGCCAATGGCCGGCTGACCAACGTGGAACTGGCGGAAAAGGTGGCCCTGTCGCCATCGCCCTGCCTGCGCCGCCTGAAGCAACTGGAGGACTCCGGCGTCATCCGCCAGTACGTGGCGCTGCTGGATCCGGCCAAGATCGGCCTCGGCCTGCAGGCCTTTGTGCGCGTCACGCTGGAAAAGCGCGGCAACGCCCATCTGCAGGGCTTCATGGACGCGGTGCAGCGCTGGCCGGAAGTGGTCAACTGCTACGCGATGACCGGCGAGATGGACTACCTGCTGCAGGTGTACTTCGAGGATCTGGAGCACTTCTCGCGCTTCGTGATGGACGACCTGCTGCAGCAGCCGGGGGTGGAGGACGTGAAGTCCAGCTTCGTGCTGAAGGAGTTCAAGCAGACCACCTCGCTGCCGATCTCGCACCTGAATCCGTAAGCCCCCTGCCCCCGCCATGTGCGGGGGCATTTCCTGCCGCCGCGCCATTCCGCTATCATCCAGAACACCTTGGTCAGCAAAACGGGATCCGCAGTGGCCGCTACCAATTCCTTATCCAGCCGCCTGCAATGGCGCGGCGTGCTGTGCCTGCTGTTGCTGGGCGTGCTCGGCGGCGGCGGCCACTACCTGCTCGGCCTGCGCGACATCGAGCAGCGACTGGCACAGCTGCACACGCTGGTGGAGCAACGCTTCGTCGGCGTGCTGGCGCAAAGCGTGTGGGACCTCGACCAGCACAATACCCAGCAACTGCTGGAAAGCATCAACCAGCTCGACGGCGTCAACCGCGTCGAGCTGATCACCAACCTCGGCCAGCGCCAGAGCAGCCAGCTGCACCCGACGGCGCACAGCGAGTGGATCCGCGACTTCCCGGTACAGTCCGAACGCTCCGGCAACCAGCCGCTGGCCAGCCTGCGTCTGCACCTCGGCCAGCAGGAGCTGCTGCAGCAACTGCGCCTGCGCAGCCTGCTGTTCGCCGGCAGCCTGATGGCCGCCATGCTGCTGATGCTGCTGCTGTGCCGCCACTTCATGCAACGCCACCTGCTGCGCCCGCTGGAACAGCTGGTCGGCCAGTTGCACAAGGAACAGCCGCTGGCCGACGGTGAGCGCGAGCTGGGCCTGCTGGGCAAACAGCTGCAACGCTATCGCCAGGGCTGGCAGCAACAGCTGCAGCAGCAACAGCAGCGCGGCAACGAGCTGCAAAAGCAGCGCGAACAGCTCAGCGAGCTGGCCAGCCAGCGCACCACCGAACTCGACCAGCTGACCCGCTCGCAGCAACTGCTGGCCAAGCTGTCGCACAGCTTCCTGCGCCTGCCGCCGGCAGAACAGCGCGACGCCATCGCCGACGCCCTGGCACGCATTGGCCACCTGCTCGGCGTCGACCGCTGCTACCTGCTGCTGCTGGATGAGCGGCAGGCGCTGCAGCAGCACATCAGCTGGCAAAACGCGCAGCTGCCGCCGGACGGCGGCTTTTACCTGCAAGCGCCGCTACAACACTCGCCCTGGTTGCTGCCGCAGCTGCGACAGCAGGCACAGCTCACCATCAGCCGGCTGGAAGAAATTCCGCCGGACGGCCACGGCGAACGGCTGCTGCTGGCCGAACACGGCATCCACAGCCTGGTGCTGATCGCACTCGATCACACGGTGCCGCTGCACGGCATCTTCGGCTGCGAGGTGGTCAACCGCCAGCACGACTGGCTGGACAAGGAACTGACGCTGCTGCGGCTGTTTGCCAAGCTGCTGTCCGGGCTGCTGCTGCGTCACCAGCAGCTGCAACAGCACGAGGCGCTGACGCAGCAGCTGGCGGCGGCCAACGCCAAGCTGCAGGCGCAGAGCCATTGCGACGGCCTGACCGGGCTGGCCAGCGTCAGCCGCCTGCAACAGGACAAGCAGCAGCTGTTCGAGCAGGCCTTCCTGCGCCAGCAGGCGCTGTCGGCGCTGATGCTGGACATCGACCAGTTCGCCGCCTACAACAGCCACGCCGGCCACCTGGCCGGTGACGACTGCCTGCTGCGCATTGCACAGCTGCTGCAGGCGCAGCTGGCGACGCACCCCGGCCTCGCGGTGCGCATCAAGGGCGCCACCATGCTGCTGCTGCTGCCGCAGCATGATCCGGCGCAAGCCGCCGCCGTGGCCGAGCAGCTGCGCCAGGCGGTCGCCGCGCTGCAGCTGCCGCACCCGGCGTCGCGGGTGTCCAGCTTCGTCAGCGTCAGTGTCGGCTGCGCCACGCTGGACCTGCGCCGCCACGACGACATCGACGACCTGATCGGCGAGGCGGCCCACGCCTTGCGCCAGGCCAAGACGCAGGGCCGCAACCGCTGCGTCAGCGCCGCGGCCACATGAAAAAAACCGCAGCCGAAGCTGCGGTTTTTTCATGCTGCCATCGCGCCGCATCCGGCGGCCGCGCTCACAAGCCCAGGCGCTGCCAGATGGTGGACACCGTGCCGGCCTGGTTCAGGGTGTAGAAGTGCAGCCCCGGTGCGCCATTGGCCAGCAGGCGGTCGCACAGCTCGGTCACCACATCCAGCCCCAGTGCGCGGATCGACGCGCTGTCGTCCATATAGGCCTGCATGCGCAGGCGCAGCCAGCGCGGCACTTCCGCGCCGCACATGTCGGAGAAGCGGCACAGCTGGCCGAAGTTGGCGATCGGCATGATGCCAGGCACGACCGGGATGTCCACGCCGCGCGCCTGCACCTCGTCGACGAAGCGGAAATAGCTGTCGGCGTTGAAGAAATACTGCGTCATCGCCGAGTTGGCACCGGCATTCACCTTGCGCACGAAATTGTTGATGTCGTCTTCGGCGGACTTGGCCTGCGGGTGGAATTCCGGATAGGCCGCCACTTCGATATGGAAGTGGTCGCCATGCTCTTCGCGGATGAAGGCCACCAGCTCGTTGGCGTAGCGGAACTCGCCGGCCTCGACCATGCCGGACGGCATGTCGCCGCGCAGCGCCACGATGTGGCGGATGCCGTGGTTGCGGTACTCGTTCAGGATCGAGCGGATATTGTCGCGGGTGGAGCCGATGCAGGACAGGTGCGGCGCCGCGGCATAGCCCTCGTTGCGGATTTCCAGCACCGTGGACAGCGTGCCGTCGCGGGTGGTGCCGCCGGCACCGAAGGTCACGGAGAAGAACTCCGGCTTGAACTGCGCCAGCTGCTGGCGGGTGGTACGCAGTTTGGCCACGCCTTCCGGGGTGCGCGGCGGGAAGAATTCGAAGCTGAAGGTACGGTTACGTTCGGTCATGGCAAGCTCTTGCGGCAAGGTTGGTGATGGTTTCCCTGGCATCCCGTGTCGGTCTGGCGCCGCTGACGGGGCGGCGGCCAACGTTGGCCGCACAAAAAAACGGACAGGGCATTTTACGGCCCTGTCCGTTTTAACCGGACATCAAATATCAATAACGATAGTGTGCCGGCTTATATGGACCGTCTTTCGGCACGCTGATGTAGCTGGCCTGTTCGTCGGACAGCTCGGTCAGGCGGGCGCCGATGCGCTCCAGGTGCAGGCGCGCTACTTTCTCGTCCAGATGCTTGGGCAGCACGTACACCTTGTTGTCGTACTTGTGCTCGTTGGCGAAGATCTCGATCTGCGCCAGCACCTGGTTGGTGAAGGAGTTGGACATCACGAAGCTCGGGTGGCCGGTGGCGCAACCGAGGTTCACCAGGCGGCCTTCGGCCAGCAGGATGATGCGCTTGCCGTCCGGGAAGATGATGTGATCCACCTGCGGCTTGATGTTTTCCCACTGGTACTGGCGCAGCGAGGCGACTTCGATCTCGCTGTCGAAGTGGCCGATATTGCACACGATGGCGTTGTTGCGCATCTTCTTCATGTGCTCGTGGTTGATCACGCCAACGTTGCCGGTGGTGGTCACGAAGATGTCGGCCTGATCGCAGACTTCGTCCATGCGTACCACGCGGTAGCCTTCCATCGCCGCCTGCAGCGCGCAGATCGGGTCGATTTCGGTCACCCACACGGTGGCGCCCAGGCCACGCAGCGATTGCGCGCAACCCTTGCCCACGTCACCGTAGCCCAGCACCACCGCAACCTTGCCGGCGATCATCACGTCGGTGGCGCGCTTGATGCCGTCCACCAGCGATTCGCGGCAGCCGTACAGGTTGTCGAACTTGGACTTGGTCACCGAGTCGTTAACGTTGAAGGCCGGGAACGGCAGCAGGCCGTCCTTTTCCAGCTGGTACAGGCGATGCACGCCGGTGGTGGTTTCCTCGGTCACGCCCTTGATGTGCTGCAGACGCTTGGAGTACCACTGCGGGTCGATTTCCAGATGACGCTTGATGGAAGCGAACAGTGCGGTTTCTTCTTCGTTGGTCGGGTGGCCGATCACGCCCAGATCCTTCTCCGCCTTGCTGCCCAGCATCAGCAGCAGGGTGGCGTCGCCACCGTCGTCGAGGATCATGTTGGCAGGCTGGTCTTCCGGCCATTCGAAGATCTTGTGGCTGAATTCCCAGTACTCGTCCAGGCTCTCGCCCTTGAACGCGAATACCGGAATGTTGGCCGCAGCAATGGCCGCGGCAGCGTGGTCCTGGGTGGAGAAGATGTTGCACGATGCCCAGCGCACTTCGGCGCCCAGCGCGGTCAGCGTCTCGATCAGCACCGCGGTCTGTACGGTCATGTGCAGCGAACCGGCGATGCGCGCGCCGCGCAGCGGCTGGCTGTGCTGGTATTCCTTGCGCGTGGCCATCAGGCCCGGCATTTCGGTCTCGGCAATATTGAGTTCCTTGCGGCCCCAATCTGCCAGATTGATATCGGCAACGAGATAGTCGTTGAATGCAGCCATCGTGTATTCCTTTGTCACGAAGGCCGGGAGGGATGGCTCACCCGCGCATCCCGTGCCCGGCACGGGTTATCCTGAAGCGGCCCGATCGGAGCCGTTCAATGAAAAGCAGGTGAGCGCCGTTTTGCGTTTCCGGGCCTGGGGCATGGCCTCGCAGCGCTCCCCGGAATCCCGCCATTATGGCAGAACTTGCGGCGCAAGGTTGGCCGCAACGACAGCAAGGCCACCGTGGCCGGCGCCCAGAGGCAAAGGAAAAGGCCTCTTGCGAGGCCTTTTTGCACAACAGTTCGGCTGGCTTACAGGCCGGCTGCGGCGCGTAGCGCGGCGGCCTTGTCGGTGCGCTCCCAGGTGAACTCCGGCTCTTCGCGTCCGAAGTGGCCGTAGGCGGCGGTCTTGGTGTAGATCGGACGCAACAGGTCCAGCATCTGCACGATGCCCTTCGGACGCAGGTCGAAGTGCTGTTTCACCAGCTCGACGATGCGCTCGTTCGGAATGGCATTGGTGCCGAAGGTGTCCACCGAGATCGAGGTCGGCTCGGCCACGCCGATGGCGTAGGAAACCTGGATCTGGCACTGGCGCGCCAGACCGGCGGCGACCACGTTCTTGGCGACATAACGGCCGGCGTAGGCGGCGGAACGGTCGACCTTGGTCGGATCCTTGCCGGAGAAGGCGCCACCACCGTGCGGTGCGGCACCGCCGTAGGTGTCGACGATGATCTTGCGACCGGTCAGGCCGCAGTCGCCCATCGGGCCGCCGATGACGAAACGGCCGGTCGGGTTGATCAGGAACTTGGTTTCGGCGGTAATCATTTCCGCCGGCAGCACCGGCTTGATGATGTCCTCGATCACCGCTTCGGTCAGTGTCTTGTGGTCGATTTCCGGTGCGTGCTGGGTGGACAGCACCACGGTGTCGATGCGCTTGGGCAGGCCGGTTTCGCTGTCGTAGACGCAGGTGATCTGGCTCTTGGCATCCGGACGCAGCCACGGCAGGCGGCCGTCCTTGCGCAGTTCCGCCTGACGCTGCACCAGACGGTGCGCGTAGTAGATCGGGAACGGCATCAGCGTCGGGGTTTCGTCGCAGGCGTAGCCGAACATCAGGCCCTGGTCGCCGGCGCCCTGGTCCAGATCCAGGCCTTCGCCTTCGTTGACGCCCTGGGCGATGTCCGGCGACTGCTTGTCGTAGCACACCATCACGGCACAACCGCGATGGTCAAAACCCAGCTCGGTATTGTCGTAACCGATGCGCTTGATGGTTTCGCGCGCGATCTTGATGTAGTCGATGTTGGCGGTGGTGGTGATCTCGCCGGCCAGGACTACCAGACCGGTGTTGACCAGGGTCTCGGCCGCAACGCGGGCGTATTTGTCTTCACGCAGGATGGCGTCCAGAATGGCGTCGGAAATCTGGTCCGCGACCTTGTCCGGATGGCCTTCAGATACCGATTCAGATGTAAAAAGATATTCGCTCATTGTGTCCGTTCCCGAATAATGGCCTTTGAGTTAATGATAAAATAGCGCGTTTACTTTCCAGCAGACCATGATGACCCGAATCGCACGACTCATCCTGCAGACCCTGGCCGCGTTGCCGCTACCGGCACTGCACCGGCTGGGCGCCCTGCTGGGGAAAATCCTCTATTACCTATCGCCGCGTTTTCGCGAACGCATACGCGAAAACCTCAAAACCAGTCAAATCGCTGGAAGTTATCAGCTTTACGAATCGCTCGTCAAACTCTGTGCGGCAGAAACCGGCAAGGGCGCGCTGGAACTGGCCATCGCCTGGTGCCGCGAGCCGGACTACATCACCTCGCTGGTCCGCGGCTGTGACGGCTGGGAGCATGTCGAAGCGGCACTGGCCGAAGGCAAGGGCCTGATCTTCGTCACCCCGCACCTGGGCAGCTACGACATTGCCGGACGCTACATCTCGGCGCGGCTGCCGTTCCCGCTGACCGCGATGTACCGCCCGCCGAAGCTGGCCTGGCTGGAACCGATCATGAACGAGGGCCGTGCCCGCGGCAAAGGCCGCACCGCGCCGGCCACCGGCGCCGGCGTGCGCCAGTTGATGAAGGCACTGAAGTCCGGCGAGGCCACCATCATCCTGCCGGACCAGGTGCCCGGCAGCGGCGAAGGCGCATGGGCGCCGTTCTTCGGCAAGCCGGCGTTCACCATGACACTGCTGGCGCGGCTGGCGCAGATGAACAGTGTCGCCGTGCTGTGGTTTACCGGCGAGCGGCTGGCCGGCGGTGCCGGCTTCCACATCCACATCAGCCCGCAGCAGGGCGAGTTCAGCGGTGAGCGCGAGGCCGACGCCGCGGTGGTCAACGCCAATGTCGAACGCCTGATCCAGCGTTGGCCGCAACAGTACCTGTGGAGCTATAACCGCTACAAGACGCCGTCCGGCGCTCCGTCCCCCGATCAAGCCTAACTGGAATACCGCATGAAATTCGCCCTAGCCCTGCTGTGGCTGATCCGCCTGTTGCCGCTGCCCGTCATCCACGCCCTGGCCTGGGGCCTGGGGCAGCTGGCCTACCTGCTGGCCCGCGAGCGCCGTCGCGTCGGCCTGATCAACCTGCGTCTGTGCTTTCCCGACATGGGGCTGACGCAACGCCGCCAGCTGATCCGCCGCCACTTTGTCGAGATGATGAAGCTGGTGCTGGAGTACGGCATCGTGTGGTGGTCGTCGCCACAGCGGCTGCGCCAGCTGGTGGAGGTACGCGGGCTGGAACACATCACCCGGCTGCGCGAAGCGGGCGAAGACGTGGTGCTGTTCTACCCGCACTTCGTCGCCTTCGAGATCTGCGCGCTGCGCCTGAACCTGGAAGTGCCGCTGCTCAGCGTCTATTCGCACCAGAAGAACAAGATACTCGACGCGCAGTTCTACCAGGGCCGCAACCGTTTCGACAATGCCTACATCGTGTCGCGGCAGGAGAGCCTGCGCAGTATCATCAAGGCGATGCGCAAGGAGCACACCCCGTTCCTGTACCTGCCAGACCAGGACTTCGGCCCGCGCGACGCCATCTTCGTGAAGTTCTTTGCCACCGACGCGGCCACCATCACCGGCCTGTCGCGCATTGCCAGCATCGCCAAGGCCAGGGTGGTGCCGGCCATCGCCCGCCGCGAAGGCGCGCGCTTCGTGCTCGACATCCATCCACCACTGGACAACTTCCCCAGCGACAACCTGGAAGCCGATACCCGCCGCATGAACGCCTTCCTGGAGCAGCGCATCCTGGAGGCGCCGGAACAGTACTTCTGGCTGCACAAGCGCTTCAAGACCCGGCCGCAGGGACAGGCACGTTTCTACTGAGCCAGCGACAGCAAGTACGGGCAAGGGCGGCTGCGGCCAACCTTGCCCGTTTTGTTTTCTGGACAGGCTAGCCAACGAGTAGGCTGAGCACCGGTAAACACGCGGTTGTAACCGTATAGAAGTGACGCCGCTCGGTAGCGGTCTGCGCGTGACCAGGTTGGCCGCAACAATGGCGAGATGACCGCGGTGCAACCCTGCCCTGCTCCGCTGCGATCGGGAGCGGCAACCTTCAATCTCCAGACATCCCGGCTTCAGCGACCCGGAAACGAAGCCCACGGTGCCGGCAGCCAAACAAAAACGCCACGATCGGATCGTGGCGTTTTTGTTGTGCTGCGCAGCGGCTCAGCTACCGCGCTTCTTCCAGAAGTAGCGCCCGATAAAACCGGGAAACGCAAACACCAGGAACAGTGCCAGGGTGGTGACATAAAACTGCCACTTCTGCACGTGTACCGGCGAATGACGGCCTTCCAGCAACTGCGCCAGCACACCCAGCAGCAGGTACAGTGCCACCAGCTCCAGTAACTGCCAGCCAAAGTGCTTGTTGGCAACCCGCCAAATGCCGGCAACGCGCCGGCTCATGAATGGCAGGTTGGCCGCAACAAACGCGAGCAGTAACAGGACGATGACGCTGACTTCCATGCTGATTCCTTACAGGACGACGAGGGATTGTTTCATCGCTTCGACACACATCGCGATCAGACGTTCCGGCATCGCACCCAGTACCAGCAAGGCCACGGCATTGAGCGACAGCACCAGCTTCATGTCACCGGAGATGGTGATCGGGCTGTGATCCTGCACGTCGTCGAAGTACATCACCTTGACTGCACGCAGGTAGTAGAAGGCACCGATCAGCGACATCAGCACCGCCACAATCGCCAGCCACAGCAAGTTGACATTGACGATCGCCTGGATCACCGCAAACTTGGCGTAGAAGCCAGCCAGCGGCGGAATACCGGCCATCGAGAACAGCGCCAGCAGCATCAGCAGCGCGTACCAGCTGTTGCGGCCGTTGAGGCCTTTCAGGTCGTCCAGTGTCTCGCACTCGAAACCGGCACGCGACAGGCCCAGCAGGATGCCGAAACCGGCCAGCGAGGTCAGCACGTAAACGATCACGTAGAACAGTGCGGCGGAGTAGCCTTCGGCGTTGCCGGCGATCAGGCCCAGTAGCAGGAAACCCATGTGCGAGATGGTCGAGTAGGCCAGCATACGCTTGAGGTTGGTCTGTGCAATGGCGGTCAGGTTACCGATGGCCATTGACAGCACCGCCAGAATCACCAGCATGCCCTGCCAGTCGGCCACCATTTCGCCCAGACCCTGCACCAGGATGCGGATCACGAACACGAAGGCAGCCAGTTTCGGTGCGGCACCGATCATCAGCGTCATCGCGGTGGACGAGCCCTGGTAAACGTCAGGTACCCACATGTGGAACGGTACCGCGCCCAGCTTGAACGCGAGACCAGCCACGATGAACACCAGGCCGAAGACCAGCAGTGTCTGGTTGGCGCTGCCCGAGGCGATCGCCTGAGCCACCTTGGCCAGTTCCAGCGAACCGGTGGCACCGTACACCATCGACACACCGTACAGCAGCAGGCCGGAAGCCAGCGCGCCGAGCACGAAGTACTTCATCGCGGCTTCGATGGCACGACCGGACTCACGCTGCAGCGCGATCAGCGAGTACAGCGACAGCGACAGCAGTTCCAGGCCCATGTACAGGCTGACGAAGTTGCTGGCCGACACCATCAGGTTCATACCCAGCAGCGCGAACAGGGTCAGGGTGAAGTATTCGCCCTTGAACAGGCCGCGGTCCTTGACGTACTGGCGGGTGTAAACCAGCACCAGAGCCGTCACGCCGTACATCGCCACCTTGACGATGTCCGACAGCGGATCATCGACAAACATGCCACTGAGGGTAACGGTGGCGAACGGCTCGAAAGTGGAAACCTGGATCACGGCACAAACCAGCAGTGTCAGCAGCGACAGTGCATAGGTGATGCCGCGCTTGGCGTCCGAGATAAACAGGTCAAGAATGAGGATTACCGACAGAGCCCCAAGCAGGAACATCTCTGGCAAAGCCGGCATCAGATTGAGATCAGCCCAATTCATTTCGTATTCCTTGTGGCCTCTTAGAGCTTGCTTTGCGCAACGTGCGCGATCAGTTCATTGACAGACAGGTGCATCTTCTCAACGAACAGCTGCGGGTACAGACCCATACCCAGTACGGTCACGGCCAGGATCACCAGAATCAGGAATTCACGCTTGTTGACGTCCTTCATCTCTTCCACGTGATGGTTGCCCACCTCACCGAAAATCACGCGCTTGTACATCCACAGGGTGTAAGCGGCGCCGAAGATCAGCGTGGTGGCAGCCAGCGCGGCAACCAGGAAGTTCACCTGCACCGCACCCATGATCACCATGAACTCGCCGACGAAGCCGGAGGTGGCAGGCAGGCCGGAGTTGGCCATGCCGAACAGCATCATGAAGGCGGCAAAAATCGGCATCTTGTTGGCGACACCACCGTAGTCGGCGATGTTGCGGCTGTGCACGCGGTCATACATCACGCCGATGCAGAAGAACATCGCGGCGGAGACGAAGCCGTGCGACACCATCTGTACCAGTGCACCTTCCACCGCCCACGCATTCATCTGGCTGCCGGTGAACAGGAACATGCCCAGGGTCACGAAGCCCATGTGGGAAATGGAGGAGTAAGCCACCAGTTTCTTCATGTCGGTTTGTACCAGTGCCACCAGACCGATGTACACCACCGCCACCAGCGACAGGCCGATCATGATCGGGGCCAGCTCGATCGAGGCATCCGGCACGATAGGCAGCGCGAATCGCAGGAAGCCGTAAGCACCGATCTTCAGCGTGATCGCCGCCAGCACCATGGAGCCACCGGTTGGCGCTTCCACGTGGGCATCCGGCAACCAGGTGTGTACCGGCCACATCGGCACCTTCACCGCAAACGACAGGAAGAAGGCGATGAACAGCAGGATCTGCACCTGCAGCGGGATCTGCTTCAGGGCCTGGAAGGCCTGGATGTCAAAGGTCTTGCCAGCCTGGAAATACAGGTAGATGAACGCTACCAGCATCAGCAGCGAACCCAGCAGCGTGTACAGGAAGAACTTGATCGAGGCGTAAACGCGACGCGGACCACCCCACACACCGATGATCAGGTACATCGGGATCAGCATGCCCTCGAAGAACACGTAGAACAGGATCGCATCCAGCGCGGCGAAAGCACCGTTGATCAGACCCGACATGATCAGGAACGCAGCCATGTACTGTGCGGTGCGCTTCTGGATCACTTCCCAGCCGGCCAGGATCACCATCAGCGTGGTGAAGCTGTTCAGCACGATGAACAGCATCGAGATGCCGTCCACCCCCAGGTGGTAGTTGATACCGAGGGATTCGATCCACGGCATGTTTTCGACAAACTGCATGCCGCCATGCAGGTTGTCGAACTGCGTAAACAACGGGAGCGATACCAGGAACCCCAGCACGGCACCAGCCAGCGCCAGCCAGCGCGCCAGCGGTGCGCGCTGGTCGCCACCGGTCGCCAGCACCAGCAGGCCGGCTACGATGGGGGTCCAGATCACCAGACTCAAAGGATTAGCAAACATATCGAGAACCTAATTTGTTATATCGATTCCGGTACCGATCCTTAACGGAGGATCAGCGGCTTGAACCAGTACGTCATCAGAACCAGCACCCCGATGATCATCACCGCAGCGTAGCTGTAGATGAAACCGGTTTGCAGCTTGCGGACCGCTCTGGATACCGAGCCGACCAGACGGGCACTGCCATTCACCAGCAAGCCATCGATCAGCAGCATGTCACCGACTTTCCAGAAGAAAGTGCCCAGTGCGCGCGAACCTTTGGCAAACACGGCGAAGTACAGCTCGTCCATGTAGTACTTGTTCTCGAGTAGCGTGTGCACGCCGGAGAACTTCTGCTTGATGGCGGCCGGAATGTGCGGCGCCTTCATGTAGAAGAACCAGGCCAGTGCCACACCCGCTGCAGCCAACCAGAACGGCAGGGTCACGAAGGCGTGCAGGCCCATGGCCATTGCATCGTGGGCATGGTGCATAGCTGCTTCCAGGCCCGGATGCGCTTCCAGATTGGTGAAAATCACGCCCTTGAAGAACTCGCCACCGACCAGCGGATGAATGGCGAAGAAACCGATCAGCACCGAAGGAATCGCCAGCAGTGCCAGTGGCAGGGTCACCACCCATGGCGACTCGTGCGGCTTGTCGTTCGGACCCAGGCCATGGTGGTGGTCATCGGACGGCTCTTCGTCATCGTGATCGCCCTCATGGGCATGGTGCGAACCGTGGTTCTCCATCCAGCGTTCCTTGCCGTGGAAGACCAGGAAGTACATGCGGAACGAGTAGAACGCGGTCACGAATACACCGGCGATCACGGCAAAGTAGGCAAAGCCGGAAGCCGCCAGGTTGCTGTGTTCCACTGCCAGGATGATGGAATCCTTGGAGTAGAAACCGGAGAAGAACGGGGTACCGATCAGTGCCAGCGAGCCCAGCAGCGAGGTGATCCAGGTAATCGGCATGTACTTGCGCAGGCCGCCCATATTGCGCATGTCCTGGTCATGGTGCATGCCCATGATCACGGAACCGGCGCCAAGGAACAGCAGGGCCTTGAAGAACGCGTGCGTCATCACGTGGAACATGGCCACCGAGTAGGCGGAAGCGCCCAGCGCCACGGTCATGTAACCCAGCTGCGACAGGGTGGAGTAAGCCACCACGCGCTTGATGTCGTTCTGCACCACGCCGAGGAAACCCATGAACAGCGCGGTGATCGAGCCGGCCACCATCACCACGTTCAGTGCGGTATCCGACATTTCGAACAGCGGGCTCATGCGCGATACCATGAAGATACCGGCGGTCACCATGGTTGCCGCGTGGATCAGGGCCGAAATTGGCGTCGGACCTTCCATCGAGTCCGGCAGCCACACGTGCAGCGGGAACTGCGCCGATTTACCCATCGCGCCGATGAACAGCAGGATGCAGGTCACGGTCAGCAGCGACCACTCCACGCCAGGGATGATCTGGATGGTCTTGCTGGCCAGCGCCGGTGCCGCAGCGAACACGTCGCTGTAGTTCAGCGAGCCGCCGAAATAGGCCAGCACCAGGCCGATACCCAGCAGGAAACCGAAGTCACCCACGCGGTTGACCAGGAAGGCCTTCAGGTTGGCGAAGATCGCAGTCGGACGCTTGAACCAGAAACCGATCAGCAGATAGGAGACCAGACCCACCGCTTCCCAGCCGAAGAACAGCTGGATGAAGTTGTTGGACATCACCAGCATCAGCATCGAGAAGGTAAACAGCGAGATGTAGCTGAAGAAGCGCTGGTAACCCGGATCTTCGTGCATGTAGCCGATGGTGTAGATATGCACCATCAGCGACACGCTGGTTACCACCACCAGCATCATCGCGGTCAGCGAGTCAACGAGGAAGCCGACGGAGAACTCGAAACCACCGACCGTCAGCCAAGTGTATACAGGGGCATTGAATACCTGGGTGCTGCCGTCAAGGAAGCCCTTCAGTACGCCAATCGAGAGAACCGCCGAAACTGCCACGCCAAGAATGGTAACAACGTGTGCAGCACGGCGACCAATCGCCCATCCAAACAGGCCTGCAATGACCGACCCCACCAGTGGTGAGAGCGCAATCAGCAGGTATAAGCTCTTCATATCCATGTTTGTCGTGCTTTTTAAAGTGGTATCCGGTTGCCTTAGCCTTTGAGGCTGCCCAAGTCTTCTACGTTGATGCTGTCCAGTTTACGGAACAGCACCACCAGAATCGCCAGACCAATCGCCGATTCTGCCGCCGCAACGGTAAGGATGAAGAAGACGAAGATCTGCCCAGCCGTATCAGACAGATAGTGCGAAAACGCGATGAAGTTGTAGTTCACCGCCAGCAACATCAGTTCGATGGCCATCAGCAGGATGATCAGGTTTTTCCGGTTCAGGAAAATACCCAGTACGCTGATGGCAAACAGGATGCCGGCCAGAACCAGGAAGTGTGTGAGTGAAAGCACGTGTCCTCCTAATCGGCCGTCAGGCCTGTTGCTCGTTGGTGTCAGAAGCAGTGTCCACTTCAGGCTTCACCGCCTGAACCTGAACCACACGCACGCGGTCATTACGACGCACCCGCACCTGCTCCGCCGGATTGATGTACTTGCTGTCAGCACGCTTGCGCATGGTGATACCGATGGCAGCAACCATCGCCACCAGCAGCACGACCGCCGCGGCCTCAAATGGCAGCAGATAAACGGTATACAGCTGGCGACCCAGTTCGCGTACGTTGCTGGCATCGGCCGCCACCGCAGGCCCGGCCTGGAAACCGGCAAGGTTGGCCTCCGGGCTGGACAGGATCAGCAGCATTTCGGCCACCATCACCAGCGCCACGGTGCCGGCCAACGGGAAGTTCTGCCAGAAGCCTTCACGCAGCTTCTCGATGTTGATGTCGAGCATCATCACCACGAACAGGAACAACACCATCACCGCACCGACATAGACCAGCACCAGCGCAATGGCGAGGAACTCCGCCTGCAGCAACAGCCAGTGGCCGGAGGCGGTAAAGAACGCCAGCACCAGATACAAGGCTGCATGAACCGGGTTTTTGGCCGTCACCACGCGGAACGCGGCAACGATCAGGATCAGCGACAGCACATAAAACACAACAGCTTGAAAGCTCATGTCTCCCCCTTAGCGATACTTGGCATCAGCAGCCTTGTTGGCCGCAATTTCAGCCTCGTACTTGTCACCCACCGCCAGTAGCATCGGCTTGGTGTAGTAGAGGTCGCCACGTTTTTCGCCGTGGTATTCAAAAATGTGCGTTTCCACAATGGCGTCGACCGGGCAGGCTTCTTCGCAGAAACCGCAGAAAATGCACTTGGTCAGATCGATGTCGTAGCGGCTGGTACGACGGGTACCGTCGTCACGCTGCTCCGACTCGATGGTGATGGCCAGCGCCGGGCATACTGCCTCGCACAGCTTACAGGCGATGCAGCGCTCTTCGCCGTTGGCGTAACGGCGCTGTGCGTGCAGGCCACGGAAGCGCGGCGAGATCGGGGTCTTCTCTTCCGGGAACTGGACGGTGATCTTGCGGGCGAAGAAGTGACGACCGGTCACCATCAGGCCCTGCACCAGTTCTACCAGCAGGAAGGTTTTGAAAAAATTTCGGATCATTTCCATGCTATTCATCCAATCCGTATCAGTTCCACAGCGACAGTGGGCTCATCATCCAGGCGCCGACAACCAGCACCCAAACCAGCGATACCGGGATGAAGATTTTCCAGCCCAGACGCATGATCTGGTCGTAGCGATAGCGCGGGAAGGTGGCACGGAACCACAGGAACAGGAACAGCACCAGGGAAATTTTGGCCAGCAGCCAGATCACACCGGACGCGCCCAGCGCACCCCACGATGCCGGGAACGGCGACAGCCAGCCACCCATGAACATGATGGCGGTCAGTGCCGACACCAGGATCATGTTGGCGTATTCCGCCAGGAAGAACACGGCGAAGGCCATGCCGGAGTATTCCACGTGGAAACCGGCAACAATTTCCGACTCCCCTTCCGCCACGTCAAACGGGGCACGGTTGGTTTCCGCAACACCGGAAATCAGGTACACCAGGAAGAGCGGGAACAGCGGCAGCCAATTCCACGACAGCACCGAACCACCACCGATGCCGTGGCCCTGCTGGTTGACAATCTCAACCAGGTTCAGGCTGCCGGACACCATCAGCACGCCGACCAGCGCGAAGCCCATCGAGATCTCGTAGGACACAATCTGGGCCGAGGAACGCAGTGCACCCAGGAAGGAGTACTTGGAGTTACCCGCCCAGCCGGCCACGATCACGCCGTAAACGCCCATCGAGGTGATCGCCATGATGAACAGCAGCGATGCATCGATATTGGCCAGCACCATGGTGTCGGTGAACGGGATCACCGCCCAGGCCGCCAGTGCCGGCATGATGGACAGCACCGGCGCCACCAGAAACAGACCCTTGCTCGACTTGGTCGGCAGGATGATCTCTTTCATGAGCAGCTTCACGCCGTCAGCCAGAGGCTGCAGCAGCCCTTTCGGGCCGACACGGTTAGGGCCGATACGGATCTGCATGTAGCCGATCACCTTGCGCTCTGCCAGCGTCAGGTAGGCCACACCGATCATCAGCGGGGCAACGATGGCCAGAATCTTCAGCAGTGTCCACACTGCCAGACCGGCCTCGGTCCCCAGCAAGTTTTGCAGCAATTCCATGACTTATCCTCGCTTGATCTGAATCGGTTCGAACAGACCACCCAGTGCCTGCGTTGCCGGATGGGCAGCAGCGACACGGACCGCACCGGCGGCAACGGCAGCATCGGCTACCAGTTGCAGGCGAACTTCGGCCTCACCCTGGCTGACGATGGCAGGCTGACCTGCTTCCAGACCCAGTTTGGCGATGTCTTGCGGGTTGAGGGCAATCACGGGCGCGGCTGCCGCGGCGGTCTTCTGCAGCGATTCGGCGCGACGGCAGATGGCATCGGCCTGATACATCGGCACTTCACCGATACGTACCAGCGTGCCGTCAGCCACAACGTTGGCCGCAACACTGGCCAACTGGTTGTTCAGTGCCGCAGCGATGTCACCATGCGCCAGCAACTCGGCGCGCACGTCTTCCGCACTGTTGAAATCGAAGCCGGACAGGTTGAGCATGTTGCCCAGCACGCGCAGCACTTTCCAGGCCGGACGGGTCTCGCCCAGCGGACGCACCACGCCGTTGAACGGCTGCAGCTTGCCTTCCATGTTGACGAAGGAACCGGCGGTTTCGGAGAACGGCGCGATCGGCAGCAGCACATCGGCGTAGTCCAGCAGCGCCTCACCCTTGAATGCGGTCAGGGCAATCACGGTGGCAGCCTGCTTCATCGCAGCAACGGCTTGCTGGCTGTTGTAGGCGTCGGCTTCGATCTCGCTGTTGAGCAGCACGTAAGCCTTGCGCGGCGCGGCCAGCATCTCGCTGGCACCGATACCGGCAGAGACGGTCTTGCCCAGCGGGCCACGTTGCGGATTGACACCGGCGATGTCGGCACCGACGCTGTTGGCGGCTTCGGCTGCGATACCGAAACGGGCGCCAGTGACGCGGCCGATTTCCTGGGCCAGCGACAGCAGCTCGGCAAACGCTGGGTGGTGCTGTGCCACACTGCCCAACACCACGGCAGCCGATTCGGCGGCGCACAGGCTATCGGCAATGGCACGTGCCTCGGCACCAACGTTGGCCGCAGACAGGTCCAGCGTGGTCGACGCGGACTTGATTTCCACCGCGGCTTTCAGCACCTGCGCCAGCGCGTTGACCAGCGCCAGCGGCGATACGATCAGCTTGGCGTTGATGCGGGTCAGCAGCTCGTCGTCGCTGGTATGGATCACGTTCAGTGCCATGCCCTTCTTGACCGACTGGCGCAGACGCGATGCCAGCAATGGCTGCTCCTGGCGCTGGGTGGAACCCACCATCAGCACCGACTTGGCGGCCAGCAGCTCGACGATGCTGCTGCCCAGCCACAGTGCGCCCTGCTGTGCCGCGGCGACACGCTTGTCGCTGCGACGCAGTGCGGCATCGATATTGTTGACGCCGAAGCTGCGCGCCAGTTTCTGCGCCAGATACAGTTCTTCGGTGGTGCTATGCGGGCTGGCCAGGAAACCGATGGCATCCTTGCCGTGGTCGTTGGCCACGCCGTTGAGGCCCTTGACCACGTAGTCCAGAGCCGTCTGCCAGTCGGTTTCGTGCCACTTGCCGTCAAACTTGATCATCGGCTTCTGCAGGCGCTCGGCGCTGTTCAGGCCTTCGTACGAGAAGCGGTCGCGGTCGGCAATCCAGCACTCGTTGATGTCTTCGTTTTCCAGCGGCAGGACGCGCATCACCTGGTTCTGCTTGACCTGAACGATCAGGTTGCTGCCCAGACCATCGTGCGGGCTGACCGACTTGCGGCGCGACAGCTCCCAGGCACGGGTGGCGTAGCGGAACGGCTTGGAGGTCAGCGCGCCGACCGGGCACAGGTCGATGACGTTGCCGGAGATTTCCGAGTTCACGGTCTTGCCGAGGAACGGCAGGATTTCCGAGAATTCGCTGCGGTTGGCCATCCCGATTTCCTGGTAGCCACCGATCTCTTCGGTAAAGCGGACGCAGCGGGTGCAATGGATGCAGCGGCTCATTTCCTCGGCGGAAACCAGCGGCCCCATGTCCTTGCCGACCACGGCGCGTTTTTCTTCCTGGTAGCGGGAAGAAGAATTGCCGTAGCCCACGGCCAGATCCTGCAGCTGGCACTCGCCGCCCTGGTCGCAGATCGGGCAATCCAGCGGGTGGTTGATCAGCAGGAACTCCATCACGCCAGCCTGGGCCTTCTTGGCCAGCGGCGAGGCGGTATGCACTTTCATGCCGTCAGTGACCGGCGTGGCACAGGCCGGCAAAGGCTTGGGCGCCTTTTCCACTTCCACCAGGCACATGCGGCAGTTGGCCGCAATGGACAGCTTCTTGTGGTAGCAGAAGTGAGGAATATGTGTACCGGCGGTGTGGGCAGCATCCATGATGGTGATGCCCTGATTGACCGTCAGTTTTTTTCCGTCGATTTCGATTTCAAGCATCGCTCAACACCATTTGTGATCCACCAAGGCCTTCTTGTGCGTAATGAGATGTTCAAACTCATTGCGGAAGTGCTTGGTGAAACTACGAACAGGGAACACGGCGGCATCAGCCAGGGCGCAAATCGTGCGGCCCGCCATATTGTTCCCGACAGATTCCAGCAACTCCAGATCGCCGTCACGGCCTTCGCCGTTGGCGATGCGATGGATCACCTTATACAGCCAGCCGGTACCTTCACGGCATGGCGTGCACTGGCCGCAGGACTCTTCGTGATAGAAGTAGGCCAGACGCTCCAGCGCCTTGACCATGCACACGTCTTCGTTCATCACGATGACCGCGCCGGACCCCAGCATCGAACCGGCCTTGGAAATACTGTCGTAATCCATGGTCAGCTCCATCATCACCTCGCCCGGCAGTACCGGTGCCGACGAACCGCCCGGGATCACCGCCTTCAGCTTCTTGCCGTCCTTCATGCCGCCGGCCATTTCCAGCAGCGTGGCGAACGGGGTGCCCAGCGGGATCTCGTAGTTGCCGGGACGGTTGACGTGACCGGAGATGGAGAACAGCTTGGTACCGCCGTTGTTTGGCTTGCCCGCTTCCAGGAATTTCTGGCCGCCGTCACGGATGATGAACGGCACGGAGGCGAACGACTCGGTGTTGTTGATGGTGGTCGGCTTGCCGTACAGGCCGAAGCTGGCCGGGAACGGCGGCTTGAAGCGCGGCTGGCCTTTCTTGCCTTCCAGCGATTCCAGCAGCGCGGTTTCTTCGCCGCAGATGTAGGCGCCGTAGCCGTGGTGCGCGAACAGATCGAAGCTGAAGTCGGTGCCGAGGATGTTCTGTCCCAGCAGACCGGCCTTGCGTGCCTCGTCCAGTGCCTCTTCGAACAGCTCGTAGGCCTCGAAGATTTCACCGTGGATGTAGTTGTAACCCGCCTTGCAACCCATGGCGTAACCGGCAATGATCATGCCTTCGATCAGCGCGTGCGGGTTGTAGACGATGATGTCGCGATCCTTGAACGTGCCCGGTTCGCCTTCGTCGGTGTTACAGACCACGTACTTGTCACCGGGGAAGGAACGCGGCATGAAGCTCCACTTCAGACCGGTCGGGAAACCTGCACCGCCACGACCACGCAAGCCGGAGTTCTTCACTTCGGCGATCACGTCTTCCTGGGGGATCTTGTTATCAAGAATTTTCTTGAGGGCCTGATAGCCACCGCGAGCCATGTAGGCCTCGAGGCGCCAGCAGTCCGGAGCGGCGGTGTCCACGCCCTCGAAAATCACGCCATTGACGAAAACTGCCATTATTCCAACTCCGCCAGTTTCTTATCGATAGCTTCGCGCGTCATGAAGCTGCACATTTTGTGGTTGTTCACCAGCAGGACCGGTGCATCGCCACAGGCGCCCATGCACTCCCCTTCCAGCAGGGTGAACTTACCGTCGGCGGTGGTTTCACCGATGCCGATACCCAGCTTTTCACCGATGTAGTGCGCGGCATTGACGCCGCCTTGCAGCGCGCAAGGCAGGTTGGTGCAGACGGTCAGCTTGTATTTGCCGACCGGCTTCATGTCGTACATGTTGTAGAAGGTAGCCACTTCATAGGCGGCAACCGGCGGGATACCCACGTAGTTGGCCACGAATTCGATCACGTCGGCATTGAGGCAGCGCTCTTCCGGCGTGTTGCCGGTTTCACGACGCTCGACCAGTGCAATGCGCAACGCGCCCATGATGGCAGAACGGAACTGATCGGCAGGATACTTGGCCAGTTCGCGGTCAATTTTTGCAAGCGATTGTGCGGATAGCATCAGCGGTCGATCTCCCCAAATACCACGTCCTGAGTACCAATGATGGCGACAACGTCGGCGATCATGTGGCCACGAGACATTTCATCCAGACTAGCCAGATGGGCATAGCCCGGCGCACGGATTTTCAGACGATAAGGTTTGTTGGCACCATCGGAAACCAGATAGATACCGAACTCGCCTTTTGGATGCTCTACAGCGGCGTAAGCTTCGCCTTCCGGCACATGCATGCCTTCGGTGAAGAGTTTGAAATGGTGGATCAGCTCCTCCATATTGCTCTTCATGTCTTCGCGGCTAGGCGGGGCGAACTTGTGATTGTCGGTAATGACCGGACCAGGGTTGGCCTTCAGCCACTTCACGCACTGCTGGATGATACGGTTGGACTGGCGCATTTCTTCGACACGCACCAGATAGCGGTCGTAGCAGTCACCGGTCACACCGACCGGAATGTCGAATTCCATGCGGTCGTACACGTCGTACGGCTGCATCTTGCGCAGGTCCCAGGCGATGCCGGAACCACGCAGCATCGGGCCGGTCATGCCCAGATTCTTGGCACGCTCCGGGGTCACCACGCCGATACCGACAGTACGCTGCTTCCAGATACGGTTATCGGTGAGCAGGGTCTCGTAGTCGTCGACACAAGCCGGGAAACGGTTGGTGAAGTCTTCGATGAAATCGAGCATCGAGCCCTTGCGGGTTTCGTTCAGGCGGGCGATTTCCTTGGCGTTGCGGATTTTGGACGCCTTGTACTGCGGCATGCTGTCCGGCAGGTCGCGATAGACACCGCCCGGACGGAAGTAGGCGGCGTGCAGGCGGGCACCGGAGACGGCCTCGTAGCAGTCCATCAGGTCCTCGCGCTCGCGGAACGCGTACAGGAACATGGTCATCGCGCCGATATCGATGGAGTGTGCACCGATCCACAACAGGTGGTTGAGGATACGGGTGATCTCGGCGAACATCACGCGGATGTACTGAGCACGCTCGGGCACTTCGATACCGGCCAGCTTTTCGATCGCCAGGCAGTAGGCGTGCTCGTTGCACATCATCGACACGTAGTCGAGACGGTCCATGTACGGCAGCGACTGGATGAAGGTCTTGCTTTCGGCCAGTTTCTCGGTACCGCGGTGCAGCAGGCCGATATGCGGGTCGGCACGCTGTACCACTTCACCATCCAGCTCCAGCACCAGGCGCAACACGCCGTGCGCGGCCGGGTGCTGCGGACCGAAGTTCAGGGTGTAGTTACGGATGTCAGCCACCGTAGTTCTCCTCGCGAATGATGCGTGGCGTAATCTCACGCGGTTCGATGGTGACCGGCTGGTAGATCACGCGCTGCTGAGCTGCGTCGTAGCGCATTTCGACATGACCGGACAGCGGGAAGTCCTTGCGGAATGGATGGCCGACAAAACCGTAGTCGGTAAGGATGCGACGAAGGTCCGGATGGCCTTCGAAGATGATGCCGAACAGGTCGAACGCCTCGCGCTCGAACCAGTTGGCGGTGTTCCAGATTTCCACCACGCTCGGCACGACTGGGAAATCGTCATCCTCGGCAAACACGCGCACACGCAGGCGGGTGTTGTGCGTCAGGGACAGCAAATGATAAACCACCGCAAAACGCGGGCCGTCTTGTGGTTGGTCTTGGTAGGTGCTGTAGTCCATGCCGCAGACGTCGATACACTGCTCGAACGCCAGCTCTGGGTGATCGCGCAATGTGGTCATTGCTTCGGTCACGTTCACGGATTTACAGACGATAGTCAGCTCACCGAGCGCAATCTTGGCCGATACAACCTTGTCGCCAAGCACACGCTCTACCGCCGACTTGAGCACTTCCATTCTGGATGCCATGGTTTAACCTCAGCGGGCGATAGTATTGGTACGCTTGATCTTGTTCTGCAGCTGGATGATGCCGTAAAGCAACGCCTCTGCAGTCGGCGGACAGCCCGGCACATAGACGTCAACCGGAACAATACGATCACAGCCGCGAACGACAGAATAAGAGTAGTGGTAGTAGCCGCCGCCATTGGCACAGGAGCCCATGGAGATCACCCAGCGTGGCTCAGCCATCTGGTCGTACACCTTGCGCAGGGCCGGAGCCATCTTGTTGCACAGGGTGCCGGCGACAATCATCAGGTCGGACTGGCGTGGACTGGGACGGAACACGATGCCGAAACGGTCGAGGTCATAACGGGCAGCACCCGCATGCATCATCTCCACCGCACAGCAGGCCAGACCGAAGGTCATCGGCCACAGGGAACCAGTACGGGTCCAGTTAATGAGCTTGTCAGCCGTGGTGGTGACAAAGCCCTTTTCAAGAACGCCTTCTACTCCCATTCCAGAGCTCCCTTTTTCCACATGTAGACGAAACCGATGGTCAGCACCGTGATGAACTCAATCATGACGCCGAAGCCATACATGCCCAGTTCTTTGAGCACAACCGCCCACGGAAAGAGAAAGGCAATTTCCAGATCGAAGAGAATGAAAAGAATGGCGACCAAGTAGTACCGGACGTCAAACTTCATACGCGCATCTTCAAATGCCTCGAAGCCGCATTCGTATGGAGAAAGCTTTTCAGGATCAGGACGATTCGGGGCCAACAGCCACCCCAGAAGCAATGGACCGACGCCAACCAGCAGGCCGACGACAACGAACATCAGAATGGGAAAGTAATTTTGCAGCATTTCCCGCGCACCTCTAAAAGAAAGGAGGTCAAAGACCTCCTTGGCTCCAAGTAAAACAGGCCACCGGTTTCCCGATGGCCTGTTTTTTGAATGTGGTGCCGACAGTGAGACTCGAACTCACACAGCCTATGGCCACTACCCCCTCAAGATAGCGTGTCTACCAATTCCACCATGTCGGCACTATACAAACTCAATTTTTACTCTGGAATCACAGAACCAGAGGCCTTGCTCTTATCAGCGTCGCTCGGGAGTGGCGATGCAGACTGGCTGGACACTCCACCCATCACGCCCAATTCCGTCTTGGCCGAGGAGTGAAAGAAACCAATAACCATCAAGGACGAGAAGAATACGACTGCCGCAATCGCAGTAGCCCTACTCAAAAAATTCGCGGAACCGGTGGCACCAAACAAACTACCCGATGCACCACTACCGAAAGCAGCACCCATGTCCGCACCCTTGCCATGCTGCATCAGGACAAGGACGATGATCGCCAGCGCAGAAACCAACATGGCGACGAGTGCTAATGTATTCAGAAGTTCCATACTATACCGTTTTTTCAGCAGCCTGGCAAATTCGCCCAAAGCTCTCAACATCTAAAGATGCCCCGCCAACCAAGGCGCCACCGACACTTTGCAGCGAAAAAATCGCATCCGCATTGTCCGCCTTGACGCTGCCTCCGTAGAGGACGCGAATACTATCAGAAGCCCCATGGCATTGCAACAAAGTCGCCCGGATATATTGGTGCACGTCGTCGATCTGCTCGACGCTGGCAACCTTGCCGGTACCGATAGCCCAGACCGGCTCGTACGCCACCACGTAGTCGTGGCCGGCCAGCGCGCCCAGCACCGTCAGCTGCTCGGCGATTACCGCCTTGTAGGCATCGGCTTCGCGCTCGGCCAGCGTCTCGCCGACGCAATAAACCGGAACCAGGCCGGCGGCAACGGCCGCCTGCAGCTTGCGCGCCAGCAAGGCATTGTCTTCGGCAAAGTACTGGCGGCGCTCGGAGTGGCCGATCAGCACATAGCGGCAGCCGACATCGGCCAGCATCGCGGCACTGACTTCGCCGGTATAGGCACCATCCTTGTCAAAGGCACTGACATCCTGCGCCGCCAGCGCGATATTGCTGCCAGCCAGCAACGCGGCGGCCTGACCAAGGTAGGCAAACGGTGGCGTCACCGCTACCTGGGCCGCCCGCACCGCCGCATCGGCTTGCAGCGCGTCGATCAGTGCAAGGTTGGCCGCAAGCCGCCCGTTCATCTTCCAGTTGCCGATTACCAGTTTGCCCGTCATGCCGAATACCCTGATTGCTGTTTTTAATGGGCAAATTATATCAGCGGGTACTACATTGCTGTGCATAGTCATGACTGTAATATTTCTGCAAAGAGCCTCCCTTAGGATGCGCACATCGAAACAAGTCGTGAACTCTAGGAGCAAGCATGAAACATTCTATTCGTTGGGCTACCACGCTGGTGGTTTCCGGTTTTGTTGCAAGCAATGTGTTTGCGGCCGACATCACCGGCGCTGGCGCCACCTTCCCGTACCCGCTGTACGCCAAATGGGCGGAAGCGTACAAGGCGCAGACCAACAACAACATGAACTACCAGTCGATCGGTTCGGGTGGTGGTATCAAGCAGATCCAGTCGAAGACCGTTGATTTCGGCGCCTCCGACATGCCGCTGAAGCCGGAAGAGCTGAGCAAGCACGGCCTGACCCAGTTCCCGACCGTGATCGGCGGCGTGGTACCGGTCGTCAACGTCCCGGGCATCGGCGCCGGCCAGCTGAAACTGACCGGCCCGCTGCTTGCCGACATCTACCTCGGCAAGGTTGCCAACTGGAACGATGCCGCCATCGGCAAGCTGAACCCGGGCGTGAAGCTGCCGGACCAGAAGATTACCGTGGTACGCCGCTCCGACGGCTCCGGCACCACCTTCATCTTTACCAACTACCTGTCCAAGGTATCGCCGGAATGGAAATCCGCCATCGGTGAAAACACCGCGGTGAACTGGAAGACCGGTGTCGGCGGCAAGGGCAATGAAGGCGTGGCCAACTACGTGACCCGCATCAAGGGCTCCATCGGCTATGTCGAATACGCCTACGCCAAGCAGAACAAGATTGCGCACGCCCAGGTACAGAACGCGGCCGGTACTTTCGTGAATCCGGATGACAGCACCTTCAAGGCTGCTGCGGCCAACGCCGACTGGGCCAAGGCACACAGGCTTCTACCTGATCCTGACCAACCAGCCTGGCAAGGACAGCTGGCCAATCTCCGGCGCCACCTTCATCCTGATGCACAAGAAACAAGACAAGCCGGAACAGGCGCAGGAAGCACTGAAGTTCTTCGACTGGGCCTACAAGGGCGGCGACGCCATTGCCACCCAGCTTGACTATGTGCCGATGCCTGCCAATGTGAAGACGGTAATCCGCAACAGCTGGAAACAGATCGCTGCCACCTCCGGCGCCCCGGTCTGGAAGTAATCTGCAGTTGCAGCACTGAAGTACAAGCCGGGGAGAGACTCCTCGGCTTTTTGTCTGCCAATCAGACCAAGAGATTTTCATGGAAAAACTAAGCAACAGCGCCAACCTGAAACGTCAGATGATGCTGGATTCGCTGTTCCGCATGACCACCCGGTTTTTTGCCTTCCTGGTGCTGGCCCTGCTGGTCGGCATCCTGATCTCGCTGGTCATCGGCGCCATGCCCAGCATCCGGCACTTTGGCTGGGGCTTCCTGACCAGCACCGAGTGGGATCCGGTATCGGAAAACTTCGGCGCGGTGGTGCCGATCTTCGGCACGCTGGTGACCTCCTTTATCGCGTTGCTGATCGGGGTTCCGGTCAGCTTCGGCATTGCCATCTTCCTGACCGAGATCTGCCCGCCGCTGCTGAAGCGGCCGCTGGGTATCGCGGTGGAGCTGCTGGCCGGCATCCCGTCCATCATCTACGGCATGTGGGGCCTGTTCGTGTTTGCGCCGCTGTTCGGCGACCACGTGCAGCCATGGATCATGGAAAACCTCGGTGAATGGCCGCTGATCGGCTTCCTGTTCCAGGGCGCGCCGATGGGCATCGGCATCTTCACCGCCGGCCTGATCCTGGCCATCATGGTGATCCCGTTCATCGCCTCGGTGATGCGCGACGTGTTCGAAGTGGTACCGCCGATGCTGAAGGAGTCCGCCTACGGCCTGGGTGGCACCACCTGGGAAGTGGTGCGCAACGTGGTACTGCCGTACACCAAGACCGGTGTCATCGGCGGCATCATGCTGGGGCTGGGCCGCGCGCTGGGCGAGACCATGGCGGTCACCTTCGTGATCGGCAACTCCACCAACCTGTCCACCAGCCTGTTCGACCCCGGCAACTCGATTGCCTCGGCACTGGCCAACGAGTTTGCCGAAGCCACCGGCGAATTCCACATGGCCGCGCTGATCGAACTCGGCCTGATCCTGTTCTTCATCACCTTTGTCGTACTGTCCTGCTCCAAGTTGCTGCTGCTGCAACTGAAGAAGCAGGAAGGCCGTAATTCCTGAGCGGGAGCATGATGACTACCACCCTGACCGCCCGTTCGCCCAACACGGATCACACCATGTCGGCACAACCAAGCAAAAATTCGCGCAACAACGCCATCTACGCCCGGCGCCGTTTCGTCAACGGCTTCAACATGACCGCCTCGCTGCTGGCGATGGGGTTCGGCCTGTTCTGGCTGGCGTGGATCCTGTACACCCTGCTCGTCAACGGCCTCGCCGGCATGAGCGTGGACGTGTTCACCAAGATCACGCCGCCGCCCGGCTCCGAAGGCGGCCTGATCAACGCCATCGCCGGCTCGCTGAAGATGACCTTCTTCGGCACCCTGCTCGGCACCCCGATCGGCATCCTCGCCGGTGTGTACCTGGCGGAATTCGGCGAGCGCGGCTGGCTGGCGCCGGCCACCCGCTTCATCAACGACATCCTGCTGTCCGCACCGTCCATCGTCATCGGCCTGTTCATCTACGAGATGTACGTGGTGACCATGGGCCACTTCTCCGGCTGGGCCGGCGCGCTGGCGCTGTCGCTGCTGGTGATCCCGGTGGTGGTGCGCACCACCGAGAACATGCTGCGCCTGGTGCCGAACAGCCTGCGCGAAGCGGCGATCGCCCTCGGCGCACCGCAGTGGAAGGTGACCATGTACGTGACGCTGCGCTCGGCCAAGGCCGGCGTGATTACCGGCATCCTGCTGGCAGTGGCGCGCATTTCCGGCGAAACCGCGCCGCTGCTGTTCACCGCGCTGAACAACCAGTTCTGGAGCGGCATGAACCAGCCGATGGCCAACCTGCCGATCGTGATCTTCCAGTTCGCGATGAGTCCGTACGAAGACTGGCACGCACTGGCCTGGGCCGGCGCCCTGCTGATCACGCTCAGCGTACTGACCCTGAACATCGTTGCCCGCTGGCTGGGCAGTCAGAAAACCCAATCTCATTAAGGCTTGACGCACCATGACTGAACAAGCAATCAAGCTCAAGGTAAAAGACCTCAACTTTTACTACGGCAACTTCCTCGCACTGAAGAAGGTCAACCTCGACATCCCGGCCGGCAAGGTCACCGCCTTCATCGGCCCGTCCGGCTGCGGCAAATCGACGCTGCTGCGCACCTTCAACCGCATGTTCGAGCTGTATCCCGGCATGCGCGCCGAAGGCGAGATCCTGCTCGACAACCAGAACATCCTCGCCAAGTCGGTCGACGTGAACATGCTGCGCGCCAGCGTCGGCATGGTGTTCCAGAAGCCGACGCCGTTCCCGATGTCGATCTACGACAACATCACTTTCGGCGTGAAGCTGTACGAAAACCTGTCGCGCAGCGAGATGGACGATCGCGTGGAATGGGCGCTGCGCAAGGCGGCGCTGTGGAATGAAGTGAAGGACAAGCTGAAACAGTCCGGCAACTCGCTGTCCGGCGGCCAGCAACAGCGGCTGTGCATCGCGCGTGGCGTCGCCACCCGCCCGGAAGTGCTGCTGCTGGACGAGCCGACCTCGGCGCTGGACCCGATCTCCACCGCGCACATCGAAGAACTGATTCACGAGCTGAAACAGGACTACACCATCGCCATCGTCACCCACAACATGCAGCAGGCGGCCCGGGTCTCCGACTACACCGCCTACATGTACCTGGGCGAGCTGATGGAGTTCGGCGCCACCGACGATATCTTCACCGCGCCGAAGCGCAAGGAAACCGAAGACTACATCACCGGCAAATTCGGCTGAATATTACTGTTTTATTACAGCCCTTCCGATGCCTCCAGAACGGAGGCATTTTTCTTTTCAAATCAAGCCACTAAACCCTGCCAAAATACAACACTGTCAAGCCGTAAACTCATGCCTTTGGCACATTTCAAACGCACCGCAAAAAGATTGTTACAAGCTCTTGACGTGTCATCTGCCAACCCCAAGAATCCCGCCTTTCGGATAACGCCTGACACATAAATCATGCTGGAACTTCTTTCGGGACTCGACACACTGCTCGCGATCACGCTGGTGCTGTCGATCACCTTCGTGCTCGCCTTTGAATTCATCAACGGCTTTCACGACACCGCCAACGCCGTTGCGACCGTCATCTACACCCAGTCGATGAAACCGGAGACCGCCGTGCTGCTGTCCGGCTTCTTCAACTTCCTCGGCGTGTTCTTTGGCGGTCTGGCCGTGGCCTACGCCATCGTCAACCTGATTCCGACCGACCTGCTGCTGAACATCAACTCGGCGCAGGGCATGGTGATGGTGTTCGCGCTGCTGACCTCCGCCATCGTGTGGAACCTCGGCACCTGGTACTTCGGCATCCCGGCGTCCAGCTCGCACACCCTGATCGGCGCCATCCTCGGCGTCGGCATCGGCAACGCGCTGCTGACCGGCGACTCCATCGTCAACGGCATCAACTGGAGCAAGGCCATCGACGTGTTCCTGTCGCTATTCCTGTCGCCGCTGTTCGGCGCCGGTCTCGCCGGCCTGATGCTGTTCACGCTGATGAAGCTGCGCCCGCTGTCCAACATCCACAAATCGCCATTCCAGCGCCAACAGATCGAAGGCCGCAAGCATCCGCCGTTCTGGGCACGTTTCATGCTGATCGTATCGTCGATGGGCATGAGCTTCACCCACGGCTCCAATGACGGCCAGAAGGGTGTCGGCCTGGTGATGCTGGTGCTGATCGCGCTGGCGCCGGCCCACTTCGTGGTCAACCTCGAAGCCGAGCCGATCCAGATCGAGCACACCAAGATCGCCGCCATCCAGCTGAAAGAGCTGTACCAGCGCAACCAGGTCATCATCGACCTGAAGTACCCGGTGAAGGGCAACCACCAGTGCGAACCATCCAAGATCGTGGAAGAAGCCGGTGCGCTGCTGAGCGCGATCGGTGACGCCAAGTCGTTCCAGACCCTGCCGGAAGCGCAGCGCTGGAACGTGCGCACCCAGCTGATCTGCCTCGCCGACGGCGCCAAGAAGATCAGCAAGGTGCCGGGCATCAACGACGTTGACCTGAAGCAGCTGAAAGGCATCCAGAAAGACCTGACCCAGACCACCGAATACGCACCGACCTGGGTGATCGTCGCCGTGGCGCTGGCCATCGGCCTGGGCACCATGGTCGGCTGGAAGCGCGTGGTCAACACCGTGGGCGAGAAGATCGGCAAGAAGGACATGACCTACGCACAGGGCATGGCGGCGCAAACCATGTCGGCGCTGTCCATCGGTCTGGCCAGCGTGATCGGTGCGCCGGTGTCCACCACCCAGATCCTGTCCAGTGCCGTCGCCGGCACCATGGTGGTCAACCGCTCCGGCGTGCAGCTGTCCACCATCAAG
This sequence comes from Vogesella sp. EB, assembly GCF_001037925.1. Classification (NCBI taxonomy): domain Bacteria; kingdom Pseudomonadati; phylum Pseudomonadota; class Betaproteobacteria; order Neisseriales; family Chromobacteriaceae; genus Vogesella; species Vogesella sp. EB. Next base: position 28,102 of record NZ_LFDT01000011.1, on the reverse strand, counting down.
ACCATCCTCACCACCTGGGTGCTGACCCTGCCGGTGAGCATGGGCTTGGCGATCAGCCTGTACTACTTTGGCGTGAAGCTGTTCGTGTAAGCGCGACCACGCAAACAACAAGGGCTGCCCGCGGGCAGCCCTTTTTCATGCCGACAAGGTTGGCCGCAGGCTGGTGAGCGCGGCATCAGGCCTTGAGGAAGTGCTCGCGCCCGGCCAGCCAGCGCGTCAGGTGCGCGGCGGCGTGTTGCGGCCAACGTTGCAGCAGCTGCGGTGCCAGCTCGCGCGCCGCCTCCAGCAGCTCGATGTCGGCCTCCAGATCGGCAAAGCGCAGCATCGGCAGGCCGCTCTGCCGCGCGCCGAGGAATTCGCCGGGGCCACGGATATTCAGGTCCTGGCGCGCGATCTCAAAGCCGTCGGTGTTCTCGTAGATCACCTTCAGCCGCGCCTTGGCCAGCTCCGACAGCGGCGTCTCGAACAGCAGCACGCAGCTGCTCTTCGCCGCGCCACGGCCAACGCGGCCGCGCAACTGGTGCAGCTGCGCCAGCCCCATGCGCTCGGCGTGCTCGATCACCATCAGGCTGGCATTGGGCACGTCGACGCCGACCTCGATCACCGTGGTCGCCACCAGCAGTTGCAGCTCGTTGCGGATGAAGCGCCCCATCACCTCGGCCTTTTCCGCCGCCTTCATGCGGCCGTGCACCAGCCCGACGCCCCACTGCGGCAGGTCCTCCACCAGCACCGCGTGGGTATCGACCGCGGTCTGCAGCTGCAGCGTTTCCGACTCCTCGATCAGCGGGCACACCCAGTACACCTGGTTGCCCTCGCGGCAGGCCTTGTCGACGAAGGCCACCACCTCGTCGCGGCGCGCGGCGTTGATCAGCTTGGTGACGATCGGGGTGCGCCCCGGCGGCAGCTCGTCGATCACCGACACGTCGAGGTCGGCGTAGAAGCTCATCGCCAGCGTGCGCGGGATCGGCGTCGCTGACATCATCAGCTGGTGCGGGGCGGCGCCCTTCTCCTGCAAGGCCAGCCGCTGCCCGACGCCGAAGCGGTGCTGCTCGTCGACGATCACCAGTCCCAAGCGTGCGAAGCTGACGTCGTCCTGGAACAGCGCATGGGTGCCCACCGCCAGCCGTGCCTCACCGCCGGCGATCTTGGCGGCCATCTCGCCGCGCGCCTTCTTGCGCAGGCTGCCGGACAGCCACGCCACCTCGATGCCCAGCGGCGCCAGCCACGTGGCCAGCTTCACGTAGTGCTGCTCGGCCAGGATCTCGGTCGGCGCCATCAGCGCCACCTGGAAACCGGCCTCGATCGCCGCCAGCGCCGCCAGCGCCGCCACCACGGTCTTGCCGCTGCCGACGTCGCCCTGCAGCAGGCGGTTCATCGGGTGCGGCAGCGCGATGTCGCTGACGATCTCGGCCAGCACCTTCTGCTGCGCGCCGGTCAGCGCGAACGGCAGGCTGGCCAGCAGCTGCGCGCGCAGGCTGCCGTCGCCGGCGATCACCGGCGCACTGCCCTGCCGCCGCGCGCGGTAGGCCAGCCGCATCGACAGCTGCTGCGCCAGCAGCTCGTCGAACTTCAGCCGCTGCCACGCCGGCAGGTTGCCGTCGGTCAGTTGGGTGGCGGAATACTCCGGGCCGGGGCGGTGCAGCAACTGCACCGCATCGGCAAACGGCATCAGCCCCAGGCTGCGGCGCATCTCGTCCGGCAGCGTTTCCGGCAGCGGCTGCGCCTTCAGCTCGGCATGGATCAGGCGGCGCAGCACCGGCTGGGTCAGGCCGTTGACGGTGGGATAGACCGGGGTCAGGCTGTCGGCCAGCGGATCGCCCTCGTGCACCTCGCGGATCTTGGGGTGCACCATCTCGTCGCCGAAGAAACCGCGGCGCACCTCGCCCAGCGCCCGCACGCGGCGGCCCTTGGCCAGCTGTTGCTGCGTGCTGCCGTAGAAGTGGATGAAGCGCAGTACCAGCTTGCCGCTCTTGTCCTCGATCTGCACCACCAGCTGCCGCCGCGGGCGGAACTGCACCTCGCACTGCGTCACCTCGCCTTCCACCAGCACCGCCTGGCCGTACGGCGCCTGGGCGATCGGATAGAGGTGGGTCTCATCCTCGTAGCGCAGCGGCAGGTGCAGCACCAGGTCGAAGCGGCGGCGGATGCCGAGCTTTTCCAGTTTCTTGGCGGTGGCGGGCGCGGCCAGCGGCGGCTGGCCGGCGATATCGGCAGGAGAGTTCATGGCGGCATTGTACCCATGCAAAACGGGACAGCCCAAGCTAGGTAGTGTAAGATCGTGTACTGTTTGTCAATTAAAAACCTTTTCCCAGTCAAAGTACTTGTTACTCAAATCAAGCATTTTGCCTAAGAAAAATTCGGTGGCATCATGAAAGTCCATAAACACTGCTATGGCATCGTGTCGGCCTCTTTCTGAAAAAGCTACTATCCAGTACCCCGATTTCTTAAAAAGACTATATTCCTCATTTCCTCCAAGGTGGCCTAGGGTATAGCCAGATTTTATTCCATTGTTGTTTAGGCATTCATGAATGCATGAAAATAGCTTTTTTTGGCTTGAGTCTTTTTCGAGTAAATCTTGGTTATCTGGGAGAATTGAAAAATCAATATCCAGATCGCTATCAATCTTTATCATTTTTTCCTTAATATATCCATCTTTAATTATTTTATTTAAATTTGATTTTTCAGAGAAGTATTGAGTTCCCATGCCTGGTTGATCAAATCAGGAGGCAATTTTCCCAGATTGCACTTCAAATGGCCTCACCACTTCGTATACTTTGTATGGCTCATTTTTCGATGCATTCGGTATGGCACGCAGCTCAAATGGCGTTCCTGCTGGAGATAGGAAACGGCCAGAGTCTCCACCATAACGGTCGAGGCGGATCCCCGGCTTGAGATTTTCAAGCTTCGGGAGGTCTACAAAACCATTGCTTTTTGGCCAGACCAAAGCGCCATTGGTATCTGCCCATTTACTACCATCTTTATAGAACTGATTGGCAATTTTAGCTTCAGCCTCGACACCAAGTCTGCTACCCGGTGCGAGGCCAATTATCCCCTTTAATCCTTTGCTTGCGCCAGGGCCGACTATGGCGAATATGCCAATTACACTTTCTGCCAAATTCAGCGTTGGCTGTACATTAGATGTCCAACTCTGCTGGTTTTGGTAGTTGCTTAGCTGTACCTCCAACTCCATTATGCTGGTCTGGACATCACGACGACAGTTGGCCGTACAAGTTGGATCTGTCAGTAGTTGCTTCAGACCGTCACGAATCTGCTCGGCACGAACCGGTATCATGACCCCCAGCTCGTTACTCATCAATTCCGTTACCAGTTCCCGACGCTGCTGCTTGTCCAACGCCGCATAACGTTCTTCAATGGCCTTCCGTTGTTCTGGGGTGGCCGCTCGGGCTAATTCTGCCTGCTTGTTCTTGATTTGTTGCTGGCTCAGGAAGTTGTTCTCCACCTCATTCTTCGCCGTCTGCCCTGCCGTCACCGCACCCGCACTATTGCCCGCCACTAGCGCTCCCGCCAGGGTGCCGGTCAACGTCGTCAGTGCCGAGACCGTTTGCTTCTCGCTCTCGGTCAGCTGATCAACACTCTTGTCGGGATAGAACTGTGCCAGCAGCAGACTGGCTGCCAGCGGGGCTGCCACCTTTCGCTTCGGCCAGCGCGGCGCCCAGTACGGCGATGCGCCATCGCGTTGGCGCCGGTGTTGACCTGGCCATTGCTGTCGGTGGTGAGATTCTTGATCATGCCGGCCAGATAGGGGGCGGCCACGCCGCTCAGGGCGGCCTCCAGGTTGCCGCCTGCCAGCCCTTGTAGCGCGGCGATCGCGGCCTGCGCGACCTTCTGGAAGTCGCTGCCGATGCCCCACTTGGCCTGGTACGCCTTCTCCAGTACGTTGGCCTGTTCACGCAGGCGTTGTGCACCGGCGGTGTCGCCGGCGGCCTCGGCGCGAGCCGCCTCCGCGCCCTTCAGCTGCGCGGGCATCGCCATCTGCGTGATCACGACCTGGGTAGCCTGGGCGCCGATCTCGCTCAGTAGCTGGGCCACCTGCAGGCGGTCCAGCTCTTTCTTTCTGCTTGTTGAAGATGGGGGAGAGGCCGTTGGCGGCGTGCTCGGCATCGCGGCTGGGGGTGGCGACATCCTGATCTTGCCGGTCGTTACCGCGAATCTCGATGGCACCGTCGCTGATGGCGGCGAAGGTGGTCGACCGGGCGCTGTCGCTGGTGCCCTGTCCGCCCAGCAGCGGTGCTGACCGCCACGCCTATTCGGCAAGCGGTGGCGTGAGGTAAGAATTGTATTCGAATATTGTATGGCAATTAGCTAAATTTGACTTCCTAGGATTTTGTCAAATATGAAGGCGTCCTCTTTGTTGATTTCAATATTGATCCATATTAAGAAGCTATTGGAATCAAACCCAAATTCAATATTATTAGATGTGTAAACAAAATTGGTTTCTTTTTCTTTTGAAAATTCAATTATAATGCTGCTTTTTTTTATGAAAACATCAAATTCGCAAAGTTCATCTTTATACGTTTCTTTGAGCCATTCGGAAATTTGAAAAATAGGGAAGCCTTGGATTGTCTTTTTTTCGATCGTGTTTTTGACTTGTTTTTGATCTATACCTCCAGGTAAAATTAATGCAATTGAACAAATGCTACCACTTTTTTCATTTATCCCAATTTCTATAAGTTTATTTTCGAAATTCCCAGTCCTCCAATAGATTGGCGTTGATGTTTCTTCGCTAGGAAATGAGATGTGAAAAGGCAGGTAACCCTCATTTTTAATAAGAATTGAACAAGGTGCCTTGTAAGAAATTGTTTTTATCATAACTATCTCCTTTTATAAACGGCATGGTACAAAACGGGGAGTTGCCCGACGGTTTTTGGAGGAGAAAAAACTAACTCCCACCCATCTACTTCAATTAGTTGGCGATATTTTATGCCATTGATCTGTGTTTGTTCAATGGCATTTTTCAGGCTATTGAGTTGCACTTGGCTGGACAGCTTAACCGCCTGAGGAGTGAAGTCTTTCGCTTTTGAGGCAGCATACTCTGCAATGTGTTTGGTTGCATTTGAGTCAATCCAAATTGACTACCCACCGTCAAGAGCAAGTTCAAAATTCTTCGGGATCACTGAGCCTGGGTAAACTGGGCCTGCAGAAGTAATTGATGTCCAGATGGTGCCGCTGGAAGACGACTGATTAATTATCGCATTTGCTTCAACGAGGTTACTCCGTAGAGAGCAAGTCAATAATAGTGATACTATTTAACGGTACATATACCAAATTGAGGCTTGGCAAGATGACCTTGCCAAGCCTCAATTTTGGTTGCTTCGGTATACCAACCCCTATCTAGACAACGGGCTGTCCCTTCGATTGCTGCAGCTCACGGCCGCGCTGGCCGCGGCGGCTGGCTTACTGGCGTTCCCAGGTCTGGGTGCGGCCCAGCAGCGCCATGCCGATGAAGCCGCGCACTTCCAGCTTCTTGCCGGCCTCGGCCAGCTTGGCCTTGGCGCTGTACACCTTGCCGGATTTCGGATCGAGGATCTTGCCGCCCTCCCAGCCGTCGCCGCCTTTTTTCAGGCCGGTGAGGATGGTCATGCCGACCACCGGCTTGCCCTTCAGCGGGCCGTCGCACTTGTCGCAGACCGCGTCCGGATTGGCAAACAGCTTCACGATGCGGCCGGACAGCTCGCCGCCGGCGGTTTCGCTGATCTCCACCAGCGCCTTGGCCTGCTTGGTCTCGTCGTCGATGGTTTTCCAGGTGCCGCCGGCACCGGCGGCCAGTGCCGCCTGGCTGGCCAACAGCAAGGCGGTGACGGTAGCAAGCTGGGTTAGTGTCTTCATGGTGCGTATCTCCCTCGTGTTGTCCGGCGCCGGCACCCCTCATGCCTTTTCAAACACCGGTTTGGTGTCACGACTCTAACCTTGATACGCAAATCGTTCAATCACTTGTATGAATTTCAGACGGTCGCAGCCGGTGCTAGGTCGCCATGCCGCTTTGCAGCCAGTCGGCCCAGTCCGGCCGGCCGTTGTCTGCCGCCCGTTGCGCGGCCTGCTGCCAATCGTAGGCAATCCGCAACAGTTGTACCTGCCAGCCCGTCGCCACCCGCTCGGCAATGGCGTAGCTGGCATGCGGCGCGCCGGTCTGCACGCGGTGATAGCCGCCGTCGCTATCGTCGTAGGCCGGCAGGCCCACACTACCGGGGTTCAGCACCAGCGGGCCGTCCGGCAGCTGCAGCAGGCGCGGCATGTGGCTGTGGCCGCACAACACCAGCGTGGCGCTGGTCTGCCCCAGCCGCTGCGCCACGGTGGCCCGGCTGGCCGGCACCAGGTTGGCCGCAACGATATCGTCCAGCAGGTACTGCAGGTCGCTGTGCGGGCTGCCGTGGGTGAGCTGCACGTCGCCCAGCCGCAGCGCACCCGGCAAGGACGCCAGCCAGACGCGCTGCAGCGGCGAGGTCTGGTCAAAGGCGTACTGGTCGGACGGGCCGCCGGGCTTGCTCTGACAGGCCAGCAACTGGCGTTCGTGGTTGCCGGCGATGGTCGGCAGATTCAGGCCCATCAGCAGGTCAGCGGTTTCCGCCGGCCACAGCGGGCCGGACAGGATGTCTCGCCCAGGTTCACCGCGTGGCTGACTCCGCGGCCGTGCATGTCGGCCAGCACCGCCTGCAAAGCCGGCAGGTTGCCGTGGATGTCGGAAATGACGGCAAAACGATCGGGCAGCATGGTGAAATCCCTTAATGACAAAGCGGCCGGCTGGCCGCTTGTCGATAGTGGCAAGCCACCACACTCAGGGCAAGCGGAACGTGCCCTCGCCCAGCTGCTGCACCTTGCCGCCGACCTGCACCGTGCCGGCGGCGTCGACATCCAGATACAGCACATTCGGCCGCTGGATGACCTCGCCCTGCTCGATGCGCCACGACAGCGGCGCCAGGCCGTTCAGCGCACACCAGCCGCCGAGGTTGGCGCAGGCGCTGCCGGTGCCCGGGTCCTCGATGACAGCCCCCTGCTGCTCGAAAAACAGCCGCACGGTGGCGACATTGTTTGTCACGTGCCACAGGTAGGCGATGCTGCGCCCGGGGTGCAGCGTGGCGTGGCGCACGAACAGCTCGTGCACCGGCCGCGCCGCCAGTACCGCCTCGCGGCTGGCGAGGCGGATCAGCAGTTGCTCGCTGCCGGCATTGACCCACATCGGCGCGGCGGCGATGTCGGCGGCGGCAAGGCCCAGCATCGCGGCGGCGTCCGCCGGCGCAAGGTTGGCCGCACGCTGCGTGGCCGGCACCGCGGTGAGGCGGAACACGCCGTCCTGCCAGTGGATCGGGATCAGCCCGGCGCGGGTGCGCAACGTAAAGCGCTCGCCCAGCCCGTGCTGAGCGTGCAGTACCGCGGCGCTGCCGATGGTGGGATGGCCGGCAAACGGCAGTTCATAACTGGGGGTGAAGATGCGCAGGCTGGCGGCCGCCCCGGCATCGTCCGGCAGCAGGAACACCGTTTCCGACAGGTTGAACTGGCGCGCGATCAGCTGCATGTCGTCATCCGACAGACCGCTGGCATCGGTAAACACCGCCAGCGGATTGCCGCCGAAACGGCTTTCGGCAAACACGTTGACGATCTGGTAGGCATAACTGCGGCTCATGGTGGCTCCTGTAAATGACTGCTGCCGGCAAGGTTGGCCGCAGCGTCGGGGCGCGGCATCGTGCCCGGCAAAGCGCCCATTAGGCCACAGCCCGCGGCACGGACAGAAGGCCGCCAGCGGAAACAGCCTGTTCCGCCGGCCGCGACAATGCCGCCGCATCCTGGATACTGGATTTTTTCTACAGGGGAAAATTTGTTACACTGCGCACCGCAACACCGATGTGCCTGTTTTTCATGGCATTTCGCAACGCCCCGAGGTGACGGGCTCCACCCCGCCGCCGCAGCTTGGCCGCAAGCACTCACCGCATGACAAAAAGAATCTGCCATCGTGCCGGCTGTCGTCCCCATAGCAACTCAACACATCTTGATTTAGGGAATTTATGCAGCAGAATCCTTCGATTATCAGCAGGATCATGAATGGCAGCATCGTGCTGCAGATCCTGATCGGCATGCTGGCCGGTATTGCGGTGGCCAGCTTCTCCCCCGACACCGCCCAGTCGCTGACCTTCCTCGGCAGCCTGTTCGTCAAAGGCCTGAAAGCCGTGGCGCCGGTACTGGTATTCGTGCTGGTAGCCAGCGCCATCGCCAGCAAGAAGCAGGGCGTGCAGACCAATATGCGCCCGGTGCTCACCCTGTACCTGCTGGGCACCTTCCTGGCAGCCGTCACCGGCGTCGTGGCCAGCTTTGTCTTCCCGACCACGCTGAAACTGGTGGCCGCCGCCGGCAGCACCACCCCGCCTAGCGGCATCGGCCAGGTACTGAACAACCTGGTGTTCCAGATCGTGGACAACCCGATCAACGCCATCGCGACCGGTAACTACATCGGCATCCTGACCTGGGCCGTGGCACTGGGCATGGCACTGCACCATGCCAGCGACAGCACCAAAACCCTGCTGAACGAGCTGGCCGACGGCGTATCGCGCATCGTCGGCGTGATCATCCGCTTTGCCCCGGTCGGCGTGTTCGGCCTGGTGGCTGAAGCTGTGGCCACTACCGGTCTGTCGTCGCTACTGGGCTACAGCCAGCTGCTGCTGGTACTGGTCGGCGCCATGCTGTTCATCGCGCTGGTGGTGAACCCGCTGATCGTCGCCCTGACCCTGCGCCGCAACCCGTACCCGCTGGTCTTCACCTGCCTGCGTGAAAGCGGCGTCACCGCCTTCTTCACCCGCAGCTCGGCGGCCAACATCCCGGTCAACATGAACCTGTGCAAGAAGCTGGGGCTGAATGAAGACACCTACTCGGTGTCGATCCCGCTGGGCGCCACCATCAACATGGCCGGTGCCGCCATCACCATCTCGGTGCTGAGCCTGGCCGCGGTGCACACCCTGGGCATCACCGTGGACGTGCCGACCGCGCTGCTGCTGTCGATTCTGTCCACCGTTGCCGCCTGCGGTGCCTCCGGCGTGGCCGGTGGCTCGCTGCTGCTGATCCCGATGGCGTGCAGCCTGTTCGGCATCAGCAACGATGTCGCGATGCAGGTGGTCGCCGTCGGCTTCATCATCGGCGTGGTGCAGGATTCGGCGGAAACCGCGCTGAACAGCTCCACCGACGTGCTGTTCACCGCCGCCGCCTGCATCGCAGCCGGTGACGTGGAACAGCCGGCACCGCAACTGGCGACCAATCGCGCCTGATCGCGCTGCCGTCCAGCAAAAAGGCCCCGCATGGGGCCTTTTTTATTGCGGCCAACCTTGGTCCGGCCTCAGCGCGGCAGCGGCCGCTCCAGCAGCAACAGCCGTAGAGCCAGCCCCAGCAGCACCGCCGCCAGTGCCCAGCGCTGCCAGCATGCCGCGCGCGGATGGCGCTGCAGCAAACGCCCCAGCTGGCCGCTGCAGCTGCCCAGCGCGCTGTTGAACAGCAGCGCCACCAGTGACAGCACCATGCCCAGCAGCGTCAGCTGCAACACGATGTCACCACGACCGGCATCGACAAACTGCGGTAGGAACACCATGAAGAACAGCAGTGCCTTGGGATTGAGCAGGCTGCCCAGCAACGCCATGCGGAACACCCGTCCCAGCGGCACCCGCTCGTGCGTGCCGAGGCGGACGACGCCGGGCTGACGCCATGCCTGCCACGCCAGCCACAGCAGGTACAGCGCGCCGAGATAGCGCAGCAGGTCGAACATCGGCGCCCACGCCGCCAGCAGCGCGGTGACACCGCTGGCGGTGAGCAGCGTCAGCACCAGATCGGCGGCGGCAATGCCCAGCGCTGCGGCCAGCCCGCCCCTCGGCCCCAGCGCCATGCCGTGCGACAGCACGAAGGCCATGTTCGGCCCCGGCGACAACATCAATACCAGCACCGCCAGCAGAAACAGCGATAACGTCGACCCCGCCACCATGACCCGCCCTCCTCTTCGTCATTGATCACCGCTTCCACGCTAGCGCAACGCCGGCGATGGCAACAGGCCGGTTTGGCAAAAAGAGAATTCTGCGCCATGGTGCCGGATAAGGCTTGCGGCCAACCTTGCGCTCAGCCGCGGGCCGCCAGCTGCGCCACCTGCTCCAGCCAGCGCGCCGGCTGCGTGCTGTTGCTGCCGCGTACCGGTGCCAGCGCGGTGATGCGTACCGGCGCAAAGCCGCAAAAGCCGAGGATGGTGTGTTTCAGCTGCCGGAACAGCGGCTGGCCGTACACCCAGCGGTAGTACCAGCCGGGCGTGTCCATGGTGACGATCACCTCGGCGCGGCGACCGCGCAGCAGCTTGTCCCACCACACCGAATCCTGGCGGTAGCGGTAAGCCCAGCCGGACAGGAACACGCGGTCGAACATGCCCTTCAGCAGCGCCGGCATGCCGCCCCACCACAGCGGCAACACCAGCACCAGCTGCTGCGCGTCGGCAATCGCCTGCTGCAGCCGTTGCAGGTCCGGCTCCAGCGGCTGCGGCTGGCGGTAGCCGTGGCGCAGCACCGGGTCGAACTGCAGGTCGCCGAGACAGAACAGGCTGACCTCGCGCCCGGCCTCGCGCGCGCTCTCCACATAACGGTGCGCCAGCGCCCCGCACAGGCTGTCGGCATCGGGATGCCCCAGTATCACCACCCATCGTTCTGACATGATCACTCCCCTTTCATGCCAGTACGATAAACCCTGCCCCACAGGGCAGAGTCAAGCCGCGGGACACGCCACGCCGGACTGCAGACAGTGCTCGATCTCGGCCAGCACCGTCGCCAGCCTGGCACGCTGTGCCGCCAGCCGCGCCTGCTCCGCGGCGACCTCGGCATCGCGTGCGCGTACCCGCTGCGCCACGGCCGGCCAGTCGATGCTGCCAACGGCGGTGCGCAGGCCCCGCAACTGCGCCAGCGACAGCCCCACTGCCTGCGCCTGGCGGATCAGCTGCACGAAGGCGACATCCTGCGCCGTGTAGCAGCGGTAGGCGCCGCGGCGGGCGATCGGCCCCAGCAGGCCGATGGCCTCGTAGTGGCGGATCGCCTTGGCGCTGGCGCCGCTGTGACGCATCACATCGCCGATCTTCATGCCGTTTCTCCTTGTCTAGCCAGCCTGCATGGCCGCCATGAAAAAAGCGGCCCGCAGGCCGCTTGTACTGATACCACGCTGCGCGTGATTACTCGCCCAGTACCATCACCGCGTCGGCTTCCACCTGCACGCCCTTCGGCAGGCTGGCAACGCCGATGGCGGCACGCGCCGGGAACGGCTGGCTCATGTACTGCGCCATGATCTCGTTGAAGGTGCCGAAGTTGGACAGGTCAGTGAGGAAGGCATTCAGCTTCACGATCTGGTCCAGCGAGCCGCCGGCGGCTTCGCACACCGCTTTCAGGTTCTTGAACATCTGGTGGGTTTCCGCAGCAAAGCCGCCTTCCACCACCGTCATCGTCACCGGATCCAGTGGGATCTGGCCGGACAGGTACACGGTGTTGCCGGCCTTGACCGCTTGCGAGTAGGCGCCGATTGCCGCCGGGGCCTTGTCGGTGTGGATGATTTCCTTGGCCATCAATTTTCTCCTTCGTCGTGCAGGAACAGGGTTAACAGATCGTTGAGGAAGCGCTGGCCCTTCAACGTTGGCCGCAGATGGGTGAGATCCTGTTCGATCAGCCCCTCCGCCTGCGCTTGCCGCAATTGCGATTGGATACAGGATACCGGCAAACCGGTGCGTTCGCTAAACAGTCTGGTTTCGAAGCCACCGGTCAGGCGCAGGGTGTTCATCATGAACTCGAACGGCAGTTCCTTGCGGCCAACCTTGTGGCTGCTTTGCAGCGGCTTGCCGTCCGCCACCGCCTGCAGATAGGCCGCCGGCTGCTTGTAGCGCATCTCGCGCACCACGCCCTCGTGCGAGCTGATCTTGCCGTGCGCGCCGGCGCCGATGCCGACGTAGTCGCCGAACTGCCAGTAGTTGACGTTGTGGCGGGCAAAGCGGCCGGGCTTGCCGAAGGCGGAGGTCTCGTAGTGCACGTAACCGGCGCCTTCCAGCCGCGCCTCGATCGCCTCCTGCATGTCGGCGGAAATGTCGTCGTCCGGCAGGTTGGCCGGCAGCTGCACCGCAAACAGCGTGTTCGGCTCGATGGTGAGGTGGTAGGCGGAAATGTGCGTGACGCCAAAGGCGATGGCGGTGTCGATGTCGGCCAGCGCCTCGGCCAGCGTCTGGTTCGGCAGCGCGTACATCAGGTCGAGGTTCACATTATCGAAGTGCGTCAGCGCGATCTCCACCGCGCGCCGCGCCTCGTCACCGTCATGGATGCGCCCCAGCGCCTTGAGCTGCCGCGGATCGAAACTCTGGATGCCGATCGACAGCCGGTTGATGCCGGCGGCACGATAGCCCTTGAAGCGCTCGCTTTCGAAGGTGCCGGGGTTGGCCTCCATGGTGATTTCGGCATCCGGGTGGATGCGCGCACGCGCGCGCAAGCCGGCCAGCAGCGCGTCCATCGCCTCCGGCGAGAACAGGCTGGGGGTGCCGCCGCCCATGAAGATGGTGGTGATCGGCCGTCCCCAGATCGCCGGCAGGCTGTACTCGAAGTCGCGCAGCAGCGCCTCGACATAGGCCATCTCGTCGAAGCCTTCGCCGACGCGGCTGCGGCCAACGTTGTCGGCGGCCTGGATGGCGATGGCGCCCGGCACCGGCTTGAACTCGTGCGAGTTGAAGTCGCAGTACGGGCACTTCTTCACGCACCACGGGAAGTGGATGTAGAGCGACAGCGGCGGCAATTCTTTTAAGCCGCCCTTCAGCGCCGACAGATCGATCACGCTCATGCCAGTTGCGCCTGCAGTTTCGCCAACAGCGCCTGCATCGCCTGGCCGCGGTGGCTGATGCCGTTCTTCACCCCGGCCGGCAGATCGGCGACGGTACAGCCGTGGCTTGGCAGCCAGAAGTGCGGGTCGTAGCCGAAGCCGCCGTTACCGGACGGGGTATCCACCACCTCGCCGTACCAGGCACCATCGACCACCAGCGGTTGCGGATCGTCGGCGTGGCGCACCAGCACCAGCACGCAGTAGTAGTAGGCGCGGCGGTTGGCCTTGCCCTGCAGCTTTTCTACCAGCTTGGCGTTGTTGCGCTCGTCCGATTTCGGCTCGCCGGCAAAGCGCGCCGACTGCACCCCGGGCTTGCCGCCCAGCGCTTCGACGCAGATGCCGGAATCGTCGGCCAGCGCCGGCAGCCCGGTCATGTGGCTGGCGTGGCGCGCCTTTTCCAGCGCGTTTTCGAGGAAGGTGTAGTGCGGCTCCGCGCACTCCGGCACGTTGAGGCGGCCCTGCGGAATCACCTCGATGCCCAGTGGCGCCAGCAGGGCGGCGAATTCTTTCAGCTTGCCGGCGTTGTTGCTGGCCAGCACCAGTTTTTCGATCATGCTTTGCTCCGACGGCGGGTAGCGCGGCCAAGCTTGCAGCCGCCGGCGCTACGCACCAGAAAACCAAAAAGCCCGGCGAACCGGGCGTGGGGGTATCTGACGTATCTTAACAAGGAATGCGGACAGTTCAACCCTGCGTCGCCAGCAGCGCGCGGATGAACAGGCTCTCGTCGGCGCCGTGCAGCTCCTTGCTATCGGACAGCATGCGCCGCCATTGCCGCGCGCCCTTCTGCCCCTGGAACAGCCCCAGCACGTGGCGCGCGATGTGACGCACATTGCTGCCGTCCTGCAGCCGCGCCGCGACATAGGGCAGCAGCGCCTCCACCACCTTGCCGCGCGACAGCGGGCGGCTGTCGTCGCCGTAGAACAGCGCGTCCCACTCTGCCATCAGGTAGGGATTGTGATAGGCCTCGCGGCCCACCATCACGCCATCGACGTGCTGCAGGTGAGCGGCGATTTCCTCGTTGCTCTTGATGCCGCCATTGATCAGGATCTCCAGATCCGGCCGCTCCTGCTTCAGGCGATACACGTACTCGTACTTCAGCGGCGGAATCTCGCGGTTTTCCTTGGGCGACAAGCCTTTGAGGATGGCGTTGCGCGCGTGCACGATGAAGGTGTGACAGCCGGCGTCGGCGACCACGTCGACAAAGGCGCGCATCGCGTCGTAGCTGTCGATGTCGTTGATGCCGATGCGGTGCTTGACGGTGATGTCGATGTCGACCGCGTCGCGCATCGCCTTCACGCAATCGGCCACCAGCTGCGGCTCGGCCATCAGGCAGGCACCGAAGGCACCCTTCTGCACCCGCTCCGACGGACAGCCGACGTTGAGGTTGACCTCGTCGTAGCCCCACTCTGCGGCCAACCTGGCGCACTGTGCCAGCTCCTGCGGCTCGGAGCCGCCCAGCTGCAGCGCGATCGGGTGCTCGGCGTCGTGGTAGCGCAGATGGCGCGGCACATCGCCGTGCAACAGCGCCCCGGTGGTCACCATCTCGGTGTACAGCCAGGTGTTCTTGGTAATCAGGCGCGCAAAATAGCGGTAGTGGCGATCGGTCCAGTCCAGCATCGGGGCCACGGACAGGCGGCGCGGGGGTAAGGCGGAGGGTGCTACGGTCATCGAAACTGGCGACAGGCTGCGCTAAGCATTTGAAAAGAAGGTGGATTATCCGCATGTCCCCTGCTGCGGTCAACCACGTTGGCCGCAGCAGGGGTCAAGCAGATCGCCGCAACGACTCAATCCTGGCGCACGTCCAGCAGCTCCTGCAGCTGGCGTAGGGTGGAGTCATCCTTCACCACGTGCTGCAGCCACTCCTCCAGGCTCATTTCCGCCCAGCGTGCCGCGCGCTCGGCCAGCAGCGATACCGGGCTGTGCGGCTCGTTGTGGCGGAAGTAGCGCGCCACCTCGGTGAGCATCTGTACCGCCTGCTGGCGGTTGGCGATGCTGCCGTCAAAGACGATGGCCGGCGCGGCAAGCGGTGGCGGGGTCATGGTGGCGGGGAACGGACTCACGGGCTTCTTCTCCTCGGTTACGGTGGCCGCGGGCGGCGTGCTGCCGGTCTGGCCACCACCCAGCTGCTGGCGGTAACGCAGCACCAGGTCCTGGCAGGCATAAATGGCATTGCGCAGCTCGGCCAGGCTGGGTGCCTGCTCGCCAAAGCGCAGCTCGATGCCGGCATCCAGTGCCTCGTAGGCCTGCAGCACCGCCACCAGCTGCTCCATGCATTGCTGGAACCAGGCGGCCCCCGACTGCTGCGCGGCCTTGTCGAAGGTCTCACCGGCCAGCTTGCCTTCGGCGATGGCCGCTTCGCGCGCTTCCGGGTTCTTCAGTCCCAGGTTGTCCACCTCGCGCGACTGCTGCCATTGCAACCAGCTGTAGCCACCGAATTCGGGACGGATCAGCGGCAGCTCGCGCACGCCCTGCCCCAGCTGCAGGTTCAACCACTCCAGTTTGCCGACGCGCTCGTCCAGATCGTGCGGGTCCAGCTCCGGAAAGCCGCTGTCCCAGTACTGCTGCAGCCAGCCGTCCAGTGCCGCCAGCGCCAGCTGCAGGCCGGCCAGCCCGGCCACCTTGACCTGCGCTTCGGCATACCACACCAGCAGTTGCAAATCCTTGCTGTAGGAGACGAGGGCCTCTTCGCACAATTTGACCACTTTTGGCCATTCGGCCTGCTTGAGGGTCTGTTCCCACTCGCCTTGCGCCAGAGTCGGGTCGTCGCTGCGACGGGCCTCGCGTATCTGGTCAAACAGTGCCGAGTAGGCCATATCCTCGCCAGCAGGGTGCGCCCCGGCGATCGGAGCCAGTAGTTGTTCTGGTGTCATGCAAATGTACCTGTTGCTTGTGTTCGGATCACGGTGCGCCTCAGCCCTTGCCCAGTTCGGGCAGGGTGGAGATCAGCATGGCACCGCAGCTCACCTTGTGGCCTTCCAGTGCTACCGGCTTGCCGCCCACCAGCCAGCTACCGTCACCTTCCACAATGGTGCAATTGGCATGCCCTTGCTGCGGGCAGGTTACCTGGTCGCCCAGCAGGGCGACCTGTTTGCCGAACAGTACGGTAGTGGATGCGGCACTCACCACCTTGCCACCGTGGCTGGTCGGGTCGCCCAGGCGAATGGCGCGTTTCATAGAGTGTTCTCCTTGCAGGCCGGCCGCGCCACCGCCAGGGCAGCATGGTCGTGATGAAATTGGGTAATGACCGCCGGCGCCGCCAGCCGGGCGCAATGGGTAACCGCCAGCGCCGCCAGCATGGCGGACGTAGCCGCACCGACATCGCCCCAGTCGCGGACCAGGTTGCAGGCTTCATCGATAGGGTGCAGCGCGATCTGATGGCGGGTGAGATTGCTGGCAATGGCGGACAGCCGCGCGCCACCAACCTCGACATCACCACTGTTGTGCACCAGCCAGGCCACGCTGTCGGCCCGGTTGTCCTGCGGCCGGGCGTCCTCCTCGCTGAACGGGTAGTCCAGCAGCGCCGCATTCACGAGCGCGTTGTCCAGCAGCGCCTGCAACTGGCGGGTGAGCTGCAGGGTTCCCTGCTGCGCCAGCGCCGTCCCACTGGACGGGGCCAGGCAGGCGAGCACGGGCAAGGCAGACAGGGCCGCCTGAGCGGATGCCGGCACCGGCCCCCAGCCCGCCGGGATGGCGGTAGCACTTCGTTCCCAGTAGGGCTGGTAGGGGTCAGCGCCGGCCGCAGGGGCGTGCCCTTCCGCCGCCAGCAGCCCCTCGCGCAGGAACAGCATCAGCACCACGGCGGCACCGGGGCGCCCCAGCTGGCGCCACTGCTGGCGGGTATGGCTGTCCGGCTCCTCATCCGCATCCAGCAATGCCCGCGGCGCATCGGCGGCCAGCACCACCACTCCGGGCAACGTCGGGTCCTGCGCCAGAAACGACAGGACGCGTTCGGCCAACGGGCCGCTGCCGGGCAGAAAGCGACAATCGCTGTCCGGCTGCGGCACATCGCCCTGTGCGCTGAACCAAGCTTGCTGCTGCAGCTCGCGCATGCGGCCAACCTGCTCGATGCCGGAGATCTGCGGCAGCACCTCCAGCAACAACGGCAACGCAGCGGCACCCGGCAGCTCGCCATACAGGGCAAGCAAGGCGTCGGCCACACTCGCTTGCAGGCTGTCCAGCACCGCGCCCTCGGCCACCTCCTCCGCCGTCAGCACCGACCACTGGCAAGCGTCAGGCAGTGCCGCCAGCCAGGCGGGTTCGTCACGCTGAGGCAGCGCCTGCCCCCATAACCAGCGACAGGCTATCGTTTGCTGTCGCTCGTGCAGCGCCGCCTGGTGCTGCGTGCGGGCGGCATCGCGCCGTGCCTGCTGGGCGGCGGCCTCGGCATCGGCTTGCGCCTGGGCGGCAGTCTGCTCCTGCCGCTGCTGGCGCAGTCGCCAGAGCTGCACCAGCACGGTAAGCATGATGGGCGGCAGCAGGTGCAGCAGCAACATGACGGTGGGGCTGAGCTGCTGCCAGTGCACCGGGATCAGCAGCCACAGCGCCGACCACCACAGCAGGGTGGACAGCCCCAGCAGGGCCAGTAGTTTCAGCATGCGTCCCGCCCTCCTAGCTCACGCGCACCTTGAGCGCGTCGCCCTTCAGAGCCACGGAGATCTTCTTCACCGGCTTGCCGCTGGCCATGCGCGCCAGCAGGTCGCTGGAGATCTGCGCCAGCAGGGTGCGGGTAAGGATGGCGTCGGCATTGCGCGCGCCGCTGTCCACGTCCATGCAGCGCGCGGCCATGGTGGCGGCCAGCTCGTCCGGGAACTCCACCTGTGCGCCATGGTTGCTGGCGATGCGCTGGCGGATGCGCTCCAGTTTCAGCTGCACGATGGCGTGCAGCACGTCATCGCTGATCGGGAAGTAGGGCACGATGTCCAGCCGTCCCAGGAAGGCCGGCTTGAACACCTGCTGCAGGGTTGGCCGCAGCACCTCTACCAGGTCATCCGCGCCAGGGGCGCGGGTTTCGCCCTCGACCGTCACGCCGTGTTCGCAGGCGCGCATCACCAGATCGGTGCCGGCATTGGAGGTAAGCAGGATGATGGTGTTCTTGAAGTCCACCTCGCGGCCTTCACTGTCCTCCAGCACGCCCTTGTCGAATACCTGGAAGAACAGCTCCAGCACGTCCGGATGCGCCTTTTCCACCTCGTCCAGCAACACCACAGAGTAAGGCTTGCGCCGCACCGCCTCGGTCAGCACCCCACCCTCGCCGTAGCCGACATAGCCCGGCGGCGAGCCCTTCAGCCCGGACACGCTGTGCGCCTCCTGGTATTCCGACATATTGATGGTGACCAGATTGCGCTCACCGCCGTACAGCGCCTCGGCCAGCGCCAGCGCGGTTTCGGTCTTGCCGACGCCGGACGGCCCTACCAGCAGGAACACGCCCTTGGGCTTGCCCGGGTCTTCCAGTCCGGCCTTGGCGATCTGCACCCGCTCGGCAATCTGCCGCAGTGCGTGGTCCTGGCCGATCACCCGCTCGCCCAGCAGGCGCGCCAGCTGCTGCACCTGCGCCAGCTCGTTGCTGACCATGCGCCCCAGCGGGATGCCTGTCCAGCCGGAAATCACGTCGGCAATCACGTTTTCGTCCACGCATTCGAACGCCAGCGGCTGTGTCTGCTGCAATTCGCGCAGCGCGCGGCGCTTGTGCTGCAGCGGCGACGGCTTGCGCCCCTTGCCGGCCTTGTCTGGCGCCGGCTGCTGGCGTGTAGCATCGATCTCGGCTACCAGCTGCTGCTGCGCCTGCCAGGCGGCATTCAGCTGCGCCAGGTCGTCGTGCAGCTGCGCGCAGCGGCCCTCCAGTTCGCCAATGCGTTCGCCGTGGCCATCTTCGCGTTGCAGCGCGGCAATCTCGCTCTCCACGTTGGCAATCAGCACCGCCACGTCCTCGATCGGCCCCGGCTGGCCGGCACGCGACAGCGCCACGCGGGCGCAGGCGGTATCCAGCACGCTGATGGCCTTGTCCGGCAGCTGGCGGCCGGTGATGTAGCGGCTGGACAGGTTCACCGCTGCCGCCACCGCCTCTTCCAGAATCTCTACCTGGTGATGCTCGGCCATGGCCTTCGCCAGGCCGCGCACCATCTGCACCGCGATCTCCGGTGCCGGCTCTTCCACCTTCACCACCTGGAAGCGGCGCGCCAGTGCGGCGTCCTTCTCGAAGTATTTCTTGTACTCGGCCCAGGTGGTGGCGGCGATGGTGCGCAGCTCGCCGCGTGCCAGTGCCGGCTTGAGCAGGTTGGCCGCATCGTTCTGCCCGGCCGCACCACCGGCACCGATCAGGGTGTGCGCCTCGTCGATGAACAGGATGATGGGCACCGGGCTGGCCTTCACCTCGTCGATGACCTGGCGCAGACGGTTCTCAAACTCGCCCTTGACGCTGGCCCCGGCCTGCAGCAGGCCCAGGTCCAGCGTGCGCAGCACCACACCAGCCAGCACCGACGGCACTTCGCCATGCACGATCTTGCGCGCCAGCCCTTCCACCACCGCGGTCTTGCCCACGCCGGGTTCGCCGGTGAGGATGGGGTTGTTCTGCCGGCGGCGCATCAGGATATCGATCATCTGGCGGATTTCCGCCTCACGGCCCAGAACCGGGTCGATCTTGCCGGCACGCGCTTGCGAGGTCAGGTCGATGGTGTATTTGTCCAGGGCCATGCCGCCACGCGCCTTGCCGGCAGCCGCCGGTGCATCCGGGTTAACGGCGCTGCTAGCCACCGGCGAGCCTTCGCCGCCATGCTGGCGCAGTGCGGTATAAGCCGGCAGCAGGCGGCCGGCATCCAGCTGCAGCAGGGCCGGACAACCGCTCTGCAGTGCCGGGCGCAAGCTGTCATCGCGCAGCAACGCCAGCAGCAGGTCCAGGCTGGACACGCTGTCCTCGCCGAACTCCGCACTGGCCAGCAGCCAGGCTTTTTCCAGCCACTTGGGCAGCCAGGCGGACAGCACCGGATTGCGGCTGTTGCCGCTACGGAAGCCATCCAGCTCCTGCTCCATCCCCTGCTGCAAGGCGGGCAGATCTGCCCCTGCCGCCAACAGCGCGGCGATGGCCGCGTTGTTGCTCTGGTCGAGCATGGTCAGCAGCACATGCTCGATCTCGATTTCAAAATGCGTACGCGCCAGCGCCCGACTGGCCGCCTGTTCCACGCAGTGGCGGGCAGGAGGCGTCAGGCGCTCGATCAGGGATTTCAAGGGTACTGACATGGTGTTTTCGTCCAGATAAGAAAGAAAGAGAGCGGCCGCCGCTCAATGCAACAGCGCATAGCGCACGTCGTCCGGGTCCTGCGCCTGCGGCCCCAGCCAGCTGCTGGCCCCCAGTCGAGGCGGCAGGGCGGCATCCAGCCGCGCCGGCGGCACGTCGCGTTTGTCCAGCACCAGGCAGACATCCACCGCCAGCTGATGCCCGACGGCAAACTGCAGCAGTGCCTGCAGGGCGCGGGCTCCGTCGCCCCCCGGCAACAGCGCATCGAATTGCGCACGGCGCAGGCTGCCCAGCCGCAGCTGCAACCGGGTCTGTCGGTCCCACTGCCGCTCACCGGCAAACAGTGACACCCCCAGCTCGCACGACTGGCCCCCCAGCCGGCTTTGTTCGGCCAACGGCACCGCCAGCCACTGGCCGGCAAACTGTTGTAGCTGGGCACGGGTGGCGAACAGCCCCTCCACCAGCGTTTGCAGCGTCTGCGCCGACAACGGCTTCTGGCTCAGCAAGCCGGCGTAATAAATGAATACGCGCTCGTCCAGCAGGCCGTCCTTGGTCGCCTGGCCACGCAGCCGGCTGAGGCCGACCCCGGCCAGATCCAGCAGGTTGCGGCCAAAACCATCCTGCTCGCCGGCCTCTTCGGCCAACCAGAAGCGGTACTTGCGCCAGGCGCCGTAGAACAGGGCAATGGCGCGATGGCTGAACAAGTCCAGGAACGCGTGCAGGGTGCTATCGCGGAATTGCTGCCGCCGCTCCAGTAGCAACTCGGTGTACGAGGTCGGCAACACGCCGCTGGGGCCGGTCAGCCCCATGAAACTCACGGTCATCTCGGCCGGCGGAGTCGCCTCGCCCTGCTGCCGGGGGCGGTACTGCACCAGCTCGCTGGCCGGAAACGACAGCGATGCCAGGGTACGAAAGCGCAGTTGCGCCGGCAGCGTGCGCCGTGCCCGGCGCGTGCCCTCGCACAGTCCCAGAAGGCGCACCGCCTGGAAAAAACTGAACTGGCTGGCGTCCTGCGCCAGTGCCTGCCTCAGATCACGAGGGCTTCGCCGGCTCGGGCTGGCCATAAGGCGACCTCCTCATCTCGTTGCACGGTCTTCACCCGCAGGCGGGTAAAGCTGTTGGGGGCGCAGTACAGCGCAAAGAAGCGCTCCAGCAGGGAAGCAAACAGATAGACACTACCGCCGACGTAGTAATCGGCATCCAGCGTCAGCGTGATTTCAGTGCCGCGCACGAAGCCGGAAAAGTGGCGGCCGTTGACGCGCTGTACCGCCGGCTGGCTGCAGATGCCGACAATGCCCTGGATCTGGCGCACGTTGGCCGCAGCCTCACCCAGGTTGTACAGGGTCAGCATTTCCTGCAGCGCTTCACGCCCTGCCTCGACAATCGACATGTAGTTGAGCGACAGGTGCGAGATCAAGCGCCACTGCAGCGCCCGTCCCAGCGGACTGCGCTGGCTGGCACCCGGCTTGCGCAACAGGCGCACGCGCTTCACCACCGAATGCCCGGGCAACTGGAAATCGGTACGCTGGGTCGCCTGACTGCCACCAAACGGAATCTGCTCCGGCAGGTCACGATTACTGCACAGCAGCGTCAGACTCAGCACCTCGCCCGCAGGCCGTACCGCCTCAAACTGCAGATCCACCAGGTGCAGCGCCATGTCGGTACCGCGGTCCCCCTGCCGTACCGACGGTTCGCGGCTGGCATGCCAGTAAAAGCGGGGCGCTTGCCCACTACCGTGACGCGTGGCATAGAACGGCAGTACCTCTTCGCTGCTCTCGCCTTCGCCGGATTTCTCCACCCGCACCACTTTACGAATCTGCACCACCTCGTAAGCCTGCTGCTTGCGCGCATCGGTCAGCACCGGATAGCTGGTTTTCTGGTGCGTGACGCGAATCGGCTCGCCCGGCTGCACAAACAGGTTAATCAGCGGCGTGCAGCCCAACTTCAGGTGCGCCGGCTGCAACTGGCTTTGCAGGCGGTGATGACGCTCGCTGTCCGGGTAGCTGCGCAGATGCAGCCGCAATTGCAGGGTGTCGCCCGTCAGGCGCGCCGCCAGCGGCGCCAGGTTCAGCAGATCGACGAACAGGAACTTGTCCGGATAGCTGAAGTACTCCGACAGCAGCCGATAGCCCATGAATGAGCGCTCGTCGTACTCCAGCATGCCCTCGTCACGGCCAAAACCCACCGCCTGCAAGCTGTCTGCGGCCAACATGCGCGTGCGCGCCGGATCCTCGCTGCCGTCTCCTGCCTGCACCCGCAGCACATTGGACAGCAGCATCTCGTACAACAGGTGCATCAAGGCCGGCTCGCCATCGAGGAAAAAGCGCAGCGACTGCAGATCGATGGCATTCAGCGCCACCCCGCCCTGGGTCTGCAACCGCAGGGTCAGCACTGCCGTCGCATCCGGCGCCAGGCTGCGCAGGTAGGGTGAGCCGCTGGTCAGTTCCAGCTTGGCTTCCTGCAGCTGCAGCGGGTACAGGTCCACCGGGTAGACGCTGCGGAACTTGCAGTTCACCCCCTGGATGGCTGGCGCCAGCACCTGCTGCCCGCGCTCAATGCGGTAGCGCTTGCCGATCTCCGGCCGCTGCGCATCGCACTCGAACTGCACCACGGTGGCCGCCGGCATCGGCTGCAGGTAGTGCGGATACATCACGTCCAGAAAGCTGGTGGCCACCTCCGGGTAGTCGTCGTCCAGCTTCTTGTGAACCCGCGCCGTCAGAAAGGCAAACGCCTCGATCAGCCGCTCGGTATGCGGGTCTTCGCACTGATCGCCTTCCAGCTGCAAGCGGCCGGCGATCTTGGGGTAACGGCGGGCGAACTCGCCCGACAGCTCGCGCAGATGGCCAAGCTCACGTTCGTAATAGGGGAGAAGGGATTCGAGCATGTCAGATATTCCGGGTTACAGGATTGTGCTCCCGCCCATTGCCGCAGCTAACGGCATGCGGTGTTTCCAGGTAGTCGGAGGTAGCCGTCAGCCGCGGAAAGGCTGCGGCCAACGTTGGCCGCAATGTCAGGCGCCGGAGACAGGGACTAAGCACGCTCATGGCTGCCCCGTCGTGGTTGCAGGCATGCCGGTAGCCGGGTCCAGCCCCTTGGCCCTGGCCATCTCGACTATGCGCGCCTCGCCAGGCAGCGGTGGCGGCACATTGCTTTCCCAGTCTTTCAGCCACTGGATCTTGCCATCCCATGGCGGCAACTTGGCCGGTGGCAAGGGCACAATATCGTCGATGTCGTCTACCGTAGGGTGGAAGTAGGAATAGCGCCCCAGAATGTCGGACAGAATGTTGTAGCGACGAGAGCGCTCTTCGTCTTTGGTCAGTCCCAGGTAATCCAACTCGTCACTGGGAGAGGGGCCGCGAAATGCATCAGATAGCCACAGTGCACCGGCCGAGCGCCCTGCTTTCACTGCCAATTGGTAGTACCTGAGCGCTTCGGAGTAGTTTTTGTCAATTTTTACATCAGTAGCATAATCAAAAGCTGCTTCTTGATTTCCCTGTTCCGCTGCACATTTCAGCATCTGGTTCCCAGCCTTGTAGGCCTCTGGGTAATCAACACCTAGACTGGTCAATTTGTCCCCGATGTAATGCTGCGCGTCCGGGCTCCCCAGATCGGCGGCATGGCGCATGTACTGTAATGCCAGTCCTTCGCTCCCCTCCACGCCATACCCCTGGTACAGCAGCACGCCCATGTCGTAGTAGCCCAGCGGCAGGCCGCGATCCACCAGCCTCTGCACCAGATCCACGCCCTCGGTGATCGGCAGCTCGCTGGCGCTCTGGCCACGCATCAGCATCAGCATCAGCAGCAGATTGTGTGCCGCCTTGTCGTGGCCCCAGGCGGCGGCGATGCGGTACAGCCGCTCGAAGGCCGGGTATTTCGCCGCCTCGTCCTTCAGCCGGTTCTTCTTCTGCAGCCAGCGCGCGTGCTGGAACAGCTGCTCGGCTTCCGGGTCGCGTTGCGGCGTGCGCGCCTGCTCGTAGGCGCAGCGAAAGGCCAGCTGTTCTTCCAGCTTGGTAGGTAGCTTGTCGATGGTGTCCATGTCCGGGCTCTTGATGGCGCTAGCGCTGCAGGCGACCAGCAACAGGCAGATTGCGGCCAGCGTTGGCCGCAATGCTAGGAAACGGTAACCGGGACGGAGCAGATTCATGGCGTTGTCGTGGTAACAGGTATGCCGGTAACCGGGTCCAGCCCCTTGGCCCTGGCCATCTCGACTATGCGCGCCTCGCCAGGCAGCGGTGGCGGCACATTGCTTTCCCAGTCTTTCAGCCACTGGATCTTGCCGTCCCACGGCGGCAGCTTGGCCGGTGGCAAGGGCACGATGGCGTCGATGTCGTCTACCGTGGGGTGGAGGTAGGAGTAGCGCCCCAGAATGTCGGACAGAATGTTGTACCGACGGGAGCGCTCTTCGTCTTTTTCCAGGGCGAGATAATCCAGTTCATCAGTTGAAGGTGGCGCGAGAAATGCATCGGATAACCATTGGGCTGCTGTTTCATTACCGGCTTTTACCGCCAACTGGTAGTACTTGAGCGCTTCGGGGTAGTTTTTTTGCAGCTTGAGTGCTGTCGCAGAGTCCATTGCCGACTCACTATGCCCCTGCTCCGCTGCACAACGCTTCATGGCATCACCAATTTTGTAGGGAACTGGGTAGTCAGCGGTGAGCCGATTCAGCTGCTCGCCGATATAGGCTTGGGCATCCGCACTTCCTAGATCGGCGGCATGGCGCATGTACTGCAAGGCCAGACCTTCGCTCCCCTCCACGCCGTACCCCTGGTACAGCAGCACGCCCATGTCGTAGTAGCCCAGCGGCAGGCCGCGATCCACCAGCCCCTGCACCAGGTCCACGCCCTCGGTAATGGGCAGCTCGCTGGCGCTCTGGCCACGCATCAGCATCAGCAGCAGGTTGTGCGCCGCCTTGTCGTGGCCCCAGGCGGCGGCGATGCGGTACAGCCGCTCGAAAGCCGGGTATTTCGCCGCCTCGTTCTTCAACAGGTTCTTCTTCTGCAGCCAACGCGCGTGCTGGAACAGCTGCTCGGCCTCCGGGTCGCGTTGCGGGGTGTGCGCCTGCTCGTAAGCACAATAAAAGGCCAGCTGTTCTTCCAGCTTGCGAGGAATCTTGTCGATGGTGTCCATGTCCGGGCTCTTGATGGCGCTGCCGCCGCAGGCGGCCAGCAGCAGGGTTAGCAAGGTCAGCAGGTGGCGCATGGGCTAATCCTTGTCCGAGATGCTGGGGTCGGTACGCAGGAAGCCGCGCAGCGAGGCGTAAGGAGGTAAAACGCGATCAGTCTCGCGCCGTTTGTTTTCGCTAATTATCTTTTCCCACGACTTGAACGCCTCCCCCACGTCCGCCTGTGCCCCCTTGCCCGCGGTGTGGATGTTCCATAGGTCCAGGCGCGCTTTTCTGGCCACCTGAGGGTTGCAGTGGACGAGGTTGAGTTCGCTGTCCACCTGCATGCTGCGGGTGTTGATATTGCTGCTGCCCAGGGTCATGAAGGTGTCGTTGACGATCATCAGCTTGCTGTGGATGTACACCTCCTGCCATTGCTTGCCTTCGCGCTTCACGCGGCGCGTGGTCATCGGGTAGACCATCTCGACGTAATAGCTGTCGGGCGACGGCGGGGTGTCCGGCGGCACCAGGGTGCAGATGTGCACCTTGAGGCCGGGCACTTCTTCCGGCCGGATCACCTCGTGCGCCTGCTTGCTCTTGTCGGCCAGCTCGTCGCGCTGCCGCTTCAGCCCCTGCACTTTTTGCGTGGCCTGGTGGTATTTCTCGGCCTGTTTTTGCCAAGCTGGCGGGTACTTGCCGCCCGGGTACAACACCGGATTGGGCAGGCCGATGCCTGTGCGCCGCGCCTGGCCTTGCGCCTGGCGGATGCTGGCATCCAGGTTTTCGATGCGCTTGGTGCGCGCCACGCCGGGAATGGTGTCGGCACGGCCCAGCTTGTCCAGCATCTGGTAGCTTTTCAGGGTGCCGGAGCCCATGCCGTCGTCGCTGCTATTGGTCACAACGAACAGGTGCAGCGAGCCGTGCTGGCCCGGGTCGCGCCCACAGCTCGTCTGGTCCTGTGCCGCCTTGCAGATGGCGTCGGCCAGTGGTGGCCAGCGAAAGTACTGGTTTTCGATGTAAATGCTCCGGGTGGCGTTGTTCACCGCCTGCAGGTAGACCTGCTTGATGTCTTCCACCGCCCTGCCCTGGCTGCGCACCTGTTGCTGGGTGCGCACGATCTGGCATTGCAATGCCTGACCACGCTTGTCATGCAGCGGGTAGCGACGGGTATCGATCTTCGGCAGCGCCTGCCCGGCGGCCTGTTGCCAGGCTTGCAGGAAGTTGCGATAGACATCGCCGCAAGCCGGGCCGCTGAGGCGGCTGGACAGGTCCTGCCGTGGCAGCAGGCCATTTGGCCCCAGCCAGGGGGTGTGGGGTTTGCGCTTCTGGATGCTGTGCGCGCTGGTATCCCAATAGGCGTCCAGCATGTTGTGTCCCATCACGAAGGCCAGATGGTCTTTCGGACTCTCGATATCGACCAGCACGGTTTTTTGGTGGTGGCTGGGGGTGCCGGCCAGCACATAGCGCATCGTGCGGCTGACATGCTTGTCGGTATAGTCATGCGCCAGCAGAAACTGACGATCCTGAGCGGTGAAGTCCCGGCTGTAGAACTGCAGGTTCTGCATGGTGACGTCCGACTTTGCCTGCTTGGCATTGCGCGCCATGTCGGCCTTCTCCTGCTTGCGATCGTAGCGTTCATACCAAGCAATATCGTATTCCTGCATCTGATCGGTGCTGGTAGAGGGCTGATCCGAAAGCCGCCGATTGTGCCGCCCTGGGGTGTTGGACTCTCCCAGACCGGCCTTTACCCCAGTGACGTTGATGTAGGTCTTGTCATCCGTGGCAGCGCCTTTGGCCGCACCAGCAACGGCACCCGCCACACCTCCGCCAGCACCTTTGCTAACCTCCCGTGCCATGGTGGCCGCCCGTGCCGGAATGTCTTCAAAGGCATAGCACAGCACCTTGACCTGCACATTGTTGCGGGCCTTGTATTCCAGTAGTTTGCCGATCTGTGCCGGCACCGCTTCCGGCAACTCGTCATAGCGGATGTTTTCTGCTCCCTTGCGCACGAAATACATCGACGGCTGGAAGCCCCAGCAGATGATGTACACCGACTTTTTGGCCAGGGCGATGGCGCGGTGCACCTCGGCAAACGCGCGCTCGCCATTGATCAGAAAATCAAAGGTGCCATTCAGCGGGCTGTATTCCGATTTCTGTACGAACCAAGGTGGAGTGACTGTGCATTGCAGACCCTGGTTGGCCGCAATCGGCGTCGTAATCTTGTTGCTCATGCTTATTCGCCCTTGCCAGACGGTTTGAACAGCGCCAGAAAATCTTCACGCGCCGATGCCAGCAGCTCGTCACGGCCACCGTCTGGTGCGGCTCCAGCCGTGTGTTTGTGAAAACCGGCATTCGCCGCTTCGCCTTGCGCCGGATTGTGGTAATCCACGGCTACCGGAATGTCGTACACCACCCCATTGGCCAGTTCCAGCTTGTATTTCTGTACCGGCACGCGGTGCGCCACCTGGATGTGTCCTTGCTCGTCTATCACACCCTCGCCCTGCAAGACAGCATCGGCATACAGCTTGTAGGGCATGCCGCCCCAACCGCTCTTCACGCCCAGTGGCGACTGGTCGACCTTGATGCGGAGCGGGAATGTCGGCGCATGCTGCGGAAAGGATGGATGGGCCGGGGTCATCTTCGCCGGCCCGCTCCAGTCGTGGCTGCCGCCTTTGAAGCTCACCTTGCCCGGTGCGTGCAGTTCGATCTTGCCGTCCTTGATGCGGATGTAGGCACCGCCGCAGGTGAGCAGCACCTCTTTCTTGCCGTTGAACAACTGGCTGGCACTCAGGCTGCTAATGGTCACGTCCTTGTCCGCCGTCAGCTCCATCGCATCGCTCTGCGCCTGAACCTGTACCTTGCCTTTGGCGGCAATCAGTTTCAGCGAGACCCGGTCCTTC